>JBQGDO010000001.1:0-31870 GCA_052039105.1 Methyloceanibacter sp.
TAGCGCCGGCCGAGGCGCTTTTCCAACAGGTCCAAGATCGGTTCGCCGGCCAAAGTGGCGTTGTCAGCTTGACGCAGCGAAGCAGCGGTCCGATTGGAATCCAAGGCCGATCACCTTTCGCCTTCCCGCGCGGGCCAGCCGGCTCAGGCAAATATGGCGGAGAGGGAGGGATTCGAACCCTCGAGACGGTTGCCCGCCTACACGCGTTCCAGGCGTGCGCCTTCGACCACTCGGCCACCTCTCCTTTAAGAAAGCGCCGCACTATAGCGGAGCGACCCTCGACTTCAAGCAAGCTGGGGCATGCCCCCGCCGAGTTCACGCGATCCTGACGCAGTCATGATTTGAACGTGAGCCGGCAATAGCTTATGTAAGCAGCACAGCATCAATCCGCCACTTGAGGCCATGCTCCTCATCTTGCGCATTCTCGGCGTCTGGCTGCTTTTGCTCGCCATGGTCGCCGCCGTGATCGACGCCACCAAGTCCTTAGCGGGTGGCGGCGCCTGGGTGGTCACGCCGATGGGCGAGCAATGGCAGGCGCTCAATGCAGAAAGCCTCGCCGCTGCCAAAACCTGGATCGAGGCGACGCTTGGCCCGGTGTTCTGGGACCCGGTGATGACCAGCATCTTGCAGGCGCCGACCTGGGTAGTGTTCGGCATTCTCGGCGTCTTGCTCTATTGGCTCGGCCAGAAACGGAAGCCGGTCGAAGTGTTCATCAATTAGGGGGCAATTAGGAGCAATTGGGGGGTTTTGCGGCTTACTGGGGGAATTGCCGTCCAACCTGGAGACCTCGATGTTCACCTTGAAGCGCAAACCCCTCTCGATGCCCTCGCCCGACCAGGCGCTGCCCGGCCGGCCTCAGCCGATCCCCACCGCCGAAAAACATTTCGTCAGCGGCGCGCCGCTCAAAGGCCCCTACCCCGAAGGCGCCGAGAAGGCGCTGTTCGGGCTCGGCTGCTTTTGGGGCGCGGAGCGCAAGTTCTGGGAGACCCAAGGCGTCTATGTGACGGCGGTCGGCTATGCCGGCGGGCTCACGCCGAATCCGACCTATGAAGAGGTCTGCTCGGGGCTGACCGGGCATAACGAGGCGGTGCTGGTGGTCTTTGACCCCAAGCGGGTGAGCTACGAGCAACTGCTCAAGCTGTTCTGGGAGGCGCACGACCCGACCCAAGGCTTGCGCCAGGGCAACGACGTCGGCACGCAATATCGCTCCGGCATCTACTATTTCAGCGATGCACAGCGGCGCGCGGCGGAAGCCTCGAAGGCGGCCTATGAGGCCGCGCTGAAGTCGAGCGGCATGGGCCCGATCACCACCGAGATTTTGCCGGCGCCCGCGTTCTATTTCGCCGAGGATTACCACCAGCACTATCTCGCCAAGAACCCGCACGGCTATTGCGGGATCGGCGGCACCGGCGTGTCGTGCCCGATCGGAACCGGCGTCGAAGCGGGCGCTTAATCACCCTCACCCGGTTCTCGCTTCGCTCGAACCACCCTCTCCCGCTTGCGGGAGAGGGAAGCGAGGTCCGGTAGGCCGAGCAGGGTGAGGGGATGTTTAGTCAATTTCTATTTCAACACGGCAGTGATCACTCGGTCCCCACTTATCCGGGGCGTTGAGCGCCCGAACATGAACTCGCTCGGCAAAGCGCTCCGAGGCGAACACAAAATCCAGTTGCCGAGTACACGTCTCAGGCGTTTGCCCGCGCGAGTAGTAAGTAGGAACGTTGTTGCTATCAGGCGGAAGCTCTTGAGGCCATGGATCGGCCTGCCTTCCATGCGGTTTCTGCGGGCCAACGAATTTGAATCCGAGGGCTGCCATTCGGCTGAAGACGGTCTCATACCGTCGAGCCCAGTAAGCATCGCCATGCTCGCCATGCCCGTGAAGGATGTTTAGATCGCCTGCGATTAGAATGTTCTGACGCTGCCGCTTACTAACGAACACCGATAAATCGGAGATCAGCCTGTGGACTGAAGCATCAGCGAAAATGAAGTCGCTCCGAGTAATGCTATGGGGCTTTTCCCATGCGCCATAGACCGACGCGGCGATAAAGGACTCGCCCGATAGTGGCTTGATATTCGCTGCGGCCAGCGTTCCTGGTCGGCTTACTCCCAGTTCACCACCACAAGCCTCGACGAGCGACATTGCGTCAATCCATTCGACCTCCACCCTGTCTGAAAGTTGTACGATGACCGTTCGCCAATTCCGGCCGGCACCGGTTTGCCATTCGGTGCCATCCACCTTGACCTTCGCCGCCGCATCCGCCGGCGGCGGCGGTGCTTCCTGAAGTAAGGCGATGTCGGGGTTCGAATCGATAAGCTCACGCCATGCTACGGCGCGCTGGGCAATATTCCATGCAATCAATTTCACCATGACCGCTGTCGTGGATAGAAATAACTGGCGTTAGCTGCGGATGAAGCCGACGATGTCCTTGGTCTTGGCGAGGATCGGATCGGCGATGGCGTGAGCGCGGCGCGCGCCCTCGGCCAGGATGCGATCGATCTCCACCGGGTCCGCCATCAGGCGGCGCATCTCGTCGCCGATCGGCGTGAGGCGCGAAGCGGCAAGCTCGGCGAGCGCGTCCTTGAACTTGGAGAAGGGCGCACCGCCGAAGTCGCGCAGCACGGCCTCCTTCGAGATCTCCGCAAGCCCGGCATAGATGCCGACCAGATTGTCGGCTTCGGGCCGCGCCTCTAGCCCCTTCACCTCAGACGGCAGCGGCTCGGGGTCGGTCTTGGCCTTTCTGATCTTCTTGGCGATGGCGTCGGCATCGTCGGTCAGATTGATGCGGGTCATGTCCGACTCGTCTGACTTCGACATTTTCTTGGTGCCGTCGCGCAAGCTCATCACCCGGGTGGCGGGACCGGTGATCAGCGGCTCGGGCAGTGGGAAGAAGCCGCCGGGATAGCCCTCGCGGGCGATCGACTTGGCGAAATCGCTGTTGAATTTCTGAGCGATGTCGCGCGCGAGCTCCAGATGCTGCTTCTGGTCCTCGCCCACCGGCACATGCGTGGCGTGATAGAGCAGAATGTCCGCAGCCATCAGGTTGGGATAGACGTAGAGACCCGCGCTCGCCTTCTCCCGGTCCTTGCCAGCTTTCTCCTTGAACTGGGTCATGCGGTTGAGCCAGCCGAGCCGTGCCACGCAATTGAAAATCCAGGCAAGCTCGGCGTGGCCGGAGACCTGGCTCTGATTGAACACGATGTGTTTCTCGGGATCGATGCCGGAAGCGATGAAGGCCGCGGTCACCTCGCGCGTGTTCCTGGCGAGCTCGTCGGGGTCCTGGAACACGGTGATGGCATGCAGATCGACCACGCAATAGATGCAGTCATGCGCGTCCTGCAGCGCCACGAATTTGGTGATGGCGCCGAGATAGTTGCCGAGATGCAGATTGCCGGTGGGCTGCACGCCGGAGAAGACGCGGGTGTTGATCTTGGCCTTTTGCATGTCTTGCTCCAGTCGAAGCGCGGGTTATGGCGCGGGCGGGGGCCAAGCGCAAGCACATGACCCCGTCGCTAGGTCCTGATCAGCTCGCGGAGTTGCGCCGCGCCGAATAGATGCGCGGCGCCGAGATAGGTCAGGAGGCCGGTGCCCACCAACACGGCGAGCGCCAGCGCCTGCGCCAGAAAGCCGCTCGCCGGCGCAAACCAGGGGCCGAGATACTGCATCAGGGCCGACACGACCACGCCCATTACCGCGCTCGCTGCGGCGATACCGAGAAACCGGCGGCGAAAGGTCCGATCCAGAGCGAGGCTGTCGCGCCGCCGCAGCGCCGCCGCAAGCAGCGCGACATTGATCCACCCGGCGAGCGTTGCCGCAATGGCGATGCCGGTCGCGCCGATGGTGAGGAACAGCGCAAGGGCGAGCACGACATTGGCGACCATCGAGATGCCGGCGAAGAGCATTGGCGTCTTGGTGTCCTCGCGAGCGAAGAAGCTCGGATGCAGCACCTTGATCGCGACATAGGCCGGAAGACCGAGCGCGAAGGCGGCGAGCATCGCCGCGGTTGCAGCGGTGTCGGCCGCGGTGAAGGCGCCGCGCTCGAACAGGACGCGAATGATCGGGTCGGCCGCGAGGAACAGCGCGACTGCCGCCGGCAGAGTCAGAAGCAGGGCGAATTCGAGCGCACGGTTTTCGCTTGCCAGCACCGCTGCGTGGTCGCCCGAGCGAAGCTTGTGGCTGAGCGCAGGCAGGAGCACCACGCCGATGGCGACGCCGATGATGCCGAGGGGAAGCTGAAACAGCCGCTCGGCGTAATAGAGCCAGGACACGACGCGCTCCTGCAAGCTGGCGATGATGGTCGAGATCACCAAGGTCAGTTGCGCCATGCCGCCGGCAAGGATGCCTGGTGCGGCGAGCGCCGCCAGCCGCCGCATGTCGGGGGTGAGGCGCGGCCGCGTCCAGGGCACGCGCATGCCGATCCTGACCGCGGCGAACAGTACCACCAGAACTTGCAGTATTCCGGAAACGGTGACGCCCCAGGCGAGCGCCACGCCGGCAGTGCTCTTGCTATCGCTTCCCGAGGCGACAAAGGCGAGCAGCACGGCGATCAGCACCACGTTGAGCAAGGTCGGCGCGAAGGCGGCGATGGCAAAGCGGCCGAAGGCGTTGAGGATGCCGGTGTAGAGCGCGACCAGCGACATGCAGACGAGATAAGGCAGGGCAATCCGCGCCAAGAGCACGGCGAGCACGAATTTCTCCGGATCGCTCGCGAATCCCGGCGCCAGCAGCAGCATGAGCCAGGGCATGGCAATCTCGGCGAGCACAGTGAAGACGACGAGCAGAACGGTGAGGCAGGCGAGCGCCTGGGCGGCGAAAGTGCGGGCCGCATCCGGCCCACCAGCGTGAAGCTGCTTGGCGAAGAGCGGGATGAAGGCCGAATCGAACGCCCCTTCGGCAAACAGGCGCCGGAACATGTTGGGCACGCGGAACGCGACGAAGAAGGCGTCGGCCACATAGGAGGTGCCGAGCACGGCGGCGATTAGCACATCGCGCGCGAAGCCGAGCACGCGGCTCAGCGCAGTGATCGCACCGACGGTAGCAACGCCGCGATAAAGCTTCATGCGTTCAAGCCGGAACGAGGTGGGCGTCGTGGCGCGCGGTCAGCGCCTTCAACAGGCGCTCGCGGATGGCGCTCTCGCGGCTCTTGCTGGTGATCTTCTTGCCGGTGAGATCGGTCACATAGAACACGTCGACGGCCTTCTCGCCGAAGGTGGCGATATGCGCCGAGGCGATGTCGAGATTGAGATCGGAAATCTCCCGCGTCACGTCGTAGAGGAGGCCGGGCCGATCGAGACCGTTGATCTCGATCACGGTGAGCGCATCGGACAGCGTGTTGTCGATTACGACCTGCGGCTCGACCGTAAAGGCGGAGAGCCTGGGCTTCGGCTTCCGCTTGGTCATGACCACGTCGGCAAGCCGCGTGTCGCCGCGCAGCAGGCGCTCGATAGTGACGGCGATTCTCTTGGCGCGGCGTTCCTCGTCCTCGGCATGATCGAATTCGCGCTCGAGTTGGATCGTGTCGAGCGCCATCCCGTCGCGCGTGGTCGAGATTTGGGCAGCAACGATATTGGCACCGGCGCCGGTGCAGGCGCCTGCCACCATGGCGAGGAGCCGCGGATGGTTGGGCGCGAGGAAGGTGATCTCGGTGATGCCGCGGAAGGCGTCGGTTGCAATCCGCGTCATGATCGGCCGGTCTTGCGCCTCGGCGTCGCGGATCAGCCCGGCATGCTCGGCGATGACGTCGAGGTCGGTCCTGAGCCAATACGCGGGATAGTGCCGGTCGATGAAGCGCTCAAGCTCGTCCTTCGGCCAGCTCGACAGGCGCTCGCGCAAAGCGTCTTGAGCGCGCTTGACGCGCTCGCTGCGGGTCAAGGTCGTGTGCCCGCCGCCGAGCATAGGCTCGGTCTCGAAGTAAAGCGTGCGAAGGAGCTGGCCCTTCCAACCGGTCCACACGCCCGGGCCCACGGCGCGGATATCGGCGACGGTCAGCACAAGCAGGAGCTTTAGCCGTTCGCGGCTCTGCACCAGCGCGCCGAAATCGCGCAAGGTCTTTGGATCGTTGAGGTCGCGGCTTTGGGCAAACAGGCTCATGGCGAGGTGGTGCTCCACCAGCCACGCCGCTGTTTCCGTCTCCGATGGCGTCAGGCCGAAGCGCGGGCCAAGCTCGCGGGCGATGCGGGCGCCGGCGATCGAGTGATCCTCGTCGCGGCCCTTGGCGATGTCATGCAAGAGGGCGGCGACGTAAAGCGCGCGTCTGTTGTCGATGGTGCGGATGATCTCGCTCGATACGGGATGCTCGGTGGCGAAGCGCCCGCGCTCAATGCCGGAGAGAAAGCCGATAGTGCGGATCAGGTGCTCGTCCACCGTGAAGTGATGATACATGTTGAACTGCATCATCGACACGATGCGGCCGAAATCCGGGATGAACCGGCCGAGCACGCCGGCCTCGTTCATCTTGCGCAACACGCCCTCGGGATCGCGCGCGTCAGTCAGGAGCCGCAGGAACAGCCGATTGGCAGTCGGATTGTTGCGCAGATTGTCGTCGATCAGCCGGAACTTTGCACGCACCTGACGCAGCACCTCAGGCGAGAGGTCGGCTTGGTGCTCGTCAGCAAAAGCGAAAAGCCGAATGAAGTTGACCTGATCCTTGGCAAACACATCGGTTCCAACGGCACTGATACGGCCGCTTTCAATCCGAAAGTCCGACGTGCGACGGAGCTTGGCGCGGCGGCGCCAACTGAACGGCGCAAGCAAGGTATCGACGATCGGCAGCGACTTCAGCTGCTTGATTTCGAGCGCTGAGCAGACGATACGCGTCAACTCACCAACCTCCTTGGCCACAAGGAAGTAGTGCTTCATGAACCGCTCGACGGCGCTCAAGCCGAAATGGCCGCGATAGCCCAGCCGCTCGGCCATTTGCTGCTGCACGTCGAAGCTGAGTCGTTCCTCGGGCCGGTCGGTGAGAAAATGCAGCTGGCAGCGCACAGCCCAGAGGAAACTCTCGCAGCGGCGGAAGCTGCGATATTCATGCGCGGTGAACACGCCGGCTTCGACGAACTCGGCCTCGGCCTTGTCGGGATAGAGATGCTTGGCGAGCCAGTGCAAGGTGTGCAGATCGCGCAAGCCACCCTTGCCGTCTTTGACATTGGGCTCGACAAGGTAACGTGAGGCGCCGGCGCGCGCATGCCGCTCGCGGCGCTCGGCGAGCTTCGCTTCGATGAAAGGCCGCGCGTTGCTTTCCAGAACCTCCTTGCGGAAGCGCTCCTGGAAATCCGAGTAGAGCGCCTCGTCCCCGAGGATCAGCCGCGCATCGAGCAACGCGGTGCGGATCGTCATGTCGGAATGGCTGAGCCGCACGCATTGGTCGATGTTGCGCGTGGCGTGCCCGACCTTGAAGCCGAGATCCCACAGCAGATAAAGCATGTACTCCGCAACGCTCTCGCCCCAGGCGGTCTGCTTATAGGGAAGGAGGAAGAGGAGATCGATGTCCGACCCCGGCGCGAGCAGGCCGCGGCCATAGCCGCCCTGGGCGACGATGGCCATGCGCTCGGCGGCGGACGGGTTGTCCGACGGATAGACATGCGTGGTGGTGAAGTCGTAGGCGAGCTTGATGAGCGCGTCCTGGAAGGCCGAAAGGCCGGCGGCGCAGGCCCTGCCGTCACCGTCTTCCTCCAACTGACGCCTTGCCGCCGCGCGCGCATCTTCGACCAGGAGGCGCATGCGATCGACCAGAGCCTTGCGCAGGGTGGAGTCCTTACCCGAATAGGCGCGGGCGAGCTCGGACGCCTCGTGGCGCAACAGATCGAGGTCGAAATAGGGCGCTTTTCTCGGTGCTGGCTGGTCCATAGCGGAGCGGTGTAAGTCTAGCACATGGAGCTTTTAGGGCTCCCCAGCAAGCAAAGCCTTAAGGCGATAAAGGGCTTCGAGCGCCTCCTTGGGGGTGAGGCTGTCGGCATTGAGCGCCGCCAGCTCGCGCTCCAGGGCCGATGGCTCGCCGAGACCTGGCTCGCGGACCCGTGCCGCCTGGAATAGCGGCAAATCCGAGGCGAGCTCGGCGGGCTTCGGACGGCCGTCGGCCTTCTCCAAGGCGCCCAGGACCTGGTTGGCGCGGTCGAGCACCGGGGTGGGAAGCCCGGCGAGCTTCGCCACATGGATGCCGTAGGAACGGTCGGCGGCGCCCATCACCACGCGATAGAGGAACACGATCTCGTCGCGCCATTCCTTGACCTCGACCGTGGCGTTGGCGGCAGCATCGAGCTTGTCGGCGAGAGCGGTCAGCTCGTGATAATGCGTGGCGAACAGCACCCGCGAGCGGTTGACCTCGTGCAGATATTCGAGCGCGGCCCAGGCGATCGACAATCCGTCGAAGGTCGCCGTGCCGCGACCGATCTCGTCGAGCACGACGAAGGACCGCTCGGTCGCCTGGTTGAGGATGGCGGCGGTCTCGACCATCTCCACCATGAAGGTCGAGCGGCCGCGGGCGAGATCGTCAGCGGCACCGACCCGGCTGAACAGGCGGTCGACGATGCCGATATGCGCGCTCCTGGCCGGAACAAAGCAGCCGGCTTGCGCGAGCACGACAATGAGCGCGTTCTGGCGCAAGAAGGTCGATTTGCCGGCCATGTTCGGTCCGGTCACCACCAGCATGCGGGTGCCCTCGCCGTCGCCAAGCGTGCAATCGTTGCCGACGAACCCCGCGCCGTCGCCGCAGCGCAAATGCTGCTCGACCATTGGGTGGCGGCCGTCCTCGACGGCGAAGACGAGACCAGAGTCGACTTTGGGCCGCGCATAGTTCTCTTCGATGGCCAGCTCGGCAAGCCCCGCATAGTGGTCGAGCTCGGCAAGGGCTGCGCTCGCGGCCGAGAGAGCGCACTCCTCAGCAAGCACCTCGCCGGTGAGTCTGGCGAAAATCTCAAGCTCGAGTGCAAGCGCGCGGTCGGCGGCCTGGGTGATGCGCGCCTCAAGTTCGGCAAGCTCGGGGGTGGAGAAGCGAACGGCATTGGCCATCGTCTGGCGATGGATGAACAGCTCAACATGCGGCGGCTTGGTCAGCACCGGACCGTGCAGCGCGGTGACCTCGACGAAATAGCCGAGCACATTGTTATGGCGGACCTTCAGCGATTTGATGCCGGTCACCTCGGCATAGGTCGCCTGCAGTCCGGCAATGACCTGGCGGCTGCCGTCGCGCAGGCGACGGAGTTCGTCGAGATCGGGGTCGGCGCCGTCGCGCACGAAGCCGCCGTCGCGCGCGTTCGCTGGAAGCGTCTCGGCCAGGGAGGCGGACAAGGCCTGTTCGATCGTCACCGGCGCGGCGGCAAGCCGCTCGGCGATGAACATCAATTCGCGCGGCAGGCCAAGCGCCTCGCCGGCACGCAAAAGTTCAGCGGCAAGATCCTGCGCCGCGGCGATGGCATCGCGCACGGAGCCCAGATCGCGGGGGCCGCTACGCCCAAGCGCAAGCCGCGCCAGCGCGCGAGCAAGATCGGGCGCCGCCTTCAACCCCTCGCGCAGGCGTTCCCGCAAACGTGGCTCATCGGCGAGATGGGTGACCGCGTCGAGCCGCGCATTGATCGCCGCAGGGTCGGTGAGCGGACTGCCGAGCCGGCTGGCAAGCTCGCGCGCGCCAGCGGCGGTGACGGTGCGATCGATGGCGGAGAGCAGGCTGCCGGCACGTGTGCCCTGGTTCGAGCGCATGAGTTCGAGGTTGGCGCGGGTGGCGGCATCGATGAGGAGGAGGCTGCCGGCGCTCTGCTTGCGCGGCGGACGCAGCAGCGGCGCCCTGCCGACCTGGGTGATCTCGACATAGGTGAGAAGTCCGGCAAAGGCGGCAAGCTCGGCGCGGGTGAACTCGCCAAAAGCATCGAGCGCCGCCACGCCAAGCCGCGTCTTCAGCGCGCGCTCGCCCTTCTGGGAATCGAAATGCGCGCGCGGACACGGCGTCAGCGCGGCGCCAGCTTCCTCGATCAGGCGGCGAAGAACGGCATCGCCGGTAAGGTCGTCGCCGACAAGCACCTCCCCGGGCTTCACCCTGGCAAGCTCGCCGGCCAGATCGTTGGCGCCAACCGAGGAAGCGATCAGCTCGCCGGTGGAGATGTCGAGCGAAGCAAGCGCGTAGTCCGCCGCGCTGCTCTCCTTCGCCGGCACGCGGAACATGGCGGTCAGGAAATTGTGGGCGCGGGCGTCGAGCAGGCTCTCCTCGGTGAGCGTGCCGGGCGTGACGAGACGCACAACGTCGCGGCGCACCACCGCCTTCGGCCCGCGCTTCTTGGCTTCGGCGGAATCCTCGATCTGCTCGCAGACCGCGACCCGGTGGCCGAGCGCGATCAGGCGCTGGAGATAGTCGTCGGCGGCGTGCACCGGTACGCCGCACATGGGGATGTCCTCACCCAAATGCTTGCCGCGCTTGGTCAGCGCAATGCCGAGCGCGCGCGAGGCGATCTCCGCGTCCTCGAAGAACAGCTCGTAGAAATCGCCCATGCGGTAGAACAGGAGGCAGTCGGCATTGGCCGCCTTGATCTCCAGATACTGGGCGATCATCGGCGTGGCGAGAGGCACCCCCTCGGCGCGCGACGAGGCCGCTTTGGTCCCTCCTGCCATCCTGGCGGGAGCCCCGATTTCGCTCTCGGCCATGGCTTGAGCGTGTAGCCGCTCGCTCTTGGGGGAACAAGGCCGATGCCGGGGCGTCCGCAGCCTTGTGGCGGTAAAGCCACAGTACTCGGAAAAAAGCGGTGCGTCCGGGCTCTGGATAAGCTCGCAAGCCGGGGAGTCAGCTATCCTCTGCAACCGAGAATTGGGGGTGCGGGTTTTGCGATCTGCCTCGGCGGTTGGATGCATTATGCGCGGGCTTGTCGCCCTTGGCGCGGTGCTTTTCGTTGCCCCCGCGAGCGCCGGCGAGCAGCCGCCTTTCCCTGCCGAGAGACAATGGAACCCCTGGGTCGAGGGGGGCTTTCTCGGCGCCGACGAGAACGACAGCCGCGGTATCATCGAGCTGTGGTCGCCGCTGATGCAGAGCCCGAATGCGCTCTTCTTCTTCGACGGGCGCTTCCAAAATCATCGAAGACAGCGCGCAAGAAGGCAACGCCCAGTTCGGCGTGCGCAAAATGATCCCCTCGGGCTGGAATCTCGGCGCCTGGGGCAGCATCGACGTGCGCGAGACGAGGGACGACAACGATTTCTGGCAGGTCGCGGGCGGCCTCGAGGCCTTGAGCGTCAAGTGGGACCTGCGCCTCAACGGCTATCTCCCGGTCACCGATCCGAAGACCTCGCCCTCGCTTGCCGAGGTGAAGCTCAGGGGCAACTCGATCTTCATGATCGGCGGCGAAGAGGTGCCGCTTTATGGTGTGAACGGCGAGATCGGCTATCTGCTGCTCGGCTCGCCGGAGACGAAACAAGGCACGCGCTACGAGTTCCGCGTCTATGGCGGCGGCTTCTGGTTCGACCATTCCGACGCGATCGACGAGGTGGCGGGGCCGAGCGCGCGGCTCGAATTGCGTCTCGACAACCTCATCCCCGATTGGGGCGGCTCGCGGCTCACTTTCGATGCCGGCTATAGCCATGACGACGTGCGCGGCGATCTCTGGGAGGTTGGCGGTCGCATCAGGATCCCGCTCGGCGGTCTCAAGACCTATGCGCTGCTCAGCCCGCAGGCGCGGCGCATGCAGGAGCGCATCGAGCGCGACGACGACATCGTCGTGGTGCAGTCGGGACCCGAGAAGGTGTTCGATACTCTGACCGGCGTGCGCTTCGACCGCGTGGCTTACGTCAATCCGTCGATCACCGAGGTCTCACAGAAGGCCGGCGACAATTCCCTGCTGATCGTCAACGGCACGGTCTCTGGCCCGCAAGAATTGCAAGGCAATCAGACCCTGCAAGG
This sequence comes from Methyloceanibacter sp., assembly GCA_052039105.1. Classification (GTDB taxonomy): domain Bacteria; phylum Pseudomonadota; class Alphaproteobacteria; order Rhizobiales; family Methyloligellaceae; genus Methyloceanibacter. The sequence goes on from JBQGDO010000001.1 coordinate 11,868, forward strand.
GGGCAAGTCCACCATCCTGGTCACCGGCCTCAAGTCCGGCGTCACCACCAGCTTCACCGCCCCCGGTCCCAAAGCGATCCTGACCGATCCGGGACCCGTGCCCAACCTCTTGCTGCTGGGAAGCAACACGGACGTCGCCGGACTCGATATTCGCGGCACCGGCGGCCTGTTCGGCAATCCGGCCGGGATTTCCGGTCCAGGTCCGCTCAACAATATCGTCATCCAGCAAACCTCGATCACGCAAACAGGCGATATCGCCGCCGGCATCAGCTTCGGCGCCGGGAACAGCAATATCCGCATTTTCGATACGACGGTCACCGGCGCGGGATTCCTCGGCGGTATCTTCTTCGGCATCGACAATCGGGACATCGAGATCGCCGGCGTGACCGTCACCAACACGACCGGCACAGGCATCTTCCTCGGCGTCGGCGCCAATAACGTGCGCATCTCCGACACGACCATCGCCGGCATTGAGTTCGGCAGCGGCATCGGCATCGGGACTGACGCGCGCAACGTGAAGATCTCCAACGTCGATATTTCCGACATCGGCTCCTTCGGCATTATCGCCAGCAGCAACAACAGCAAGATCAAGATTGCCAACAGCACGATCACCGACACCGGCGGCGACGGCATTCAGTTCGGCGACGACAACACCAATGTGACTATCGAAAACACGACCATCACCAACGCGGGACTGGTGCCGAACCCCGACCGCAACGGGATTCAGTTCGGGAGCGGCAACAGCAATGTGAGGATTTCCGGCACGGGCATCACCAACGCGTTCAACAGCGGTATACTTTTCGACGATCTCAATAGCGGCGTAACCATCTCCGGCACGACTATTACCGACGTGGGCACTCAGGGAATCGTGTTCTCCGACAACAACGAGAACGTGAAGATCTCCAGCACGAGCATCACCGATTCCGACAATCAGGGGATCGTGTTCTTCAACCAGAACAGCAATGTGACCATCTCCGGTGTCGCGGTGACCGATGTGGAAAATCAGGGCATCGTGTTCTTCAACCAGAACAGCAATGTGACCATCGCCAACACGACCGTCACCGATGTGGCTACCTCCGATGGCATACTCTTTTTCAATGAGAATGTGGACGTGACCATCTCGCGTACTGCGGTCACCAATACGGGGGGAATCGGCATTCTGTTTTTCAACAACAATGCCGACGTGACCATCTCCGGTGCGGCCGTCACCGATACGGGCAGCGAGGGCATTCGCTTCGCGAATGACAATCAGAACGTAACCATTTCGGGCACCACCGTCACTGACACGGCGGGCGACGGGATTGATTTCGGGCTTCGCAACATTGTAACCATCACCGACACCACGATCACAAATGTGGGTGGCAACGGCATCGAAGTTGCCAGTGACAACACCGTAAACATCACCGGCACGACAATCGCAGATGTCGACGCCAACGGCATTCAGTTGGGCGAGGGAAACATCTTCGCCCTCAACAACTCGACCCTTACCGGCATGTTCGGCCTCGACGGCATCTTCACCCCCGACACCAACACGCTCAGCGGCATGGGCAACACCGCCGCCGGCCGATGTTCGGCGGCCAGCTCTGCAATGTCTCCGCCGGTCAGCTGGGGCCCGGCATCGACTTCGTCGACGACGGCTCGGGCAATCCCGGCACCTGCCCGCCATAGGCGCCTACGCCGCCAATCGCGTCGCTATCCAGATTGATCGCTTGACCGGCCTCCTCTAGGGTGCGCGCTCATTCCAGCCGGGAGAGCTTGCCATCGTCCGCCCCTCAAAACGCGCCAATGACGCGCTTCGCCCGATCAGTTTCGAGCGCGCCGTCTCGCGCCATGCCGAAGGGTCGTGCCTGGTCCGTTTCGGCGACACGCATGTGCTGTGCACGGCGACGGCCGGCGAGCCCGTGCCCCCTTGGCTCAAGGGCCAGGGCCGCGGCTGGGTCACCGCCGAATACGGCATGCTGCCGCGGGCGACTTCAGAGCGGACGCGGCGCGAGGCGGCGGCGGGCAAGCAGTCGGGCCGCACGCAGGAAATCCAGCGGTTGATCGGCCGCTCGCTGCGCGCCGTCACCGATCTGCAGGGTCTCGGCGAGAAACAGATTGTTGTCGATTGCGACGTGCTGCAGGCCGACGGCGGCACGCGCACGGCGTCGATCACCGGCGCCTGGGTCGCCCTGCACGACGCGCTCGCCTGGATGGCGGCGCGCAACATGATCAAGACCAATGTGTTGCGCGATCATGTCGCCGCCGTGTCCTGCGGCCTCTATGGCGGCGAAGCGATCCTCGATCTCGACTATGCCGAGGATTCGGAAGCCGACGCCGACGCCAATTTCGTCATGACCGGCTCAGGCGGCATCGTCGAAGTGCAGGGCACGGCCGAGACCGATCCCTTCACCCAAGAGCAGTTCGACAGGCTGATGGCGCTCGCCCGCCGCGGGATCGCCGAGCTGGTCGCGCTGCAGAAACTGACCGTCGCCTGACATGGCGGGCGAGCTCAAGCGCGGCGACAGGATGGTCATCGCCACTCACAACGCGGGCAAGGCCAGGGAGCTCGCCGAGCTGTTCGCCTCGGTGGGAGTGGAGACGGTGGCGGCGGCCGAACTCGGCATCGCGGAGCCGGAGGAAACCGGCGCGAGCTTCATCGAGAATGCGCGGATCAAGGCTGAGGCCGCGGCGAAGGCTTCCGGCATGCCGGCCGTCGCCGACGATTCGGGACTGGAAGTCGCGGCGCTCGGCGGCGCGCCCGGAGTCCATTCCGCGCGCTGGGGCGGACCGAACAAGGACTTCAATCTCGCCATGCAGCGCGTCAATCGCGAGCTTGCGGCTACCGGGTCCGCCGATCGCAGCGCGAAGTTCGTATGCGGGCTCGCCTACGCCCTTCCTAACGGCGAGACCATCGTCTCTCGGGGGGCGATCACGGGAACGCTCGTCTGGCCGCCGCGCGGAACGCGCGGTTTCGGCTACGATCCGATCTTCGTGCCCGAGGGCTATAGTGAGACCTTCGGCGAGATGGATCCCGATCGTAAGAACTTCCTTTCCCATCGCCTGCGTGCCTTCGATATCCTGATCCTCAAGACATGGCCGCTCGAGGAGGAAGACGGAAGTTGACCGAACCGGCGCCATTCGGGGTGTATGTGCATTGGCCATTCTGCCGCGCCAAATGCCCCTACTGCGATTTCAATTCGCACGTGCGCCATGGCGGCATCGACGAGGCGCGGTTTCTTGCCGCCTATCTCGCGGAGCTTCGACACTTCGCGGCGCTCGCGCCGGAGCGTCGCGTCTCAAGCCTGTTCTTCGGCGGCGGCACGCCGTCCTTGATGCGCCCGAATACCGTGGCGGCCATTCTCGATGCCGTGGCGCTGCATTGGGCGCTCGACAGCAATGCCGAGATCACGCTCGAGGCCAACCCGACCAGCGTCGAGGCGAAGAACTTCGCAGGCTACCGTGCGGCCGGCGTCAGTCGGCTGTCGCTTGGCGTGCAGGCGCTCGACGATCAGAGCCTGAAGGCGCTCGGCCGCCAGCACACAGCCGACGAAGCACTCGCCGCGCTGGCGCTGGCCAAGCGGCATTTCGGCCGCGTTTCGTTCGATCTGATCTATGCGCGCGAAGGACAGACCGAGCGAGCCTGGCGCGAGGAGCTTTCGCGCGCGCTGGATCACGCGTCGGATCATCTGTCGCTCTACCAGCTCACCATCGAAGAGGGCACGCCGTTCGCCGCGCGGCATGCCGCCGGCACCTTGCATGTGCCGGAAGGCGGCGAGGCGCGCGCGATGTATCTCCTGACGCAGGAGCTTTGCGAGGCGGCAGGCCTTCCGGCTTACGAGATTTCCAATCACGCGCGGCCGGGAGCCGAATCCCGGCACAATCTCATCTATTGGCGCGGTCATGATTATGCCGGCATCGGCCCGGGTGCGCATAGCCGCGTTACCGTCAGAGGCGCAAAACGAGCCTTCTCCACGATCAAATCGCCGGAGGCTTGGCTCGCCCAGGCGGAGGCCTCGGGTCATGGCATCGAGAGCGACGAGGCGCTCGATGCCGCAGAGGTGGCAGACGAATATCTGCTGATGGGCTTGCGCTTGAGCGAAGGCATCGATCTCGCGCGGCATGCGGCGATCGGCGGCCCTCCGCTGGACGAGCTGCGCATCGAGGCGCTCGCGCATCAAGGTCTGATCGAGCGCGGCGGCGAGCGGCTCGCCGCAACGCCAAAGGGCCGACTCGTCCTGAACCGCCTGATTCTCGAACTCGCGGCCTAGGCTAATAGCCCGAAGCGGTGGCGAAGGAACTCGGCGCGGGGTCGATCACCCGCGGGCCTCCCGGCTGCACTTCGAGAATGGCGAGGCCGCGCTCGGAGGTCCCGTCGGAAAGCAGGCGGAACAGGCCGTCGACGCCGGAGAAGCCGCTAGGCCGCGTGAGCTGCGCGTAGGTGTAGCGCTGTCCCGGCGGATTCTGCGACAACGATACGGCGAGGCTCACAGCGTCATAAGCGAGACTCGCGATGCGCGGCGGTGAGTTGCCGTAGGTCTTGGAATAGCGGTCGACGAAACTGCTCCAGCCGCGCGGGTCCGGCGCCGGATACCAGCCGCCGACCAGCGCCCGCTCGTTGCCGACCGTGGAATAGTCCCATTGCCCGGTGCCGATGAACTGCACGCGCCCGCTTGAGAGTCCTTCGCCGGAAAGCAGCGGCGCAAGCGCCGGGAGCTCGTCACGGCCGGCAGGCAGGAACAGCGCATCGACCGACTGACCCGATTTCACCGCATTGGCCACTTGCCGCACCGGGCCGAGCATGGCGCTCGTATCACTAGGCGGGAAGGTGGCACGCACGGACGCCTGTCCACCGGCCGAGGCGACCTGTCTGGCGAACGCCGTCTCGGCGAGACGGCCATAGGCGGATTGCGGGATCAGCTCGGCGAAATTGCGCTTTCCGCGCGCCATGGCGAAAGAGACGATGCGCGGCACGTCGCGGCCGGCGAGGAAGCTCAGGAGGTAGACGCCGTTGCCGGCGACTTTCTCGTCGCTGGAGAAGGCGATCATGGGGACGCCGCGCTGGCGCGCGATCGGCGCGGCGGCGGTGACTTCTTGAGCGAAGAGCGGGCCGATGATGAGTTCCGCGCCGTCCTGAAGTGCGCTCTCCGCAGCGAGCCGCGCGCCTTCGGAAGTGCCTTTGGTGTCCTTGGGGATCAGCGACACATTCGGATTGTCGAAATCGAACAGGGCAAGCTCCGCAGCTTGCTTGAGCGCCTTGGCCACGCCGGGCGTCGAGCCCGAGGCGGTGATCGGCAGGAGCAGCGCGACCTTGACTGTGCCAGCCGAGCCGGTCACGGCAGGACTGGGCCCGGACCCGAATCCCCCTCCCCCCGGCGCGCCGCAGGCAGCCAACAGCGCGGCCGCAAACAGGCTCACGACGCCAATTCGGATCGCTGCGAAGTGATGTTCGAATGGCAGCCGCATGACCCCTTGCCCCAAGGTCCCTCCGCCGTTACCGGCGCGCCTTGGTCCTTGGCCGCAGTGGTAATGGCCACCCATCAATCGAGTCTTAAGCTGCGTTGACCGGCGCGCAAGCTTGCCCGCAACTATGGCTCAAACGTGATGGCTGAGGCAGACTATAGCACGTAACGTTTTCCAGCCTAGGCGCCCCCAGATCGCGAGCGTGAAGCGCATGCAAGACCGGAGCGACGATAGGGCCCTGCAGGTGGCGCGCGCGGGCGAAGTGCTCGCCGAGCTGATGGCGCGGCCGCTTGCGCCCGGCCTCTATCTCGTGGCGACGCCGATCGGCAATCTCGGCGATGTTTCCTTGCGCGCGCTGTCGGTGCTCGCCCGCGCCGATCTGATCGCCGCGGAGGATACGCGGCACTCGAAGAAGCTGTTGTCGCATTTCGGATTGCGCGGCGAGCTGATCCCGTATCACGAGCACAACGCCGAGAAGGAGCGCCCGCGGCTGATTGCGCGGCTCGGTGCCGGCCAGTCGGTGGCGCTGATCTCTGATGCCGGCACGCCGCTCATCTCCGACCCGGGCTACAAGCTGGTGCGGGAGGCACTCGATCAAGGGATCATGGTGACGAGCATCCCGGGTCCTTCCGCCGCGCTCGCGGCTTTGACGAGCTCGGGGCTGCCGACCGATACATTTCTCTTTGCGGGCTTCCTCCCGCAGAAATCCGGCGCGCGCCGCGCGCGGCTCGAGGAGCTAAAGGGCGTGCCGGCAACGCTCTTGTTCTTCGAGGCGGCGCCGCGGCTCGCCAAGAGCCTCGCCGACATGGCCGACCTGCTGGGAGCGCGCGAGGCGGCGATCGCCAAGGAGCTGACCAAGCTGCATGAGAGCGTGACGCGCGGGCGGCTCGACAAGCTCGCGGCGGAGACGGCGGACAGCGAGACGCTCAAAGGTGAGTTCGTGGTGGTGGTGGCGCCGCCTGCCGAAGATGCTGCCGAACCGAGCGACGCGATGATCGAGCAGCAGCTAGACAAGGCGCTGAAGCTCGAAAGCTTCCGCGACGCCGTGCGCTCGGTGGCCGAAGTGCTGAATGTCAGCCGCGCCCGCGTCTACGAGCTTGGGCTGAAGCTCAAGCGCGACTGACCATGCGCGAGAAGCGGGTCAGGGCCTATCGCAGCGGACTCGTGGCCGAGACCGTCGCGGCCCTCATGTTGCGGGTGAAGGGCTATGCCATCGTCGCGCAGCGCTACAAAACGCCGGTCGGCGAGATCGACCTCGTAGCGATCAAGGGCAAGCGGCTCGCCTTCGTCGAGGTGAAGCGGCGCAGGACCCGCGAGGACGCCGCCTGGACGTTGCCCGCCAAACAGCGGCGGCGCATCGTGCGCGCGGCGCAATATTGGCTTGCCGGACATCCGAATTTCGCAGGTCACGACATCGCTTTCGACGTCGTGCTGACGGCGCCTTGGACGTGGCCGCGCTATATCGCCAACGCCTTTCCCGTGTAATAAGGACCGCCATGGCACTCAAAGTCGCCTTCCAGATGGACCCGATCGAGCGCATCGATATCCGGGGCGATTCCACCTTCGCGCTGCTGCTCGAAGCGCAGTGGCGCGGCCATGACGTGTTCTATTACACGCCGAACAATCTCTCGCTCAGCGACGGCAGGTTGATCGCCGAGGGACATAGCCTCACGGTCGAGGACCGGCCCGGCGACCACTACCGGCTGGCGCATCCGCGCAAAGTCGATCTTGCCGACTATGACGTGGTGCATCTGCGCCAGGACCCGCCCTTCGACATGGCCTATATCACCACGACGCATCTCCTGGAACGCTTGCAGCCGCGCACCGTTGTGGTCAACGACCCGGCAAGCGTGCGCAATGCGCCGGAGAAGATCTTTGTCCTCGATTTTCTCGATTTGATGCCGCCGACCTTGGTCACGCGCTGCGTCGAGGAGATCAAGCAGTTCCGCGCCGAGCATAAGGACATCGTGGTGAAGCCGCTCTACGGCAATGGCGGCGCTGCGATCTTCCGCATCCCCAAGGGCGACACCAATCTCAACTCGCTGGTCGAGCTCTTGGGCATGACCTTTCGCGAGCCGATCATGGTGCAGCGCTATCTTCCCGAGGTGCGCAAGGGCGATAAGCGCATCATCCTGGTCGATGGGGAATTTGCCGGCGCGATCAACCGCGTTCCGGCGCCGGACGAGACCCGCTCCAATCTGCATGTCGGGGGCACGGCGGAGCCCGCCACCCTCACCCGCCGCGACAAGGAGATCTGCGCGCGGCTCGGGCCGGAGCTGAAGAAGCGCGGGCTGATCTTCACCGGCATCGACGTGATCGGCAACTACCTCACCGAAATCAACGTCACCTCGCCCACCGGCATCAGGCAGATCGCGCAATTCGGCGGGCCGGACATCGCCGCCATGATCTGGGACGTGGTGGAGAAGAAGGTGAAGGCGCAGAAACGATAATGACCTCAGATCCCAAAAGTCCCGGTGCGTTGTTCGATGCGCATTGCGCGGCCGAGTTCGAGACGCGCGACATCGACGCGACCATGGCGACGATGGGCGACTGTCCGCATATCACCAACGTGCCGACCATGACGGGTGGCTACGGGCGCGACGCGGTGCGGCGGTTTTACGACACTTGGTTCGTGGGCCATCTGCCCGACGACTGGACCGTGAAATTGCTGTCGCGCACCGAGAGCAAGGACCAGGTGGTCGACGAGGTGATCATCAGCTTCACGCATGATCGCCCGATGGAATGCTTCCTGCCGGGCATCGCGCCGACGGGGCGCAAGGTCACGATCCCGCTCGTGGTGGTGGTCGGCGTCAAGGACGGGAAAGTCGCGCACGAGCACATCTATTGGGACCAAGCTTCGCTATTGGTGCAGATCGGACTGCTTGACAAGAGCAAGCTACCGGTGACCGGCGCGGAGCAGGCCGCGCGTCTGCTCGATCCGACGCTGCCCTCGAATACGCTGATTGCGAAAAGCTAACTCTTCTTCTTCGGACTCTTGCGGCGCGTCGCGGGCTTGCTTTGCGGCTGCGTATGCTCTGCCTTAGCCGGCTGCGCTGAAGCTAACGCAGGCCCTGAGGGCAACGGACGCTTCTTGCCGAAGGCGCACCAGCCATGCGCGATGATGCCCGCGCCCCAGCCGAGCGCGACCCAGTAGAACCACCAGGCTTGCGGCGTCACGGTGAGATTGACGAAGAACAGGATCAGCACAGTGGCGAGATAGGCAAAAAGATGGACGGCGAAGCTCCGCGTCTTCTTGTCGATGAAGATGCGCTCGCGCCGCCGCGTCCGGCGCAGGAGCAGCGCGAAGGCATGCGTCGCCACCACCGCGCCCCAGCCGATCAACACCCAGAGAAACCAGGGATATCCGGGCGTGAGCCAGAGATTGATCGCGGCCAGTAAGGCAACTATCGCCACATACGCCACGAGGTGGGCGAGGAAGACGCGCATCTCGAGATCTTCGAAGATGTTGATCATGGCCTTCGTCCTATCTGCTCACTGGCGCAAGTCTAGGCTATGCTTGCGACAGCTTAGTGCCTTGATCGAGAACAAGGTCGGCCGAGAGCCGGTTCCACCGCTGGGGGGCGCTCATATGCAAAACTGGGGCGTACTGATCCTTGTCGTCATGGTTTTCGTCGCCAATCTGCCGGCGGTGATGCAGCAATGGCGGGCCGACCGCCCGGGCTTCATCAAGACGCTGTGGCTGATGGGCGCTTACGCCCTCTATATCGCGCTCGGCATCGGTCTACTCCTGTTGCTTGCGCCGGCTGCGGGCGAAGGCGAACCGAAGGTGCTGCTGCTCACCGGCGTCGTGGTCGGCTGGATTCTGTATGGCGCACTCACATTGATGCGCGTGGTGCCACGCTATCGCGAGCCGCCGCGCTGGCTGATTCGCTTCGGCATCGCCGATATCGTTCTGCTCGGACTGATGTTCGGCTGTCTTATCGCCTATCTCGCGTGACTTTCGCGCGCGTGCTTCGCGGCGGGCAACGCCACTTCTCGCGCGGCAAGCACCAAGAACGTCAAAATCACCAGCGCGCAGACCGTCTCCCGGCTTTCGGCGATCGTCACCTTGGTCTCATACGTGCCCGCAAGCAACGTCAACACAGCACTCACCGCCAACGGCAGGAACGCGAAGGCGGCAAGCCGCTTGCCTGGATAGGGGATTTGTGCTCGCCGCAGCAGCCGCTGCCCCGCCGCGCTCGACGCAAGCAATGGCAAGCCGAAGAAATAAGCGAGGAAGCCGAGATTGAAGAGGTGCTGGGCCTTGAACAGCGAGCGCCAGTGGAACTCCGCACCAACGAGCTCGCCGCCATGCAAGAGCCTCAGATTGTGCAGGTTGAGTTCGCCGCGGACATTCTGTTCGGCGATGAAAGCGGGTGTTTGGTAGCCGATGAGATGCTGGAGCCAGCTCGTCTCCTCGCCGAAGAACAGCAAGCAAAGGACTGCCCACAGAGCCAGGTACCAGCGCAGCGCGCCACCTGCCTGCACGGCGGCATAGGCGGCCATCACCATGCCGGCGAGGAGGAACAGCGCCGATGCGAGTTCGACCGGCCGGTTCTCGGCGGCAAGCGCCCGCTGGGTCTCGACAGGCGCGTTGAACAGCCAGACGAGACAAGCGGCGAGCAGCGCCGCGCCGAACATCGGCCGCCAGGTCCTGAAATCGACTTCCATTCCCGCCCCCAGATGCCGCCGAGAGCACTGTGACGACGCGATGCCGGCGGCGCAACGGCACCTGGATGTTCGCTGATTGTTCTTGCGAGAGGCTGCTCGCTCCGCTAGAGTAAACGGGAGCCGGGAACGGGGGAGTTCTGCATGTTCGCGCGGGTCACGACGGTCGCTTTCGAAGGGATCGAGGCGCGCGCCGTCGACGTGCAGGTGCAGATCAGGCCCGGACTGCCGCATTTCGCCATTGTCGGGCTGCCCGACAAAGCCGTGGCCGAGAGCAAAGAGCGGGTGCGCGGCGCGTTGAACGCCATTGGGCTGGCGCTGCCGCCGAAGCGCATCACCGTCAATCTCGCGCCCGCCGATCTGCCGAAGGAAGGCAGCCACTACGATCTTCCCGTCGCGCTCGGGCTGATGGCGGCGGTCGGCGCCGTGGCGCGGGACGCGATCGAGGGCTTTTGCGTGCTCGGCGAGCTGTCGCTCGACGGTTCGATCGCCACGGTCGCTGGCGCCTTGCCGGCGGCGATCGGCGCCAACGCACTCGGTAAGGGGTTGATCTGTCCCGCCACATGCGGGGCGGAAGCGGCCTGGGCGGCAGCCGACATGACCATCCTCGCGCCGCAGGACCTGCTGCAGCTGGTCAACCACTTCAAAGGATTGCAGACCTTGCGCCGGCCCACGCCTACGCCCGACCCTGGCGACGAGGCTATGCCGGACTTGAAGGACATTAAAGGGCAGGAGACCGCCAAGCGCGCGCTCGAAGTCGCCGCGGCCGGTGGGCACAATCTCCTGATGATCGGACCGCCAGGCGCCGGCAAGTCGATGCTGGCGCGGCGGGTGCCTTCGATCCTGCCGCCGCTCGAACCGGCGGAGATGCTGGAAGTGAGCATGATCCGAAGCCTCGCCGGCGATCTTGCCGGCGGGCGCATCCGACGCGCGCGGCCATTTCGCGCGCCGCATCATTCGGCAAGCATGGCGGCGCTGGTCGGCGGCGGCACGCGGCCGCGGCCCGGCGAAGCCGCACTTGCCCATCTCGGCGTGTTGTTTCTCGACGAACTGCCAGAGTTCAACCCGCAAGTGCTCGACGCGCTGCGCCAGCCGCTCGAGGCCGGAGAGACGGTGATCGCGCGGGCCAATCATCGCATCACCTACCCATCGCGTATTCAACTGATCGCGGCGATGAATCCTTGCCGCTGCGGACGCGCCGGCGAACCTGGTTATGTCTGCCGCCAGGGCCGCTCATGCACCGAGCGCTATCAGGCGCGCATCTCCGGTCCTCTGCTCGACCGCATCGACCTGCAAATCGAAGTGCCCGCGGTTTCCGCCGCGGATCTCGTGCTGCCGCAAGCCTCTGAGGGAAGTGCCGAGGTGCGCGCGCGGGTGACGCAAGCGCGACGCATTCAGACCGAACGCTACACCGCGCTTGGGCTCGCGCGGATTCGCACCAATGCCGAATGCGACGGCGCCATGCTCGAAGAGATTGCGGCGCCTGACCGAGCGGGGCTTACGCTCTTGCGCGAGGCCGCCGAGGCGTTGGGTTTGAGCGCGCGCGGCTATCACCGCAGCTTGCGGGTGGCGCGCACCCTTGCCGATCTCGACGGCGAGGAGAAGGTGGCCCGCATCCATATCGCCGAGGCTTTGAGCTATCGCGGCGAGACCTTGCGCCGGGCCCAAGAAGCCGCTTAAAGTCCTGCCCCTAAAGCCTTTTTCAAGCATTCTCTGATTGATTTCGCCCGGGAAGACGCCGGGGCTTACCCGGCATGTGACAGGCGTCGGCGTGAAGCGTAAGCAGCAAGAGACGGGTGCCGGCAGCGCCCGCAGCAAACCACCGGCATTGCTCGCCCGTCTCAGGCGGAGCTGGCGGCGCGTCACCGGCGCCGGCGCCGCGCACGATGCGGCGCTCGAGAAGCTCAAAGACCTGCAATGGGAATTGCGCGAGCGCGAAGCGCGCTATCGCGAGTTGGAACTTGCCCGCGATCGCGACCAGGCGATGGCGGCGAGCAAGGCGAAGTCCCGCTTCCTTGCCGCGATGAGCCACGAGATCAGGACGCCGATGAGCGGCGTTCTCGGCATGACCGGTCTCTTGCTCGACACGCAGCTTACGGCAGAGCAGCGCACCTACGCCCGCGCCATTTCCACCTCGGCAACGACATTGCTCGCTTTGATCGACGAGGTGCTCGACTTCTCGAAGATCGAGGCGGGAAAGATCGAACTCAAGCCTGCGCCCTTCGAGATCGCCGACGCGGCCCAGAGCGTGATCGAGCTGCTCGCGCCGCGGGCGCGCGACAAGGGTTTGGAGATCGGCTGGTTCGCGTCGCCTGACCTGCCGCGAACGGTGATCGGCGATGAGATGCGTATCCGGCAAATCCTGATGAACCTGGTCGGCAACGCCATCAAGTTCACGCAAAAGGGCGGCGTCGCGCTCAGCTTGCGATGCGTGCCCCAGACAAGCGCGGCAGTAAGCGCGACGATGCTGCGGATCGCCGTGCGCGATACCGGTCCCGGCGTGCCGCCCGGAGCGCATCTTCGGCGAGTTCGAGTGCCGAGCAGGGACCGGCGCGCCGCCACGGTGGCACCGGGCTTGGGCTTGCCATCTCGAAGCGGCTGGTCGAGGAGATGGGCGGCAGCATCGGCGTGACCAGCGTGCCGGGGGTGGGCGCGACGTTCACCGTCGACCTGCCTCTCCAAGTCCCCCCGACAGCCGTCCGGCTCGACGCTTCGTGGCCGAAACCCGGCAGCGGCGAGAGAGTTTTGCTCGTGCTTGACGGCGCGATCGAAGCGGAGCTGATCGGCGATTTTCTGCTAGCGATGGGCGCTTCCGTGGCGCGCGCGCGTCTCAAGGATGCCGGACGTATCGCCGCAAGCGCCGCCGCCGGCGGATGCCCCTTTACCACCCTCCTCGTTGATCGCGCCGCGATCCGTGCAGGCGCGGCGCGCCTTGTCGGCTCGCTGCGACCCTGCGGCACCCATCTCGCGCACGCCGTCGTGTTGATCGATCCTGCCGACCGTGGCGATATTCCGAGCTTCCGAGCCGACGGTTTCACCCACTATCTCGTTCGCCCGGTCCGGCCCATGTCGCTGTTAACTCATCTGTTCGGCGATCTCGACGCGTGCGCGCAGACGGAGGCGGAGACTGCATCTCTTGCCTCGGTCGCAGCGCCGGGAAGAGCCGGGGACGTCTCGGTGCTGCTGGCCGAGGACAACGACATCAATGCCTTGCTTGCCGAAACGGTCCTGGAGAAGTCAGGAGCGCATGTGGTGCGGGTGAGGAACGGTGCGGAGGCCGTCGCCAAAGCGCGGAACGAAATCGAGCAGTCGGGCGGCAAGGGCTTCGACCTGGTGCTGATGGATATTCACATGCCCGACATGGATGGGCTCGAGGCCGCACGCCGCATCAGGGCGCTCTACCCGCATGACGCGCGTGCCGGCGACGGGCGACCGCCTATCGTCGCGTTAACCGCCAATGCCTTCGCCGAGGATCGCATTGCTTATCTCGAGGATGGCCTCGACGACTATCTCGCCAAGCCCTTCGACAAGGCCGACCTCGCGGCTCTGTTTGCCCGGTGGCGGCAGCCTGACCGCAAACCGAAGACGCCAACCAGGCGGGGCGTGGCCTGAACCGCCGCCTGCGCACCACAAGCTGTGCGCTTTCCTCAGACTGTCACATCACCTTCGAATTGGTTTGCTAACCGGCCCTTGTTGTGGCCGAATCGGGTGCCCGCGGGCGGGAGTTGCATCAGTGCCCCGCGGATCACCCGGGGGCCGCTCGCGCCGATGAAGCCAAGCAGAGGACGCCTTAAGGGCAGATCTCGCGGTAGAGCCATGTTTCCAGGATTGTCGTTCAGGCCGGGCCAGAGCGGTGGCTTGCCTTTCATGGGGCGCCGGCGCTTTGCCGTAGGCGCATTCGGCCGGTTTCAGCCCCCGAAAATCTACGGCCGCCTCGGCCCGCTCGAGGTGCGGCTCGCCCGCAAGAAAAGCGAAATCAGGCGGGCGCAGCGGCTGCGCTACAAGGTGTTCTACGAAGAGATGTCGGCAACTCCCGGCGCGCTTGCGATGCTCTCGCGGCGCGACGAGGACTCTTTCGATCCCATCTTCGACCATCTTCTCGTCATCGACCGCGGCGAACCGAATGACGGACGCCGCTGGCGCCGCTCGAAAGTGGTCGGCACCTATCGCGTGCTGCGCCAGGAGGTCGCCGACCTCCACGACGGCTTCTACACGCAAGGCGAATACAACATCGCTCCGCTGATCGGTGCCAAGCCTGATTACAGATTCATGGAGCTCGGCCGCTCCTGCGTGCTTAAGCCCTACCGCAACAAGCGCACGCTCGAACTGCTGTGGCAGGGCGTGTGGTCCTATGTGCGCGAGCACGGCGTCGACGTGATGATCGGCTGCGCCAGCTTCGAGGGTATCGATCCCTCCGCGCACGCCGAGGCGCTGAGTTTTCTGCATCACTCCGCGCTCGCGCCGGAGGAATGGCGGGTCAGGGCGCACGACCATTTGCGTATCGACATGAACATGGTGCCGGCAGACGCGGTCTCGCCGCGCGCGGCGCTGAAATCGCTGCCGCCGCTGATCAAGGGCTATCTCAGGCTTGGCGCCTATGTGGGCGACGGTGCGGTGATCGACCCTCAATTCGGCACCACGGATGTGTTGATCATCCTCCCGGTCGAGGCGATCCGGACGCGATATTTCGCGCATTTCGGCACGCCAGACGAGCTCGCCGTGCCGGCGATGCCCGACTACGCGCCGATTAACTGAAATCCGACTGCCGATTCCGGCTTCCGGTTTGACGCAAGCTGGGCGGGACCCTAGATTCGTCCGCCATGCGTCATACCGACCCCAGCGAGGCCAAGGCCGCGGCGGAGGCCGCGATCGGCCTGCGCCAGCTCAATGAGCGCTCGCGCGAAATTTTCAAGCGCATTGTCGAGACTTATCTTGCGACTGGCGAGCCGGTCGGCTCGCGCAATCTGAGCCGCGCGTTACCAATGACCTTGTCGCCCGCGTCGGTGCGCAACGTGATGTCGGACCTTGAGGGCCTCGGGCTCATCTACGCGCCGCATACTAGCGCGGGGCGGCTTCCGACCCAGACCGGCTTGCGCCTGTTCATCGACGGACTGCTCGAGCTTGGCGACATCACCGTCGAAGAGCGCACCCAGATCGAGAGCCGCATCGCCGGAAGTGGGCGCCGGCGAGCCGTGGAGGACGTGCTCGGCGAGGCCGGCGAAATGCTGTCGGGGCTTTCGCGCTGCGCCGGCGTCGTGCTGGTCGACAAGCAGAGCAAGACGCTGAAGCAGGTCGAGTTCGTCAATCTCGGACCAGGACGCGCGCTCGCCATCCTGGTCGGCGAGGACGGCGACGTCGAGAACCGTGTCATCTCGTTGCCCGACGGGCTGCCGCTCTCCTCGCTGCAAGCGGCATCCAACTATCTCAACGCCCGCATCGGCGGACTGACGTTGCCCGAAGCGCGCGTGAGGATCGAGAAGGAGATCGAGGAGCGCCGGGCCCAGCTCGACGCGCTGGCCGCCAGCATCGTCACCGAAGGGCTTGCCACCTGGTCCGGCGACGGCGACGAGCGCAAGAGCCTCATCGTATGCGGCCGCGCGCACCTCCTGGAGGACGTGCGGGCGATGGAGGATCTGGAGCGTGTCAGGCTGCTGTTCGAGGACCTCGACACCAAGACCGACCTGATGCAGCTCCTCGGCCTTGCCGAGCGCGGGGACGGCGTGCGCATCTTCATCGGCTCGGAGAACAAGCTGTTTTCGCTGTCGGGATCGGCGCTGATCGTGTCGCCCTTCATGGATACGGAACAGAAGATCGTGGGCGTGCTTGGCGTGATCGGGCCGACGCGGCTCAATTACGCGCGCATCATCCCTATGGTCGACTACACGGCGAAGCTGGTCGGGCGCCTTGTCCCTTGATTTTTGCCGCCTAACAGTCGATATCCCCAGGACTTCCGAGTTAACCCGATTTCGCCGAGGCGTAGCATGCCCGACGATAAGACCGATCCGCGTGAGGCCAACGAGGATCAGACCAAGGCCGAGAACAAAAATCAGAACCCGGAGCCCGAGGCCCAGCTCGGGGCGGATCTCGACGCCTTGCTCGCCGAGAACGCCGAGATACGGGACCGGCTACTGCGGACCATGGCCGACATGGAGAATCTGCGGCGGCGCACCGAACGGGAGAAGACGGACATTGCGCGCTACGCGATTTCCAATTTCGCGCGCGACGTGCTGACGGTGGGTGACAATCTCAAGCGCACGATCGATCACGTGCCGGCAGAGGCGGCAGCGGCGGACCCGGCGCTGAAGAGTTTCCTCGAAGGAGTCGAACTGACCGAACGGGAGCTCCTGAACGTGCTCGAGCGGCACGGGGTCACGCGCATCGATCCGCTCGGCCAGCGCTTCGACCCGAATTGCCAGCAGGCCATGTACGAGGTGCAGAACGCCGAGGTGCCGGAGGGCACCGTGGTGGAGGTGATGCAATCGGGCTACACGATCGGCGACCGCTGTCTCAGGCCGGCGCTCGTCGCCGTGGCCAAAGGGGGAGAAAAGCCGGCGAAAGCCGCGCAGCCGAAAGACGGCAACGGATTCGCGGCGCGGCAGGCTGCGAATGACGACTTTCCGGGAGAGCCCCAGGGCGATTGACCGGGCTCAAGCCGGCTTGGTTACGCGGCGCAGAGTGAGATTGAAGCGGCCACCTTCTTGCAGCAGGTCCGACGTGCCCGGCAGGATGCGGTCGATGCCGTGAAAGGCGAGCCGATCCTCGCCGCCGAGCACAATCACATCGCCGGACTGCAATTCGTATCTCGTGGTCGGGTCTTTGCGCGATACGCCCCCCACGCGAAAGACACCCGTATCGCCGAGCGACACCGAAAGCACCGGGGCCGAGAAATCCTCCTCGTCCTTGTCCTGGTGCAAACCCATCTTGGCGTCCGCAGCATAGTAATTGACCAGGCAGGCCTCCGGCGGCGCCGGGTAGTCTGCGACCTTGTCCCAAAGATCGAGCAGCATTTGCGGCATGGGCGGCCAGGGCCTTCCCGTCACCGGATGGGTGGGCTGATAGCGATAGCCTCGCTCCTGGTCGGTCAGCCAGCCGAGCGGTCCGCAATTGGTCATCCGCACCGACATCGGCTTGCCGGAGCGCGGCATGGTCGGGGTGAACAGCGGCGCCTCGGCGATGATGCGTCTCAGCGCCGCCAAAAGCGCGGCTTGCGCGGCCCGTTCAAGCGCTTGCGGAAAATAGTGCATTGGCGCCTTTGCTCCACCTCCAGGCTGCCTTACCTTCACCCCATATAGCGCATCGACGGCGCGAGAGGAGACGAGGCCGGTGGCGGCACAAGCGCAGAAATCCGGCGCCGAAGACGATCTTCAGTCCCGCGCCCAGAACGACTATCAGCGGCTGCTCGAGCAGGCTTCGTTTTGGCGCCGGGCAAGCGAGGAGGTGCTCGACAGCGCCGGGCTTAAGCCCGGCATGAGCTGCCTCGATGTCGGTTCAGGACCGGGCGCGGTGATGCGGCTGATGGCTGAGCGCGTTGGGCCCGAGGGGCAGGTCACCAGCATCGAGATCGACGGCAACCTTGGGCGGAGGGCTCTCGCCGATCTTCGCGCCCAGGGTGGCGCCAAGTTCGAATCGATCGAGGCCGATGTTGGAGCGCTCGATGATGTGCCGGGGGCCCCGTTCGATCTGGCGTATGCCCGGATGTTTCTGATGCATATGCAGGACCCGGTCGCAGTCCTGGAAAAGATGCTGCACTGGACCAAGCCCGGCGGCGTCGTCGCCGTCCAGGAACTCGATTTCGGCGCCCTCGCGGTCGAGCCGCTTTGCCCGCCGATGGCGGAGTTCAACCGGCTGTTCGAGGGGGTGTTCAGGGGGCATGGCCGCAATCTGCGTGCAGGCCGCCAACTGCCCGCGCAGTTCGAAGCGGCGGGGCTTGGCCTCCCCGACGGCACCAACGCCGAAGCCAAGTTCCTGCCGCTCAAGGACATCGGCCATATGGTGATCGGCGTTTACCAACAACTGTTCGGCGAAGCGGTGCAGCTCGGTCTTGCCGACCCGGTCAGGGCCGAGGCCTTCAAGGTGGAGATGACCGAGGCTGCTGCCGACGGGCGCTATTATTGCCTCACGCCGATCCTGATCGGCGCGTGGAAGCGCGTCGCCTGAGGAGGCCCGTCACGATAGGGTCACAAGCGGCGCTTCTCCTTGCGGGCCATAGGGTTGCCACCTATATAAGCGCGGAACCCCGCCGGTGAGTCGGCGGGCGCGCCGAATGAGTGGGGACCGACGCCAAACTAAGCGCTGAAATCGCGGGTGCCGCGCAAGGGCCCGGACGGTCTGCCAGAAAGAGAGGTTCGTAATGGCGAAAGTGATCGGAATCGATCTCGGCACTACCAATTCCTGCGTCGCGGTGATGGAGGGGAAAAACCCCAAGGTCATCGAAAATGCCGAGGGCATGCGCACCACGCCGTCCATGGTGGCTTTCACCGACGACGGCGAAATTCTGGTCGGCCTCCCCGCCAAACGCCAAGCCGTCACCAATCCCGAGAACACCTTCTTCGCCATCAAGCGCCTGATCGGCCGGCGCTGGGACGATCCGATGGTGGAGAAGGACAAGAAGCTCGTCCCCTATAAGATCGTCAAAGCCGGAAACGGCGACGCCTGGGTCGAGTCCCACGGCAAGCAATATTCACCCTCGCAGATTTCCGCCTACATCCTGCAAAAGATGAAGGAGACCGCCGAAGCGCATCTCGGCCAGAAGGTCGAGCAGGCGGTCATCACCGTTCCCGCCTATTTCAACGATGCCCAGCGTCAGGCGACCAAGGACGCCGGCAAGATCGCGGGCCTCGAAGTGTTGCGCATCATCAACGAGCCGACGGCGGCGGCTCTAGCCTACGGACTTGAGAAGAAAGAGGGCAAGACCATCGCCGTCTATGATCTCGGCGGCGGCACGTTCGACATTTCCATTCTCGAGATCGGCGACGGCGTGTTCGAGGTGAAGTCGACCAACGGCGACACCTTCCTCGGCGGCGAGGATTTCGACATGCGCATCGTCGACTATCTCGCCAACGAGTTCAAAAAGGAGAGCGGCATCGACTTGCGCGGCGACAAGCTGGCGCTGCAGCGGCTGAAGGAAGCCGCAGAGAAAGCCAAGATCGAACTCTCCTCGACCACGCAGACCGAGATCAATCTGCCGTTCATCACCGCGGACCAGACCGGTCCGAAACACCTCACCATGAAGCTCACCCGGGCCAAGCTCGAGAGCCTGGTGGATGACCTTATCCAGAAAACGGTCGGCCCCTGCCAGAACGCGTTGAAAGACGCGGGCCTCAAGCCCGCCGAGATCGAGGAAGTTGTGCTGGTCGGCGGCATGACGCGCATGCCGAAGGTCGTCGAGACGGTGAAGAATTTCTTCGGCCGCGAGCCGCATAAGGGTGTCAACCCGGATGAAGTCGTGGCGATCGGCGCCGCTATCCAGGCCGGCGTGCTGCAAGGCGACGTCAAGGACGTGCTGTTGCTGGACGTGACCCCGCTCTCGCTCGGTATCGAGACTTTGGGCGGCGTGTTCACGCGGCTGATCGACCGCAACACCACCATTCCAACCAAGAAGAGCCAGGTGTTCTCTACCGCCGAGGACAATCAGAATGCCGTGACCATTCGGGTATTCCAAGGCGAACGCGAAATGGCCGCGGACAACAAGCTGCTCGGTCAGTTCGATCTCGTCGGCATTCCGCCGGCCCCCCGCGGCGTGCCGCAGATCGAGGTGACCTTCGACATCGATGCCAACGGCATCGTCAACGTGTCGGCCACCGACAAGGCGACCGGCAAGGAGCAGTCGATCCGCATCCAGGCATCTGGCGGCCTGACCGAGGCCGATATCGATCGCATGGTGAAGGAAGCCG
>JBQGDO010000002.1:0-2628 GCA_052039105.1 Methyloceanibacter sp.
CTTGCCCGTCCGATGTCTCGCGCGAACGGACTTCTGTCTTGCAACGGAAGCCCGCTTGCGGGAGGCGACAACTTTGACGGCAGGTGCTTCGACCTCGGTCCGGTTGCGAGCCGAGCTAACGGCTGTCTCCGTGGGAGCGTCCACCGCATCCTTGACCCCGATCGCGTCGAGGCCCTGCTCGGTGATGCGAAGCGCCTTGGGTCCCGCTTCAGCATCGCGTCGCCAAGCCAGCAGCGAGCCAGTGGCGCGGACCTCTTCCAGCAGCCCAGTGCGGATGAGCTTATCCACGGCCTTTCGAGCCGTTTCGGCCGTAACGTTTGTGGGCAGGTCAACTCCGCGATCATTGCGCCGCGAAGCCGTAGATAGAATGACGACCTGGGTATCAGTGAGTTTTGACATCGGGATCCTCCGTTGCGTTGGTGCGGCGCCATGCCGCCACCACTGCAGCCCCACCTCGGCCATGCAGCCGGCGGGGCAGGATCCCGAGGCACGCCAGGTGCCAGGAACGGTTACAGTACCGCTCCGTTCGCGGACGAATGCCAGTCCTTTCTGGATAATGTTATTGCTGGTTTGGGGCGGCACGGGCCATGGAATGATCCCCACAGCGTTCCTGGGTAAAGTTCTAAACTTGCTGGGAATTTGGCGGGGTGCATCCTTTGCATGAGTGAGAGTGATTCACCAAACGGGCTTGGCGAAGCCCGGCAAAGGAGCACCCCATGGCGACGAGACTACCTGCTTCGCAGCACACCCGTGAAGAGCTGACGGCATTGATCGAGGGACGTCTTTCCACAGCTTCGGCGAAGGACGAGCTGGTTAAACTCGCGACCCGCCTGATCGTCGAGGAGGCGCTTGAAGGCGAGGCCGGCGACGCGCTTGGACGAGGAACCGGAGCAGCCCCCGGATTACTCGCGCGCACCGCCAGCTACGCCGCGCAAGGATACCACGGTCAAGATCGTGGTCGTGGGAGATGCGAACGCCGACTGGCTTGCCTACGGGCTTGAAGACGCCTTCTCAGAGAAGATCGAGATCGGCATCGTGCGCAAACATCGCACCGATTCCGGGCTCATCAGCTACGACGCGCGCCGTGATACCGAGTGGCCGCAGGTGGCGCGCGAGATCATCGCTGCCGAGAAACCCAAGTTCATCGTCAACCGTCGGACCTTCAGTTGCCCGCTCTTGAGCGCGCCGAGATAGTCGCGCGCCCGCTGCTCTGCCAATGGACCGTCGAAGGTAGCGACGTAGCAGCCGTTGTCGCTATCAAAATACTCGACGATCCAGTGGCTGCCTCCCTCGCAATCGGGATGAACGCTCACCTCGCGCATACTGGGGGCGCTGACGGTTGGATCATCGAAGCTCTCACCACTCTGCAGGCGAGCTAGGCGAGCAGCATGGAAGGGCGACCAAATGTTCTAGGCTTGGCGGCCGGCGGGGGCGGTGGTGGTGGCGGCTTCGGCGGCCTCGGTGGCGGCGGCTTCGGTGGTCGGGACATACGACTAATCCTGCTCCCGCACCGCCAGCCGCTTGCGCTGCTCTTCGTCGAGCTGAAATTGCGTGACGGCAGCGGCTTCTGCCGCCTTTTCGTCCGGCGCCTCCACCGTCCCGAAATAGTGGGCGCGCTGGCGCAGGATGGAGACGCGCCAAGATCGGAGCTTCGCGGCGGTGGCCTTCTTCTTTGGAGGTGCTCTCATGCCGATAGCGGTAGCGGGGGCGGGTTGCGAGTCGCAGCCTCCTCCGCCGGCCGCCAAGCGGCTCGATCGTGCTCCCTGGCAATTGATCGGGCCCGTAACGCCTGCATTAACCTATGGTACTCTATCCGCGCCGGACGCCCAATCGCCTTTTGAACCTCTCAACCGGCCAGAGCGACCAATAAGTCGAGAGCCTTTGCCGGGATCGGCCGGGAAGGGCGGTTCGATTGGGGGGCATCATGCATTCGTCGCGCCCACTGGCGGCCGCTTCGACCGCGCCGGCGGCTTTTCTTCGGCTTGCCAGTTCCAGGCCGGCGTCAGCGCGCGCACCGGCGACCGGCCAATGGTTTGGGCAGCCCCCTGTGCGCGGCGTGGTGGCAAGCCTCGTTGGCGTGATCTTATGTTGCGCGGCCAACGCCGCATCAGCCGAAGAACCGCTGAAACTGCCGGACAGCCAGCTCGAGCCGATCAAATGGGCAGACCTCGTGGGCTGGAAGGCCGATGATCACCTTGCCGCCTTCGCAGCCTATGACACAAGTTGTCATGCATTGCGCAAAATACAACGTACTGACCGGGGGCAGATCTCCAGGGCCCTATGGAACGTCTGCCGCAAAGCCCTGGGCGTGCGACCGCAGGATTCAAATACCGCTCGCACCTTCTTCGAACAGCATTTTCAACCCGTGCGCATCGCGCGGCTGGGCGAAAGCCAGGGTTTCCTGACCGGGTACTACGAGCCGATCGTGCAAGGTTCGCGCTTTCCCAATCCCGAATTTCATGTCCCGGTCTACCGCCGCCCGCCCGACCTGGTCGCGGCCGGTTATAAGCCCGGCTCGAAAGTATTTCCAAACAAGGGCGCACGGATCGGCCGTTACAACGAGCAAATCCAGCTCGTTCCGTACTAAGACCGCGGCGCCATAGAAGCCGGCGCGCTCGATGGCCAGAA
>JBQGDO010000003.1:0-11050 GCA_052039105.1 Methyloceanibacter sp.
GGGAAACGCCGTTACACGACCTTCTTGGTGAAGGCAGACTCGACCGGCTTGTAGGCATCCTTGGCAAGGCCGACATACATCTCACCGAGCTTGGACATCTCGGCGACATACGCGTCATAGGCCTTCTTGGCGTACTGGGACTGGATCTCGATCGCCTGCTCGATCGACTTGGCGCCGATCAGCTGCTCGAAGGCGCGGGTGCTGTCCTCGAACGCTTTCTTCGAATAGTCGGTAACCTCGGCGGCAATGGCCTGGAAGCCCTTATTCACCTCACCGAACGAACGGACGGCCGCATCGAAGCCGTCTTTGCCGACCTTCTGGAACTCTTCGAAACCTTTGAGCATGTGAGCCCTCTTCTCCTCAAAAACCGGGTTGCGCGATTGCTGCGAACGCGAGGCCTTATATATGCATCGCACAAAAAAAATCAACTGGAATTTTTTGCACTGCACAATCGCTTCTTTGCATTGACTTAACGCTTTGGCAACAGACGAATTTTAGCCTTCTTCTTGCCACGTGAACCCGTCACTTTGGGGGTCTGCGTGCATGGCGAGGGGGCCTGCGCGCGGCAGTGCGCGAGAGACGGGTCGTCAAACGGGGGAAGGCTCCGGCCTTCAGGGGGCAGTGGCTATCGATAAGCGTGAGGTGTCGAGGCGGGAGCGCATCGCGCGCCTCCTATTTGCCCTGCCTCTGTGCCTTGCCTTGGCGGCAACGCCCTTCGGAGAGGCGCTGGGCGCCCCGAAGAAGAAGAAATCGGCCACCGTTCAGCCGTCGATGGCAGCTTGCATTGTGGTCGACATGAACACGGGCTCGGTGCTGCACGCGCAAGCCGCCGACACGCCGCATTACCCCGCGTCACTGACCAAGATGATGACTCTCTATGTACTCTTCAGCTACATGCGCGCGGGCAAGATCAAGCCCAGCACCGAGCTGACAGTCACCGCGCATGCGGCGAGCCAAGCACCGACCAAATTGGGCCTGAAACCAGGCGCCACCCTCAAGGCCAGCGACGCTGTCAGGGCTCTCATCACCAAGTCGGCCAACGATGCCGCCGCGGTGGTGGCCGAGAATATCTCCGGCAGCGAGGAGGCGTTCGCCCGTCTGATGACCGACACGGCGCGGCGAATCGGCATGAAGCAAACGACCTTCCGCAATGCCTCGGGTCTGCCCGACGACCAGCAGATCAGCACGGCGCGCGACTTGGCGATTCTCTCCGTGCGGCTGATCCGGGACTACCCTGAGTATTACGACGCGTTCGCCACCCAGTATTTCACCTTCAAAGGGCAGCGGCACCGCAATCACAACCGCCTCCTGTTCAACTATGCGGGCACCGACGGCATCAAGACCGGCTATACAAGGGCGAGCGGCTTCAATCTCGCGGCATCGGTCAAGCGCGACGACAAGCACCTCGTCGCCGTGGTGCTGGGCGGGAGGACAGGCGCGGGGCGCGACGCCGCCATGCGCGCGATCCTCGACAAGCAGTTCCCCAATGCTTCGGCAAAGAAGGCTCCGGCCAAGAATCTGGTCGCTTCGCTGCTCGGGCCTTCTACAACGCCCCCGAGTTCTGCTCCGCTTCCGCCGCTGAAGCAGCCCGAACCTCAAATCGCCGCGGCAGCAAGTGCACCGACACCGCCTAGCGCCTCTCAGCCCGCGCCGAAGATGCCTGCCGCCATTCTCGCTGCCGCTACGCCGCGCGCAACGCCGGCCAATTCGAGCGAAGGCGATATCGGCGATCCGTCGGATGTCTCGCAAACAAGACCGCGCGCCGCCAGGGCGCTCCGCTTCGAGGGCGACTTCCATGTCCAGGTCGGCGCCTTCATGTCCCAGGCCGAAGCCGAGAACCGGCTCGGCGCGGTGCAGCAACGGGCGCTTGACCTGCTCGACGGCCACCTCCCCTTCACCGCATCCTTCATGAAAGACGACAAGGAATGGTTCCGGGCGCGCTTCGCGGGGTTCTCCAAGGCCGATGCGCAGGCCACCTGTGCCGCGCTGAAGAAGCGCTCGCTCGACTGCGCGGTGATGACCAACGACTAGGTTCTGGCCACTCACCTGCGAGCGAGCAGCACTTCCTTCGCTTCGTTGATGCGCGCCGCAAGATAGGTCGAGCCGCCCTGGTCGGGGTGCAGTTTCTTCATCAGCTTGCGGTGCGCTCGCCGGATATCCTCTTCGCTTGCACCGGGTCCGACCCCGAGCACCGCGTAAGCCTCTTCCGCGCTCATCCCCCCGCTGCGTGCGCGCCGTCGCCTTGCCTGCGCCTCGGCCTCTTCCGATTGCTCCGAATCGCGCCAGCCGGGGATGCGCCAGTCGAGATAGGCCTCCATCACCGACGCCTCGGCCGCGCCCTCTTGGTCCAGCTCTGCCAAAAGCTCCAATGCTTCTCTGTCGCTTAAGGACGATAGTGTGCGCCCGGCGAAGCGGCCGGTCAGGCACCGCCCGTCCATATCGCCGCTGTCATGATCGAGCTCCATTTCCAGCCGGTCGGTCTTGATGCGCGATGTCTGGCCCGGCGTCCTGCTTGAGGAGCCGAACGTCCCGCCAAACAGGGCCCCTTTCCGCAACAGCCCGAAGCCCAATACGGCGAGCGGGATGGCGATGGGGATGGCGCCGCGCAAGATGAGAAAGCCGGCCAGCGCTAATGCAGCCACGCCGCCCGCCTTGCGGAGGCCCGCGGCGAGCTTTTGCGGGTCGGCTTTGACCAGAAGCCGCCCGGCGAGAAGGATCACGATGAGGAGCGCGCAACCGACGAGGAAATAGGCCATCGTTCCGGTCGTCAGCCGAGCTGCTGGAGCAGGCGCATGGCGGCGCCGCTCTTCGTCTCGCTGCTGAAATCCTTGAGTGCCTTCCGGCCGCCCGTGGCGTAGACCGCGACCGCAGTGAGCAATTCGCGGAGCTGCCTGGCCGAACCCGCGTCGAACGGGCTATAGGCGCCGCGCGAGAGCCGCGCGATCTCCCTGAAGGCGCGTTCCGCCTGGGGTTCGCAGCCCTCGTGGAACATGAACACCGGAACGCCCACGAGCCCAAGCTCGCCCGCAAGCTGCGCCAGCTCGTCGACGTCCTCCTCCATGCAATCGCCCACATAGACGACCGCATTGACCTTGCGCGCCGCATTCTCCCGCTTGGCATGCGCCAGCACCTTGCGGATCTGCGTGTAGCCGCCCTCGCAGGAGACGCGCCGCATCAGCCGCGCCAAGGCTTCGGGATCGCCGACCCAGCGCGACGCCTGACACTCATTGAAGCCGCGGAAATAGACGAGTTGCACGTCGAGCCCGCCGACGGCCTTCACTGCCTTGAACATGTCGGCCTGGAGCTCGAGCGCGAGGTCCCAGGACGGCTGCCGGCTCATGGTCGCGTCCATGGCAAAGATCAGCCGCCCATGACCCGATCCAGACGGCTGGAGAGCCCGCACATCTTTGAGGAAGGCGTCGATCTCGGCGCGCGTAGACCCCCCGGGCGCGATTTCGCTCTTTTCGGTCTTAGCAGGGGCCTTCGGTTCAGCCATTCTCGTCGAACTCCGCGGCAATTTACCGCCGCCTAATAGATGGACCTTTGCGAGGCGCCGGACAATGGCGAACGGGGCTTCAGCCCTCGTCCCCGCCGGCGGTAAGCAGGCTCGCATTGCCGCCCGAGGCGGTAAGATCGGTGCTGCGAACCCGCTCGACGGCGAAGGCTTGGAGATAATGCGGACCACCGGCCTTGGGCCCCGTCCCGGAAAGCCCCTCCCCGCCGAAGGGCTGCACACCGACCACGGCCCCGATTTGGTTCCGATTCACATACATATTGCCGACCTTGACCCGGGCGGCGACGAAATCCGCCGTCGCCTTGATGCGGCTATGCAGGCCGAGCGTAAGCCCATAGCCCGTGGCATTGATCGCCTCGCAGACATCGCCCAAGCGGTCGCCCGCGAACCGCACCACGTGCAAGATCGGCCCGAACACTTCGCGCTTCAGCATCGAAATCGAACCGATCTCATAGATCGCGGGCGAGACATAGGTTCCGGCCGCGTGTGCCTCCCCCAAGGGAAGGTTCAGCAGTTCGCGCGCCTCCTTGCGCATGCGCGCTTTGTGCGCTTCGAGCGTCGTGCGCGCCTCCTCGTCGACCACCGGCCCAACATCCGTCGCGTAGTCGAACGGATCGCCCATCTTGAGTTCTCGCGCGGCGCCGAGCAGCATGCGCAAGGTCTCCTCGGCGATCTCGTCTTGCAGGAACAGCGCGCGCAGGGCCGAACAGCGCTGGCCGGCATTGTCGAAGGCCGAGGCGATTGCGTCGTCAACCACTTGCTCCGGTAGCGCCGACGAATCCACGATCATGGCGTTGAGCCCGCCGGTCTCGGCGATCAGCTTCGGGATCGGACCGTCGCGCGCGGCGAGCCCCCGGTTGATGGCGATGCCGGTCTCCGTTCCGCCAGTGAAGGCGACACCTGCCACGCGCGGGTCGTTGACCAGCGCTGCCCCGACCGTCTCGCCCTTGCCCGGCAAGAGATGCAGTGCTTCGCCCGGCACACCGGCTCTATGCATAAGCCGCACGGCACGCGCAGCCACCAGCGGTGTCTGCTCCGCCGGCTTGGCCACGACCGCGTTCCCGGCGGCCAGCGCGCCCGCGATCTGCCCGGTGAAGATGGCAAGCGGAAAGTTCCACGGCGAGATGCAAGCGAACACCCCGCGCCCATGCAGGCTGAGCGCGTTCTCCTCGCCCGTCGGACCTTTGAGGAGCCGAGGTTTTGCGAACTGCCGCCGCGCTTCCGCCGCCGCATAGCGCAAATGATCCACCGCCTCGCGGAGATCGCTTTGGGCATTGGCCAGCGTCTTGCCGGCTTCCCGCACCATCAGCGCCATCAGTCCCGCGCGGTCGGCCTCGAACAGTTCTGCGGCGCGCTCGAGCATGGCCGCACGCGCATCGCCGCCGAGCCGCCCGAAATCATCCGCCGCGGCGCTCGCCGCCGTTAGTGCCTGATCGATGGCCTCCGGAGTTGCGCTTCGGCAAATTCCGACGACGGTCTGCCGATCATGCGGCGATGTAACCCGGGTGGCCTCGCCGCCCTCTTCGATTTCACGGCCAGCGACAACGGGATTGGCCTTCACCGGCTCGGTGAGCGTACGTTGCATCGCGGCAACCAAGGGTTCCCGCACCGCATCCTCGAACAGCGGCAGGCCCAGGCTGTTTTTTCGCTCCGGTGCAAACAAGGCGCCTGGCAGCGGAATCGACGGATTAGCCTTCGGCTGAAGCGCAGCCGCCTTCTCGACCGGATCGGCGACGATCGTCTCAATCGGCGCCTCGTCATCGGCCAGCCGGTTGACGAAGGAGGTGTTGGCCCCGTTCTCCAACAGTCGGCGCACGAGATAGGCGAGCAAATCGCGGTGCCCGCCCACCGGCGCGTAGATGCGGCACGGCTTGCCGAGACTCTCAGGCTGCACCACTTCGCGATGCAGCGCCTCGCCCATACCGTAGAGGCGCTGAAATTCGTAAGGCCGGTCGCCGGCGAATGTGACAATCGAGGCAATCGTATGCGCATTGTGCGTCGCGAACTGCGGATAGAAACAATCCGGGTGTGCAAGCAGAGCACGCGCGGCGGCCAGGTAGGCAACGTCGGTATTGACCTTGCGCGTGAAGACCGGATAGCCCGCGAGCCCCGCTTCCTGCGCCCATTTGATCTCGCTATCCCAGTAGGCGCCCTTCACCAGCCGCACCGGGATGCGACGGCCGGTCTCCTGGGCAACCGCGGCGAGCCAATCGATCAGCGGCAGCGCGCGTTTGCTGTAGGCCTGTACCGCGAGCCCAAGCCCGTTCCATCCGGCAAGCGAAGGCTCGATGAACAGCGGCCCTAGCAGCGCCAAGGAAAGATCGAGCTTATCTGCCTCCTCGGCGTCGACGGTGAGTGGCAGCCAGGCCTCGCGCATCGCCTGCGCCAGACTCAAGAGCCGAGGCGCGAGCTCGGCTTGGAGGCGCGCCTCCTGCGAGGGTTGAAAACGCGGATGCAGGGCCGAAAGCTTGACCGAAAGGCCGGGCCGCTCCTCCAGCTCCGCCTCGCTCCGCGACAAGGGATGACCCGCATATTCGGCGATCGCCTCGATCGCCTCGGCGTAGCGCTCGGTGTAGCGGTCGGCATCTTCCGCGGTGCGCGCCGCCTCGCCGAGCATATCGAACGAGAAGCGATAACCCTGCGCAGCTTCTTCCTCGCCATTGGCAAGCGCTTCCTCGATGGTCTCGCCTAGCACGAATTGCTTGCCGAGGATGCGCATGGCCTGACGCAAGGCTTGGCGGATTACCGGCTCGCCGCTTCTGGCAATCAGCCGCTGCACCATGCCGGCAAGATCGCCCTCGCGCTTCGCGCTCCAGTCGATGATGTGGCCGGTGAGCATCAGCCCCCACGTCGAGGCATTGACCAGAAGCGAGTCCGAGTGGCCGAGATGGCGCGACCAGTCGCCCGAGCCGATCGTTCCGGCGATCAGGCGGTCGGCGGTTGCGGCGTCGGGGATGCGCAGTAGCCCCTCAGCCAGGCAGAGCAGAAGCACGCCCTCCTCGCTCGACAGCCCATATTCATACAGGAAGGAATCGACCCCGCCGCTCTCCTTGCGGCCCGCCCGCGCCGCCTCGACGAGGCGGATGGCAAGCGTCTCGACGCGGTTGCGCGCCTCGGCGCTGACCCGCGCCTTGGCGACCAGCGCCTCGACCAGCGGCCCCTCCTCGGCCAACAAAGCCGCGCTGATCGCCTCGCGGCCCGGTAGACGGGCATTCGGCTCCCTTGGCTCCATATGGCGCTTGGCCTCGGCCATGACTTAAGTTTAACCCTTGGTCCTTAGGAGCAGAAGAATGACGCGCGTTATCCCAATTGTCCGGACGGTGGCCGAGTTGCGGGCCGATCGTGCCAAATGGCGAAAGGCCGGCGAGAAAATCGCCCTCGTGCCCACCATGGGCGCGCTGCATCAGGGTCATCTCTCCCTGGTCGCGCTCGCCAAGGAGAAGGCCGATCGCGCGGTCGTGTCGATCTTCGTCAACCCGATCCAATTCGGCCCGCGCGAGGACTTCCATCTTTATCCGCGCGACGAAGCCGGCGACCTTGCCAAGCTTGCGGCTGCCGGGGCCGATTTGGTCTTCATCCCCGATGTCGCCGAGATGTACCCCGCAGGCTTCTCGACCCGGATCAATGTCGGGGACCTGACCGAGGATCTCTGCGGCGCGGCAAGGCCCAATCATTTCGACGGCGTAGCGACGGTGGTTGCCAAGCTGGTGCTGCAATGCGCACCCGACGTCGCCATCTTCGGCGAGAAGGACTACCAGCAGCTTCTGGTCATCAGGCGCATGGTGCGCGACCTCAATCTTCCGGTCGAGATCCTCGGAGGCCCGATCGTGCGCGAAAAGGACGGTCTCGCGCTGTCCTCGCGCAATGCCTATCTCTCGCCTGCCGAGCGCAGGATCGCGCCTCTCTTGCATCAGACCATCGCCCAAGTCGCCGCCGATCTGGCGAATGGTCGCGGCGCGGACGACGCCGCCGAAGCGGGGCGCTTCAAGCTGGAAGCGGCCGGCTTCCGCGTCAACTATGTCGCCGTGCGCGACCCTGAGACCTTGAAGCCGCTGCACGGTCCGGTGAAGGAAGCGCGCGTACTGGCCGCAGCCTTTCTCGGCAAGACCCGTCTGATCGACAACCTGCCGGTGCCCCCTACCAATCGATAAGGCGAAGCTCGCGCAATTCCTCGCGCATCCCGGGAGGCATGTCATCGGCCGCCGCAACGAGTCCGCCGGCATCTCCCGGCGCATCGGCGGCCTCGAGATAGCGCCAGCCCTGAAAAGCGCGGCGCGGATGCACACGGGTCGGGACCAACTCGCGATCAAGCACAATGCCGCAACAGGCGGTGCCGTCGTCCTTCACATCGGCGCGAAGATCGAGCACGCGCTGGCGCACCGAAATGAAGCCTTTGATCACCCAATAGAGCGAGCCGCCATCGAGCACCTCCTCGCGCCGCCGCGGCGTCTGCAACGTGCGATGGCAAAGTTCGGGCCTCTTCTTCTCGCGCTTGAGCCGCTTCAGCCGCTCGGCTTGCCAGTCGGCAAGCTCCTGCACGGTATCGACGCCGACGCAAAGCTTGACCAGATGCACTGTCATCTCAATGTGCCATCAGCAAGGGGATAGTCGCCTCCTCGAGCACGGTCAAAGTCACCCCGCCAAGGATGAATTCCCGCCAGCGCGAGTGATGGAAGGCGCCCATCACCATCAGATCGGCGCCGAGATCCTTCGCCCTTCCGAGCAACACGCGCCCGACATCCCCTTCCTTGGCGTCGACCAGCATCGCTTCGGCACCGACGCCGTGCCGCTGCAAATGCGCGATCATGTCCTCCGTTCGCGGGGCCTCGTCCTCGGCATCTTGCAACACACCCACCAGGAGCACGACGCGCGACGCCTGCTTTAGAAAGATCAGCGCGTCGTTGATGGCGCGCGCGGCCTCGGCGCTTCCATCCCAGGCAGCAACGATCGTTCCATCAAGCGCGCCTTGCAGCGGCGCAGCCGGCACGATCATCACCGGCCGGCCCGAAGCGAACAGGCAACGCTCGACCAGCGCATATTGCCCGATCAGAGGATCACCGTCGCGCGGTTGGCCGAGAATTGTGAGGTCGGCATGGCGCGCCAAATAGGCGAAGTCGTGAGGAAATTCCTCGCTCATGCCCTGCATCAGCTTGGCCTCGCAGCTCAATGCCCGGGCCAGCGCCCGTGTCTTGAAATCGTCAAGCGCGCTCGCGCCTTGCGCCTTCACGCTTTCCAGCACCTCGGTCATGTCGGCGAAGCCGACATCGGCGCCATAGAGCGGCAACAGCGTGGTCGGTGCGAAGGCGATGCCGATCAGATGGGCGCCGTGCGCCTTGGCCAGCCCCACGGCAAACTCGACGCGCGCCTCCGCCGCACCCGCGCTGTCCACATAGACGACGATGTCGTTGAGCCCCATCGCTCACCCAGCCTAGAGCCGCAAGGGGCCCCGATCACGTAGAGTTGACGACCTCGTGATGGGGGTCAAGCGCCACAGCACGGAGCTTTGAACAGGAGTGACGCAAGCCTGCCTGCGCTCACGGCTATAGCTGGCTTGGCGGCTCTCCGCCACGAATGCCTAGAACTCATGCACAGGAGAGGAAAATGAAGCTCACCCAGAAATCCGGCGCCAGACTTGCTATGACGGCTGCGGCGATTGTCGTCTCCGGCACGGCCCTGATCGGCTCGGCCTTTGCCGTGGAAGGCATCCCGGGACGCTGCTTCGGCGTCAATGGCTGCGCCGGCAAGGGCGCCTGTAAGAGCGCCAAGAACGACTGCAAGGGCAAGAATGCCTGCAAGGGCCAAGGCTGGGTCTCGATGCTCCAGGACGAATGCAAGAACCACGGCGGGCATTTCGAGAACAGTTAGGCTAGACTTCCAGGCAATGGCCGGCTGCGGTACGCGCGGCCGGCCCTTGCCGGTAATTCAAGGAGTGAGCGCCATGACCGAGGGCAAGCCTCCTTATCTCGGCTTTGGCCTGGGGCTGAGGCCGCAGCACTACCGGGAGATCCTCGACGGCTCCCCCGCCATCGACTGGTTCGAGATCATCTCCGAAAACTACATGGTCGAGGGCGGCCAGCCGCTGCACATGCTCGACCGCATCTGCGAGCGCTATCCGGTGGTGATGCACGGCGTATCGCTGTCGATCGCCTCGACCGCGCCGCTCGATCTGGATTATCTCGCCGCGCTGAAGAAGCTTGCTGCGCGCGTGAACCCGAAATGGATTTCCGATCATCTTTGCTGGACCGGCGTGCATGGGGTCAATTTGCATGACCTCCTGCCCATCCCCTATACCGAGGAAGCGCTCAACCATGTGGTCGGCCGTGTCGGTCAGGTGCAAGACATCCTTGGGCGGCGGCTCACGCTGGAGAACGTATCGAGCTACATCACCTATGGTCAGTCGGAGATGACGGAGTGGGAGTTCGTGAGCGAAGTGGCGCGACGCGCCGATTGCTGGCTCTTATTCGACGTCAACAACGTCTATGTGAGTGCCTTCAACCACGGCTTCTCCACCGACGATTTCCTGCATGGCGTGCCGCGCGACCGTGTGGTCCAGTTCCATGTCGCCGGTCACAGCCATGAAGAGAGCCACATCATCGACACACACGATCACCCGGTCTGCGACGAGGTCTGGGATTTCTATCGCGAGGCGGTGGCCCATTTCGGTCCGGTCTCGACCATGATCGAGCGCGACGACAACATACCGCCGCTTGCCGAGGTCGTCGCCGAACTCGACCATGCGCGCGCGGTCGCCCGCGACGTGCTCGGGGACCGCGCCTTCGGCGAAAGGCGACTTGCGGCAGCGGAATGAAGAGCCTGAAGGAGCTTCAGGAGACGTTCCAGCGCGGCATTCTTGCCGGCGACGATGCGATCCTTGCCGAGGTCAAGGACAGCGACAAGGAAAGCCGCAACGTCCTGTTTGGTGTCTACCGCAATGCCTATGTCGCGCGTCTTGCCGAGATCCTCGGCGAGGACTACGAGCAGGTGCACGCCTATCTCGGCGACGAACGCTTCGCCAAGCTGGCAGCGGCCTATATCGCCGCCAATCCGTCCGATCAGCGGAGCGCGCGTTGGTTCGGCCGCCGCCTGCCCGCCTTCCTGCGCGCGCGCGAGGCGTATGCCGCTCACCTGGAGATTGCCGAGCTCGCCGAGCTGGAGAAGGCGCTTGCCGATGTGTTCGACGGACCGGATGCGGAGCCGCTCCGCATCGACGAGCTCGCGGCTCTTGCGCCCGAGGCTTGGCCGCAGCTCGTGTTCAGGCCGCACCCCACCGCGCTCCGCCTTACCTTCAGGACCAATGCCGCCGACCTCTGGTGCGCGTTGAAGGACGAGACCGCGCCGCCTGCGGCCAAGGTCCAGCCTGAGCCGCAAGCCATCCTCGTCTGGCGTCAGGAGTTTATGGCTCGCTTCCGGCCGCTTTCCCCGGAAGAAGCCATGATGTGGGACGAAGCCGCCAAGGGCGTGCGCTTCGGCGTGCTATGCGAGATGGTGGCGACCTTCGGCGGCGAGCAAGACGCCGAGCTGCGCGCCGCGTCCTAT
>JBQGDO010000004.1:0-2443 GCA_052039105.1 Methyloceanibacter sp.
GCGCACCATCGCCTGGTTGGTCGGAACCTCGATCACTTCCAGGTTGTAGATGTCCAGGAACTCGTCCGCCTCCGTCATCGCCGTCCCGGTCATCCCGGCCAGCTTCTCGTACATGCGGAAGTAGTTCTGGAACGTGATCGAGGCCAGCGTCTGGTTCTCCGGCTGGATCGGCTGGCGCTCCTTGGCCTCCAGCGCCTGGTGCAGCCCCTCCGAATAGCGCCGCCCCGGCATCATCCGCCCGGTGAACTCGTCGATGATCACCACCTCCCCGTTGCGCACGATGTAGTCCTTGTCGCGATGGAACAGCTTGTGCGCCCGCAGCGCCTGGTTGACGTGGTGCACCGTCGACACGTTCTCCACGTCGTAGAGCGAGTCCCCCTTGAGCAAATCGGCCTCGCGCAGCATCTGCTCCATCTTCTCCATGCCGCCTTCCGTCAGCGTCACCGCGCGCTGCTTCTCGTCGACCTCGTAGTCGGCCTTCTCCAGCCGCGGGATGTACGCGTCGATCGTGTTGTAGAACTCCGAGCGGTCGTCGAGCGGCCCGGAGATGATCAGCGGGGTCCTGGCCTCATCGACCAGGATCGAGTCGACCTCGTCCACGATGGCGTAGATGTGCCCGCGCTGGACCATGTCCTCCAGCCGGTACTTCATATTGTCGCGCAGATAGTCGAAGCCGAGCTCGTTGTTGGTGCCGTAGGTCACGTCGGCGTCGTAGGCGGTCTTGCGCTGCTCGTCGTCGAGCCCGTGCACGATCACCCCGACCTTGAGCCCGAGGAAATTATAGATCTGCCCCATCCATTCGGCGTCGCGCCTGGCCAGGTAGTCGTTCACCGTCACCACGTGCACCCCACGCCCCGCCAGCGCGTTGAGGTAGACCGGAAGCGTCGCCACCAGCGTCTTGCCTTCGCCGGTCTTCATCTCCGAGATGCGCCCCTCGTGCAGGATCATCCCGCCGATCAACTGCACGTCGAAGTGCCGCTGCCCCAGGGTGCGCTTGGCCGCCTCCCGGCAGGTCGCAAACGCCTCCACCAGGATGTCGTCCAGGCTCGTGCCCTCCGCCACGCGCTGCTTGAACGCCTCCGTGCGCGCGCGCAAAGCCTCGTCGGAAAGCCCCTCGAGCTCCGCCTCCAGCGCGTTGATCGCCCCAACCCGCGGAAGATACGACTTGATCCGTCGCTCGTTGGAAGAACCAAACAGCTTGCGGGCAATGGCGCCGATCATGCGGTACGTCCTTCGCGTCCATCGGGGAACCGCCGCACTCTACCAAATCCGAGAGGACGGAACCCCTCAGCGGGAACCAATTTTGCGGCGGAGCCCGCTCGTTCGTCCGTGGTCGCGGAAAGCGGAAAAAGCCGCACTTTTCGGGCGTCGTTCATGCGAAATGGTGGCGGCTTGCGGCCGGATCGGCCGGGTTTGGGGAGAGATAGGAGGGGGTCACATCCTTGTCAATTGGCCATTCCCCGCTCACGTTCTCGTCAAAATCGGCCCCTAGGTGATTGCAAAGCGGGGCTGTTTGACGCAACTGTCCGGCGCCTCCGACGGCCGCCCGACTCAGGATCACGCCATGACCGCCCCTCACCCGCTGCCCCGTCGCGCGCCACGCCGGCGCTCGCTCTCGCTCGCCGCCATTGCCGCGCTGCTGCTCGTTCTGCCGGTCGCTGCGGGCTGCTCGAAAGACTCCTCTTCCGAGGCGCCGCAGGCCTCGGCGTCCGACCCGGTGGTCGCTCGCGTCAACGGCGTCGACATCAAGGAGAGCGACCTCGCGCTCGCCGAGGAGGACCTGGGCGCCGACACGCAGGCGGTATCTCCCGAGGCCAAACGCGAGCACCTGATCTCCTACCTCGCCGATATCATCATGGTCACGCAGGCTGCCGACAAGAAGAAGCTCGCCGACAGTCCCGAGTTCAAGCGGCGCCTGGCGTTCCTGCGCAACAAGCTGCTGATGGGGTACGAGCTGCAGGACGAGGCGAAATCCGCCGTGACAAACGAAGCCCTGCATCAGACCTATGAAGAGGCGGTGAAGTCCATGGGCGGGCAGGAAGAGGTGCGCGCGCGCCACATCCTGGTCGAGAGCGAGGATGAAGCCAAGGCGCTGCTCGACCAGATCAAGGGCGGCGCCGATTTCGCGGCGCTCGCCAAGGAAAAGTCCAAGGACCCCGGCGCCGCCGAGGGCGGCGATCTCGGCTATTTCACCAAGGACCAGATGGTGCCCGAGTTCGCCGACGTCGCGTTCAAGATGTATCCGGGCCAGCTCTCCAATCCGGTGAAGACGCAGTTCGGCTGGCACATCATCAAGGTCGAGGACAAGCGCGCCAAGCAGCCGCCGGAATTCGAGAAGGTGAAGGATCAGATCGAGGCCTATCTCGCGCGCAAGTCGCAGACCGACTTCATCACCAAGCTGCGCCAGAGCGCGAAGATCGAGCGCCTCGACAAGCCGGCCGAG
>JBQGDO010000005.1:0-2288 GCA_052039105.1 Methyloceanibacter sp.
TGGGTCGGACAGCGATCCGGATTGCGCTTGGCGACATGAGCCATGACCATCTCTCCTCAATGATATCGTTCGAAGTCGATCCGGCAGGCATCGCCGTCCTCGAATTCGAAAGTGATGCACCACGGCCCGTTTACGTGAACCGAAAAGCGCGTGGGCTTGAACAATCAGCTTACATCGCGCAGGGCGTCGTTGCGACGTTTCGCTTGGCGCTCGCGGTGCCGCAGCTCGGCCTGATCTGTCCGGTCAAGGTCGTTTACCGCGATACACCGCTCGGCTGAGCCTGCGCCGCGCGGGCTCACACGCCGCGCAATCTGCCCAAAAAGTCCATCGGGAGCGGAAACACGATCGTCGACGAGCGCTCGGCGGCGATGTTCTGCAGGCCGGTGAGGTAGCGAAGCAGCATCGAGCCACCGGCAGTCGCAGTTAAACCTTGCCCTTCCCCGGACCAGAAGCGTATCGCTAATCCGCGAGCCCCAGGACAAACGCCAAGGCGGCACTGAGCCGGGCCATATCCTGGTTGCCGAGCCGTCCGATCTTCCGCCCGATCCGTTCGCGTCCGATGGTGACCGGCCTGTCGGCCATCACCTGCGATGTGAGCCGCAAGCCTATGCGGCTCTCGGGCGGAGAGTGGGAATGCCGCTCACATC
Organism: Methyloceanibacter sp.; assembly: GCA_052039105.1. GTDB lineage: Bacteria > Pseudomonadota > Alphaproteobacteria > Rhizobiales > Methyloligellaceae > Methyloceanibacter. The sequence goes on from JBQGDO010000005.1 coordinate 648, forward strand.
CTCTTCACGCTCCGCGTGCCACGTATCGTAAGCCGCCTGCATGCGCACCCAGACTCCCGTGCCGTCCCCGAACAATTTGCCGAGCCGAACTGCAACGGCCGGAGAGACCGGCTTACGCTCGCGCAAAATGTCATAGAGATGCTGCCGGGAAATGCCGAGAAGCTGCGCAATCTCGGCCTTCGTCTTGCCGGTTGCCGGAGTGACGTCTTCCCTTAGCAAAGCGCCGGGATGGGTCGGACAGCGATCCGGATTGCGCTTGGCGACATGAGCCATGACCATCTCTCCTCAATGATATTGTTCGAAGTCGATCCGGCAGGCATCGCCGTCCTCGAATTCGAAAGTGATGCACCACGGCCCGTTTACGTGGACCGAAAAGCGCGTGGGCTTGAAGCCTCGTAGGGGATGGAAGTCAAAGTCGGGGATGCTCATTTCGCCTGGCGTCCCAGCAGCATCCAGGCGATCCAACCGACGAAGGATGCGCCCATGCATTTTCGCGTCGATCTTTGCCGTTCGCCCCGTCTCCCAAAGCTCGGCGAGAGCCTTGCTTTTGAAGCTTCTGATCATGGCTCAGTGTGTAAGCTATTAGCTGACTGGCGTCAACAACTAGCTTACATCGCGCAGGGCGTCGTTGCGATCGGTGTGGAACTGGGCACTCAAACCGGTCGTTTCTGCGCTTGAAGCGGCGAGGAGCGTGAGAAGCAGCACGCCGGCGGCTGCGCATCGCTCAATCATGATCGTCGCCGCCATGATGGGCGGTTTCGATTCCACGGCAAGAACCGGAGTTCGGCTCGCTCCGGTCAAGCCTAAGTCTTCGCTCAGATCATCGACCGACGTCGGTGATCCTCACGAGACAAATCACGAGGAGCCATTCCAATGAGCAAGGAAGAAGACAACAAGGCCGTTGTCGGCCGCTGGTTTACCGAGTTCTGGGGCAAGAAGGTCAATCTTGCGGTCATCGACGAGATTGCCGCGCCGGACATGCTGCTCAAGTACTCGCTGCATGATTCCCGCCGCGGCCACGACGACATCAAGGCGTTCATGACCGATTTCCGTTCGGCGTTCCCGGACCTCAATTTCTGGGGCACGGCGGATCTGATCGCGGAAGGCGACTACGTCGTCGGTCAATGGGAAGGTGGCGGCACCCATACGGGTCCGGCCTTCAATGACTTCCTGATCGGCGGTCTCCCGGCTGCGACCGGCCGCAAGATGCGCTTTACCGGCACCACGGTGCTGAAGGTGATCAACGGCAAGATCGTCGAGGAGATCGGCCTCGACGACGGCGTGACCGCGCTGACCCAACTTGGACTGATCAAGGCCGCCTGATCAAAGCAACTCCCCACTTGCCGCAACTCAACGCGACGCGGCTCTACCATCCGGGCGTGCCGGCTCAGGCGCGCCCGAGTCTGCTCAGGAAGTCCATCGGGAGCGGAAACACGATCGTCGACGAGCGCTCGCCGGCGATGTTCTGCAGGCCGGTGAGGTAGCGAAGCTGCATGGCCTCCGGCCGCTCCGCCAGGATCTGGCCGGCCTGGGCGAGCTTCTCGGCCGCCTGCAGCTCGCCTTCGGCGTCGATCACCTTGGCGCGGCGGATGCGCTCGGCCTCCGCCTGCTTGGCGATCGCCCGCACCATGGTCTCGTTGA
>JBQGDO010000006.1:0-2490 GCA_052039105.1 Methyloceanibacter sp.
AACGGAGCGAGTCCCATTCGCTCGCACTCCAGTTTGGACCGAGGGAAAAAGCAAGGGCAAACGTGGCAGTCAAATTGCCGAATCTTCCCGGCCAATCTTGGGGCGCAGGTCCCGTTAATCGACGGCTGATCAGGTGGCGCGCTTGCCGAAAGCAAGGATTCCGGCCACCGGCACGATGAAACCGATCGTCACGGCGACAATGGTCAACGCCGCGAGACTGGCGTAGGAGCCGCGGTCGATCTCAAAAAAGAGATTGAGATATTTCGTCTGAAGCTGGCCCGCGACGAGGGCGATATTCATCAGCGAGGCCATCAGCGCAAACCAGGTGGCGCGGCGCCCGGCCGGCGCATTGATGGCCACCAGCGTGAGGGCCGGGATCATCGACAGCTCGGCGAAGGGAGACGTGACGGTGGTATCGACGAAGGCGATAGTGCGCGCGCCGAAACCGAAATTCGCCTCGGTCCAAAGATCGACGCGCAGTGCAAGCCCGATACTCGGCAACGACAGGATCGTGCCGATGATCGTGAGCCATAGCAGCACCTTGGCGATCGGCTGCCGCGTAATGACGTCGGAGAACAGCCAGGCGCCCGCGAGACTCAAGCCGGCGCCGATCTGGGCGAGCGTGCCGTAGAACGCCTCGTCGAAGCCGAGCACGTCGATAGTGAACCAGCGGTAGCCCTCGCCCACGCCGGGGCTCGACCGGTAAAGGAAGATGACCAGCGCCGCATAGAAGATGCGCTTGCGGTGCACCTCGTCGAGATCTTCGCCGATGCGGTAAAGCATCGAGGCGATGACCGTCAACGAGATGACGAAGACAAGCTCTTGTCCCAGAGGCAAGCCGCCGAGCCCGATGGCAAGCACGACGGCTCCGAAGGCAAGTCCGCCGCCGAGAATGCGCCAATCGATCGGCCTCGGGGCCGTGCCGTCGAGGCGTACCAGCGTCGCGCCGGTGACCGAGATTGCCGGTATGACGAGGCCGAGCAGGAACACCGTCTCATAGCTGTAAAGCTTCGCCAACCATCCGGAGAGACCGGCGACAGACAACACGCCCGACCAGAGCGCCAGACGCCCCAGCACCTGCACCAGACCAAGCTCGCGCTCGACCTCTGCTTTCGGCCGGGGCGTGCCATCTGGATAAACTCGGTCGACCACTTCCGTGGTCATGGCGTCGGCAATCACGTCCTGCAGGACGACGCCGATCACGATCATGAGCTGCGCGGCCACATAGAGCGTGTTCTTGCTGGCAATTGTGATCCAGCCGCCGGCTGCGCCGGCGAGAATCACAAGCCCCGACGCGACCAGGCTCGCGCCGATGAACACATAAGCGCGCCGCTGCGAGCCCATGATCGGCACCGAGTCGGCGAGCTGCCCGAACACCATCTTGATGGTCCAAGGCAAGGTCAGCCACACGGCAATGGCTGCAAGCTGCGCGGGCGTGAAGGTCAGCGCATCCTTGACCCAAAACGCCTCGGCGATGGCGACCAGGCCGAGCGCGCCATAGGCGTAATAGATCATGAGCAGCGGCAGATAGCGCAGCCGCATGGCGCGGATGGGCGTGACAAGCGCCGCCCTCAACTTGTCAAGGGGCGTGCGCCGTTCGGTGCCATCCGCAGTGGAAACTGCCGTCATGCGCAAGGGCCTTCTGGCCGGGATAGATTGGCGGTTACTTGGAGTCCGCCGGCGCGACCATAGGGCTCTCGGCACTCCTCTCATAGAGTTTCCAGCCTTTCACCGCCGCATAAATTGCGGGGATGACGGCTAGCGTCAGCAAGGTCGATGAGATCATGCCGCCGATCATCGGCACGGCAATGCGCTGCATCACCTCGGCGCCGGTGCCGTGGCTCCACATGATGGGCAGAAGGCCGGCGGTGATGGCTGCGACCGTCATCATCTTCGGGCGCACACGTTCCACGGCGCCACACATGACCGCGGCGTGGAGGTCCTCGCGGGTGAATACACGCCCTTCCCGCTCGCGCCGCGCCTTCAGCTCCTTCAGCGCCTGATCGAGATAGATCAGCATGACGACGCCTGTCTCTGCGGCGACGCCAGCGAGCGCGATGAAGCCAACTGCCGCCGCCACCGAGAAATTGAAATCGAGCCACCACATCATCCAGAATCCCCCGACCAACGCGAACGGCACCGACAGCATGACGATCAAGGTTTCGGTGATGCGGCGGAAATTCAGATAGAGCAGCAGGAAGACGATCAGGATGGTAAGCGGGACGACCACCTGAAGGCGGGTTTTGGCCCGCTCGAAATATTCGAACTGGCCGCTCCAGGTGACGTAATAGCCGGGAGGAAATTCGATCTCGCTCGCGACCGCCTGCTTGGCGTCGGCGACATAGCTGCCGAGGTCGCGGTCACGCAGATCGACGAAGATATAGAGCGCAAGCTGGGCATTCTCGGTGCGGATGCTGGACGGCCCTTGCGCCAGCTCGACCTTCGCCACTTCGCCGAGCGGCACGGTGCCGCCATTCGGCAGCGGGATCA
>JBQGDO010000007.1:0-2369 GCA_052039105.1 Methyloceanibacter sp.
TCGGCGCCGGGGGCGCGCGCGATCACCGGCGCGCCGCTGCGGCCGCCCCAGACGTTGAGCTGGTCGATGGCGGCAGCGCGGAAGGTGTCGCCGGCGGCGAGCATCACCGAGCGGCCCTCGTCGCGGAGCTTGGCGGCGAGCTTGCCGATGGTCGTGGTCTTGCCCGAGCCGTTGACGCCGACGACGAGCACGACGAAAGGCTTGTACGCGCCGACCGCCAGCGGCTGCGCCACCGGGGCGAGGACTTTCTCCACCTCGGCGGCGACGACCGCCTTCACCTCCTCGGGCGTGATCGACTTGTCATACCGGCCTTCGCCAACCGCCGCGGCGATTTTCGCCGCGCTGTCGACCCCGAGATCGGCGCGGATCAGCACCTCCTCGATCTCGTCGAGCATGGCCTGATCGAGCTTGCGCTTGGCCACGAGATCGGCGACCGCGCCGCCGATCGAGGCCGAGGTGCGCTTGAGCCCGCCGCTGAGCCGCTGCCACCAGCTTGGCTTTGCGCCGGGCTCGTTCATGCCGCCCCGAGCCCGGCTGCGACCGCGGAGAAATTTGCCAGATGTCTCATGCTGGACGTCGTGATAGCGATTTCGTCATGACCGGGGAAGAGATAGTGGCTCGCGTGCTCTATCGCGACGCCCTCATGCTGGTGATCGACAAGCCGGCGGGCTTTGCCGTGCACAAGGGGCCGAAGGGGGGCGAGAGCCTCGAGGACCATTTCGGCGCGCTACGCTTCGGGCTGCCGCGTGCGCCCGCGCTCGCGCACCGGCTCGACCGCGACACCTCCGGTTGCCTCGTGCTCGGCCGCCACCGCAAGGCGCTGGCCGAGCTCGGCCGCCTGTTCAAGGCGGGCCGCATCGGCAAGACCTATTGGGCCGTGGTCGCCGGCGGACCGAGCGAGGAGGAAGGGCGCATCGAGCTGCCGCTCGGCCGCAAGGACGCCACCCGCGGCTGGTGGATGAAGCACGATCCCGCCGGGCAGCCCGCGGTCACGACGTGGAAGGTGTTGGGGCGGGCCGGCGTAGCGATGGAACCTGAGTTGGCCCCTGCCAGCGCCGCGGGCGTACCCTCCCCCGCTTGCGCAGGGCTGTCCGGGGAACTATTCACTATGCCGCGGTGCATGCTCGGCCAGATCGATGCAAATCGATGCTTTCTGGTTGTCGAGACACAGAAAGGCCGAGCATGCGCTTTCGCGATAGCATCTTTGGACGTCTTCTTGAACCGATCAACCGACGACAGTTTCAGGCGGTTGTGGACCGCCTGGACGCCGACGCCTACGACAAGTCGTTCAAGAGCTGGGATCATCTGGTGGCGCTGATCTACGCACAGCTGAGCGGTGCGACCGGACTGCGCGAGCTGGTATCCGGCTTCAACGCCAACACCCATCATCACTACCATCTGGGCGTCGGCGAGCTTGCCCGTTCGACGCTGGGGGACGCCAACGCGCGTCGTCCGACCGAGGTGTTTGCGCAAATCTTCGCGATGTTGGCGGAGAAGGCAGACCGACGGACGCGCCAGCAAGGGACTGCGATGGTGCGCCTGATCGACGCGAGCCCTATCCCACTCGGCAAGATTTGTAAGTGGGCGAAGTGGAACGGGCGCATTCGCGGCATGAAGATGCACGTGGTCTATGATCCGACAACCGACGTGCCGCATTGTGTCGAGATCACCCCCGCCAACATCAACGATGTCGAGGTTGGCCGGCAGGTGCGGATTGAGCCCGGCATGGCCTATGTCTACGACAAGGGATATTGCCGCTTCGACTGGTGGCAGAAGATCAATGATTCCAAGGCGTTCTTCGTCACCCGCCCGAAAACCAACATGCGCCTGCGTGCCGCACGCTATCGCTCCGTGCGCAAGCGGGCCGGCGATGGCTTCACCATCATCGATGACGCCGAGGTGCGGCTCGTCAGCAAGGGCGACTCCCGGCTGCCGATCCCGCTGCGCCGCATCCGGGTGAGGCGCGATGAAGGTGGCCTCATCACGCTGCTCACCAACGATCTCGAGCGCACGGCAGTGGAGATTGCCGCGCTCTACAAGAGCCGGTGGCAGATCGAACTGCTGTTCCGCTGGATCAAACAGCATCTCTCTATCCGCAAGTTCCTCGGCAACAACGAGAACGCCATTCGGCTGCAAGTCCTCGCCGCGATGATCGCCTACCTGCTGCTGCGCATCGCTGCGCGGGTCCATTGCGTAACCATTGCGCCGATTCGTCTCGCCCAGCTCATCGGCCAGCTTCTGTTCTCGCGACGCACGATCGCACAAATCGACAGACCTCCGCCGGTCAATCCCAGCAAGCGCAAGGAGCGCGGATGTCCAGACCAGATGAAGTTCTGCTATGCCTGAACTTTCCCCGGACAGCCCTGCGC
>JBQGDO010000008.1:0-16086 GCA_052039105.1 Methyloceanibacter sp.
GCCGCCTTCGCCATCCTCATCTCGCTGTCGCTCTGCCGCTTCATGATCTTCGGTCTGCCGTCGATGTTCGGCAGTTGGTACGAGCAGCGTAAGCAATGGGTCTACACGCTTGCCTGCGGCGGGCTGCTCTATGGGGTGTTCTATTTGCTGTAAGCCGGTTCACGTCCGAGTTTTGGGGGAGCCTGGCGGGAACCTCCGCCGATCCCGCGTCCACGGGGGAACGCGAGCGAAAGCGTGAGGTTCAGCAGGCCGGGCCAAAGTGAGGCGGCCGCCCATGCGAGCGGCCGCCTCATCTTTTTCCAGCCGTCGTTGTCGCGTCAGACGCTGTAATACATGTCGAACTCGATGGGGTGGGGGAACATCTCGAAGCGCTCCACCTCTTCCATCTTCAGCTCGAGATAGGCGTCGATCGCATCGTCGGTGAAGACATTGCCCTTCTTCAGGAAGGCGCGATCCTTGTCGAGCTCCTCGCAGGCCTGGCGCAGCGAGCCGCACACGGTCGGAACTTTCTCCAGCTCCTCCGGCGGCAGGTCGTAGAGGTTCTTGTCGATCGGGTCGCCCGGATTAAGCTTGTTCTCGATGCCGTCGAGGCCCGCCATCAGCATTGCCGCAAAGGCGAGATAGGGATTGGCGGCTGGATCCGGGAAGCGCACCTCGACGCGCTTCGCCTTCGGGCCCGAGCCGAGCGGAATACGGCACGACGCCGAGCGGTTGCGCGATGAGTACGCCAGCAAGACCGGCGCTTCGTAACCCGGCACCAGGCGCTTGTAGGAGTTGGTGGTCGGGTTGGTGAAGGCGTTGAGCGCTTTGGCGTGCTTCAGGATACCGGCGATGTAATGCAGCGCCGTGTCGGACAGGTCGGCATATTTGTCGCCGGCGAAGACCGGGGTCGAACCCTTCCAGATCGACTGGTGGGTGTGCATGCCCGAGCCGTTATCGCCAAAGACAGGCTTCGGCATGAAGCAGGCGGTCTTGCCATACGCCTGCGCGACCTGATGGATCACATATTTGTAGATCTGCATGGCGTCGCCGGTCTTCACCAGCGGGCCGAATTTGATGCCAAGCTCGTGCTGGGCGGCGCCCACCTCATGGTGATGCTTTTCTGTGACGACGCCCATGTCGGCCATCACCGACAGCATCTCCGAGCGAAGATCTTGCGCCGAATCGACCGGCGGCACGGGGAAGTAGCCGCCTTTGGTACGCGGCCGGTGCCCGAGATTGCCCATTTCGTACTCGGTGTCGGTGTTGGTCGGGAGCTCGGTCGAATCGATCTTGTAGCCGCAATTGAACGGCTCGGCGGCGAAGCGGATATCGTCGAACACGAAGAACTCTGCCTCGGGACCGAACACGGCGACGTCGCCGACGCCAGTCTGCTTCAGATAGGCTTGCGCCTTACCGGCGATCGAGCGGGGATCGCGCTCATAGGGCTCGTTGGTCAGGGGCTCGAGCACGTCGCAGAAGACCGCCAAGGTGCTCTGCGCGAAGAATGGATCGATTACGGCGGAGTCCGGGTCGGGCATGAGCTTCATGTCCGACTCGTTGATCACCTTCCAGCCAGCGATCGAGGAGCCGTCGAACATGATGCCGTCGGTAAAGGCTTCCTCATCCATCACCTTGGCGTCCATGGTGACGTGCTGCATCTTGCCGCGCGGATCGGTGAAGCGCAGATCCACGAACTTGACGTCGTCGTCCTTGATCTTTTTCACCACACTTTTAGCGTCTGCCATCGTACTCCCCTGTCGTTTGGCATGATTGATGCCGCCTTCTTGAGTTTGGCGGCGGAAAGCTTGCTCCGGCCGGCCTTTCGCCGACCACCCTCTAGATGGCGTCGTTTCCGGTTTCGCCCGTGCGGATGCGCACGGCCTCCTCGACGTTCGAAACAAAAATCTTCCCATCGCCGATGCGGCCGGTCTTGGCCGAGGCGATAATGGCGTCGATCGCTTTCTCCACCATGTTGTCGCCGAGTACGAGCTCGAGCTTCACTTTGGGAAGAAAGTCGACGACATATTCGGCGCCACGATAGAGCTCGGTATGGCCCTTCTGGCGGCCGAAGCCCTTGGCCTCGGTGACCGTTATGCCCTGAAGCCCGATCTCTTGCAGGGCTTCCTTCACCTCATCGAGCTTGAACGGCTTGATGATCGCCTCGATTTTTTTCATTGTTCCGCTGCACCTCCCATGGACGCAAAACACCGCTAAGCCGCGCGCTCCCGTCCGTGATCCATCAGACTGTGGCCCAGCCAAAGCACACCCTGTGCCAATTTCGTGGGCGCAAGTTTTATATGCAATGTCAGATGGTTACGGCTGTCTGAGGAAGATCGTCGGCGGGTTGAAATGATCACATGCCCAAGCAATAGGCTCCGTGCGCAAGAATTAAGCAGATTTATGCGCCTATGTCTTGGGCTGTCTTTTCGTCTAAACGATGCTTCGGCGACCTGCGATCCATACCCATGATCGAGCTCCTATCCACTGAAGAGATGGCGCGTGCCGACCGTCTCGCCGTCGAGCGCGGTGTGTCGAGCATGACATTGATGGAGAACGCGGGCCGCGCCGTCGCCGGGGAGGTTGCGCGCCGCTTTCCCGATAAGGAAACCGTTCTGGTGCTTTGCGGTCCCGGCAACAATGGTGGAGACGGCTTCGTTGCCGCCCGCCATCTGCTCGAGCGCGGCTACAAGGTCAGGCTCGGTTTCGACGGCGACGAGGCACGTTTGCCGCACGACGCTGCCGCCATGGCTGGCCGTTTTACCGGCAAGCGCGAGGCGCTCAGGCCGGGAATCCTCCCCGGGGCCGACGTCGTCATTGATGCGCTGTTTGGCGCCGGCCTTGCGCGGCCCATCGAGGGCAAGCTCGCGCAATTGATCGAGTCCTTGAATGCCTCGGGTCTGCCAGTTGTCGCGGTCGACGTGCCGAGCGGCATCGACGGCACAACCGGCGAGGTGAGGGGGACCGCGGTTCGCGCAGCCGCCACGGTGACGTTCTTCCGCCTCAAGCCCGGCCATCTTCTCTTGCCCGGGCGGCTCTATTGCGGCGCGCTGAGCGTTGCCGATATCGGCATCCCCGAGACCGTCCTTGCCGAAATCGAGCCGAATACCTTCGTCAACGAGCCCGCTCTGTGGCTTTCGCATTTTCCCTGGCCGAAAGCCGAAGGACACAAATATGCGCGTGGTCATGCCGTCGTGGTCTCTGGCCCTGCCTTTAGCACGGGGGCGGCGCGGCTCGGCGCGCGCGGCGCATTGAGAATCGGCGCGGGGCTCGTGACGGTGGCCTCGCCGCGCGATGCGGTTACCATCAACGCCGCCCAGCTCACCGCGATCATGGTGCGCGAAGCCGACGATGCGCGTGGGCTCAAGGGGCTGCTCGCCGACCGGCGAAAGAACGGAGTCCTGCTTGGGCCGGGTCTGGGGATCGGAGAGCGCACCAAGGAATTGGTTCGCGTGGCGCTGGCCTCCGAGTCTGCGGTCGTCCTCGATGCCGATGCCTTGACGTCGTTTGCGGAGACTCCGGATGAACTGTTCGCTGCGATCTCAGCCCGCGCCGCGGCGCCGGTGGTGCTGACGCCGCATGATGGTGAGTTTGCGCGCCTCTTCGCCGATCTTGCCACGCTGCCCAAGCTGGAGCGGACGCGTAAGGCAGCGACCCGATCCGGCGCTTTTGTCGCCCTGAAAGGCGCAGACACCGTGGTCGCCGCGCCGGATGGGCGCGCCTCGATCAATGCGACGACCAGTCCCTGGCTTGCCACGGCTGGAACGGGTGACGTGCTTTCCGGCATGATCCTTGGCCTTCTCGCGCAGGGCATGCCCGGATTTGAGGGAACAAGTGCGGCCGTCTGGCTGCATGGCGCGGCTGCCAAGGAGTTCGGCCCCGGCCTGATCGCCGAAGACTTGCCCGAGACCCTGCCTAAGGTGCTTCGCGAGCTCGAATTTCGGGCAAAAAGCGCCGGGAGCCGCCCCGAAAGCGGGACCCTTTGTTGACACACTCCGGCCTTATGGGGGACATGAGGACGGGAGCCCGAGGGAAGCCTGGCTTGGCCATGCAGGTCTCGCAGCGCAAGATTGTCTGGACGTTGGCGACACTCCTCGTCGCCGCGGGGCTTGGCACGCCCGCCTTCGCCGAGGACGTCACGCTACTTCGTGCGCGCGAGGGCGCCGCGGCGCTGATGCGGGGACAATATGACAAGGCCATCGCCTTCTATGACGAAGCGCTGCAGGCGCCCGAAATCGCCGACTTTATCGAGGCAAGCATCTATAGCGATCGCGGCGTCGCCCGGTGGCGCCTTGGTCAGACCAAGGAGGCCATCGAGGACTTCAACACCTCGATTCAGCTCTCGCCGGAAAACGGTGCCGTCTACAACAATCGCGGCAATGTGCTGATGGACCTCGGCCACCCCGAGGAGGCGGTCAAGGATTTCGACCGGGCCATCACGCTCTCGCAGAACTACGGCGTGGCTTACAACAATCGAGGCAACGCCCACGTCGCGCTCGGCCACTACGACCAAGCCTTTCAGGATTTCCGCAAGGCGGTTGAGCTGATGCCGCGTAGCGCCATTCCCTTCAACGGCCGCGGCAAGGCGCATGCCCAGCTCAAGCGCTATCATGCGGCGGTGCGCGACCTGACCCGCGCCATTGGCATCAACCCAAAATATGTCGCGGCCTACCGCCATCGCGCCGAGGCCTATTTCGCCCTCGGCCTGTATCGGGAGGCCATCGCCGATGCGACCCAGGTCCTCACGCTGGAGCCTGAGGCGCCCGATCCGCAGGTTCTGCTGTTGCGCGGTCGCGCCTATGCCAACGACAAGAAGCTCAATTCCGCCCTGGAAGATCTCAACAAGGCGATCGAGCTCAAGCCGGAGCTGGTCGAGGCCTATCTGGAGCGCGGCACCGTGTTCATTCAGGCGCGGCGGTTCGACGACGCCATCGGCGATTTCAATCGCACCATCGAGCTCGATCAGCAAAACGCCAAGGCCTACGCTTTGCGTGCCTCGGCCAAGATGCAGCTTGGGGGCAATGCCGGGACCGATCCGGAGACCAGCTACGACGTCAATGACGACGCGCTAAACGACGTCGACCAGGCGCTGAAGATCACGCCCGACGATCCGCTTGCCTTGCGCATCCGGGGAAACCTCTATGAGGCGCTCAACCGCACCGACGAGGGTATCGCCGACTACCGCAAAGCGCTGACCAAGGATCCGTTGCAGACCGAGAGCCGCGAGGCCTTGGTACGCTTGGGCCAGGAGGTGCCGCCTGAAGAGGCGCGTACCCTCGGCGAGCCGATCGAAGGCTGGGAGGTCAAGGAGCCACAGCCGGGCCGCTATATTGCCAGCAATCCGAAATACCCGGCGCTGCGGCCCGAGCTCGAGATGTTCGGCACCGGTGAGCCGAGAATTCTGGAATGGAAGCTGTTGAAGGACGCGCTGTCCGGCATTGGACTCCTGAAATATTACGCCGGCGATTTCGGCGACGGCGAGGGGCTCGAATATGTCGCCATCATCGACACCCGCGCCAACAAGGTCGCCTCGATCGAGCCGCATAGCTGGGGCACGACGCCGGCGCAGTGGAACTGGCAGGCCGTTTCCGTGGTGGTGACGGACCCCGACGGCAATGCCAATGAGATTCAGTTGCGCAAGGTGAGACAAAAGGCGCCGGTCGCGCGCGACGATTTCTGGGGCTTTGATCGCCTTACCGAGGGCGGCGAGCCGCAAGGCCGCCGCGCGGCCCGCCGTCAGCAAGGTGGCGGCGGCGGCGGCGGCGGCATGTTCAACTGGCTGTTCCGCTAGGCCGGCAACGAATTCCCATGACCCTGTTCCTGGCGAGTGTGCGAGATTCCGCCGAGGCCGAGACCGCGATCGGCGGCGGCGCCGATATCATCGATCTGAAAGACCCGGCCGGGGGTGCTCTCGGCGCGCTGACGCCCAAGGCGATCGCGCGCTCCATCGAATGCGTTGCAGGCCGCAAACCGGTCAGTGCCACGATCGGCGATTTGCCTCCCGGCGAAGCGGCGCGCCAAGCGATAGGCGCGACCGCAGCTTTGGGCGTCGACTATGTCAAGGTCGGGCTGTTCGCGGCAGCCGATGCTGAATCCTTCCTCCGCCTGCTTGAGAGCGAGGCTGCCCGGACGCGGCTGATCCTCGTCTTATTCGCCGACGCATTGCCGAGCTTCGACGCGATCGGGCTTGCCGCTAGGATCGGCGCAGCGGGCGTGATGTTCGACACACTCGGCAAGGGCGAAGGCGCCTTACCCGACCATCTCCCTCCGGCGCGGCTGGTGGCGCCGATCGCGGCGGCGAGGGCGCACGGCCTGAGCGTGGGCCTGGCGGGGTCTCTCGGCGCGCGGCACGTTCCGGGTCTGCTCGCGCTTGAGCCGGACCTCTTGGGCTTTCGCGGCGCGCTGTGCCGGGACGGGGACCGCCTTCAGCCGCTCGATCCTTCGCGCCTCGCCGCGATCCGGGGGCTCATTCCGCGCCGGCCAAGCGCTTCCCGGCGACCGGATTTGCCGGAACCCGCCGCTCAAGCGTTATGCTAAAAAGCCGGCGCGCTCTTCGCCTGGCAACGGAGCCCCGCTCATGGCCGAACCGCGACTGAGGCGCCCTGCGCCAAAGCCTGCGTCCGCCGCGACGCAGATCCATGATCGCGTCTTCGTGCACGATCTCGTGCTCGACGTGGAGATCGGCGTCTATACGCATGAAAAGGGCGTGACCCAGCGGGTGCGCTTCTCCGTGGATGTCGATCTGATGCCGGAGGCGCAGGCTCTCGATGACGATATCGGCCGCGCCTTCGACTACGACACTATCACCAAGGGCATCAAAGCCATCATCGCGCGCGGCCATATCAACTTGGTCGAGACCTTGGCCGAGGATGTGGCGCAACATTGCCTTGCCCATCCGCGCGCATCCCGCGTCACCGTCAGAATCGAAAAGCTCGACAAGGAGCCTGGCGCGGTTGGCGTGGAAATCGTCCGCGCCAAGGCCGGAACCTGAGATGCCGGGGCAGGTCGCACGTGCCGATGCGGGCCTGGCGGCTTGCGCCGCTGAGGCGCGTCCCGTCGTGGTCAAGCTCGGCGGCAGTGTGGTCCGCTCCGGCGCGCTCGCCCCTTGGCTCGATGCCATCGCTGCCGCGACATGTCCCGTCGTCGTCGTGCCGGGAGGAGGGGCCTTGGCCGACGAAGTTCGCGCCTGCCAGGCGCAGCTCGGTTTTGGCGATCACGCCGCCCATCGCATGGCGCTGCTCGCCATGGATCAGCTGGCCTGGGCGGTGGCGGGATTGCGGCCTGGCTTCGCAATCGGCGCCACGGAACAGGAGCTTTGGGCCGCGCTCCAGGAAAAGCGTGTTGCGGTTTGGGCGCCATACAGTTTGATCGCCGAGCGCACCGACATCGAAGCGTCCTGGCGGCTCACCTCCGACAGTCTCGCGCTATGGCTCGCAGGCCGTCTCGGCGCCAGAGCCTGCTACCTGATCAAATCCGTCGCGCGCAGGGGCACAAGCGCGACCGCTGCCGCTCTCTCTCGCGAGGGCATTGTCGATGCCGCCTTTCCGGAGATGCTGAAACAGACTAGCCTACCGACTTTCATGCTCGGCCGGGGCGAACAAGGCATGCTCGGCGCTTTCCTTGCGGGGCAAGCCCAAGGTTGCGGCGCCGCGGTCGATTGACACCGCCTGGCTTGGCGGGGCGACCACCGCCACCGGCAAGTCGCTAAAGCCGCCGTTTACTGGATTCCCGCATACCCGAGAATGACGCGGCACGCAGAGCGGGTTAGAAGAACTCCACCATGGCTGAAAGCATCCTGTTCCTGACCGGGCATTTGGCGCGGCCGCGTCTCGAGGCCGTGCTTCAGTCCATGCAAGGCGGCTTCGATTGGAAGGTGCTGGATATTGGCGTGAAGGTCGCGGCCTTGATGACCGAGGACATCATCGCCCGCCGTCTTCCCGCCCCGGTGGAGGCCGACAAGATTATGCTGCCCGGCCGCTGCCGCGCCGATCTCGACCGGCTGAGCCGGCGCTTCGGGGTCCCGTTTCTGCGCGGCCCGGACGAGTTGAAGGACATTCCGGTCTATTTTGGACGTGTCCGCAAGGCATCCGACATGACCAAATACGACATCAACATCTTCGCCGAGATCGTTGACGCGTCCGCATTGTCGGTCGAGGCGATCGTTAAACGCGCGGAAGCTTACACCCAGCGCGGCGCTGACGTGATCGATCTCGGCGGCCTTCCGGACACGCCGTTTCCGCACCTGGAAGAGACCGTCCATGCGCTGAAGAAGAAGGGCTACAAGGTCAGCGTCGACTCCGCCGATACCGATGAGCTCCTGCGCGGCGGCAAGGCAGGTGCCGATTATCTCCTCAGCCTCAACGAAGACACGCTCGCCATCGCCGACCGGGTGGCCGCGACGCCGGTGCTGATCCCCAAGGAACACGGCGACATGGCCTCGCTCTACCGCGCCATGGACAAGCTCGACGCCAAGCAGCGCGCCTATCTCGTCGACCCTGTGCTCGACCCGATCAATTTCGGCTTCATACGTTCGCTGGAGCGTTACGCCGAAGTCAGGCGCGAGCGGCCCGACGCGGAAATCCTGATGGGCACGGGCAATCTCACCGAGCTGACCGACGCGGATACGACCGGCATCACCGCCGTTCTGCTCGGCATCGCCTCGGAGCTGCACATCAAGAACGTGCTGGTGGTGCAGGTGAGCCCGCATACGCGCCGCACCGTCGAGGAGCACGATCTCGCTCGCCGTATCATGTATGCCAGTCGCGCCGAGAACGACCTGCCCAAGGACTATGCCGACGGCCTGCTTGCTTTGCATGCGCGCCGGCCGTTTCCGCAAAGTCCGGAGGAGATTGCCGAGGCCGCGCGCGAAGTGCGCGACCAAAATTTCCGCATCGAGATCGCCGAGGACGGCATCCATATCTACAACCGGGACGGCCATCACGTCGCCAAGGACGCCTTCGATCTCTTTCCCAAGCTCGGCGTGGAGAAGGACGGCGCACATGCCTTCTATCTCGGCGCGGAGTTGGCGCGCGCGGAAACCGCTTACCGGCTCGGCAAGCGTTACGCCCAGGACGAGCCGCTCGACTGGGGCGTTGCCGCTGACGCGCCGGCCGACGACAAGACGCGCCTGAAGGAGGCCGGCCACACCCTGGTCGCCAAGAAGAAGCGCGAGGCCTCGTAGCCATGCCGATGATCCGCGAATGCATCGTCACCACCCTCAGCGAGGAGGGCAAGGTGCATATCGCGCCGCTCGGCCTGATCGCTGAGGAAGACGGCTGGATCATCGCGCCGTTCCGCCCGTCGACCACCTTGGACAATCTTCGCGCCACGCCCTACGCGGTCGCCAATTTCACCGACGACGTTCTGATCTTCGCCGGCTGCCTCACCGGCAACAAGGAATGGCCCACGCACCCTTCGACCCACGTGCCCGGAGCCGTGCTCGAAGGCGCGCTCGCCCATGCCGAGCTTGCCGTCGACCACGTCCAGGAGGATGAGCAGCGGCCGCGTTTCCATTGCCGGGTGGTGCACGAGGCGAGCCACGCACCCTTCAAAGGCTTCAACCGGGCGCAGGCCGCGGTGATCGAAGCGGCGATCCTAGCGAGCCGCCTGCACATGCTGCCGCGCGAGAAGGTCGAGCGGGAACTCGGCTATCTGCAGATCGCCGTGGAGAAGACCGCAGGTCCACGCGAGCACGAGGCTTGGCGGCTCCTGGTCGAGAAGATCGAGGACCACTACAAGCACGCGCCGCATTTGACTAATGATCATTAGCCAACAAGGGTGCCGGCGATTTGAAGAAGAGCACCAATCAATACCAGGGACGTTCCAATAATTGCATACCGCAAAATCGCCTTTCGATAAACCTTGATGTTCTGATTTAGCTCTTTAATGGACTCCTGACTATCTTGTATACCTTTTTGCGTATCAACGATTTCTTGTGGCGGTATCGCGTGTTTTTATGCTCGTCGATCATGTCAATTAGTTTTTGCCGATTAGTGCCCTCGGGCGCCCGTACTAATATTGCCAAAGCTTGATAAAAGAAACCAATAGCTGCCAGGTTCCCCATAACTACTTTTTGCAATTCGAAACCTTGCTGTTCATACAGTCCGCTCCACTCTCGAATTTTATCATCTAAGCTTCGGAGTTTGAATGCGTCATAAGTCAGGAATGAGAAGCCAACAATGTTTGCAACTGCACCTGACAGAGATAACCAGTCCATTGTGCCCACCTTTCGCGCTGATCCCGCTCTGGTAAAGGTGCAACAGAGAATTCTGCAACCATAATGGTGAGTCAATAGAGAAGGGGTACCCGTCCCTGAGTAACAAGCTGCGTACGGGTCGCTTCTCCCGATACGCTGCCGCATGCCCAAGAGATCGTCCGTCCCGCCATCCACGCGTTGATTGACGATCCGGTCCTTGAAGCCTCCGGCATCACGCGGCCGCCGCGCATTCTGCGCTGGCTCGTGCCAAATCTGCTTAGGCTGCGGGCCTTCGTGCTACGTTGGCTCCCCGGCGCGAGCCGCCCGCGACACCCGGCGGAAATGAAGCGGCCCACCTATCCCAATGGCTATGTGATCGAGGCGCTTGGCCCTAAAAGATAGATAGGCGCGGAGCATGAGAGCATGCCGGCATTCTCGGGACGGCGCAATGAACGAGACCACGGCGAATATCAGGCATGTCACCGGCACGGCCTTCGTCGTGGCCGAGTTCCGCGCCTGCGAGAACGCCGCGCCGCATCCGCTCTATGTCGATCGGGTCGTTGCCATTTTTCTCGATGAACGCACGCGAGCGGCGGCGAATGCCATCAGGGCCGACTTTCCGGCGGCAGAGATGAATGTCAGGCTGAGGACGCGCTATTTCGACGACAGGCTCGACGAGCAGTTGGCGCGCGGCTGCCGGCAGATCGTCATCCTAGGCGCCGGCCTGGACACGCGCGCGGTGCGCAAGCAAGCGGACGGCGTCGCCTATTTCGAGATCGACGACCCGGGCACCATGAATTTCAAGCGTGTGCGTCTTGCCGAGCGCGGCATCGATGCGCCGGTGACCTTCATTCCAGGCAACTATGTCGAAACCGGCGTCCTCCCGTTGCTCGAGGCCAATGGCTTCAGGCGCGACCTGCCGTCCTTCTTCATCTGGGAAGGCAACACGATGTATTTGACGCGGGACACCGCCATGCAGGTCTTGCAGGACCTCAAGGCGAGCCTGCAAACGTTCAGCATCTCCTTCGACTACATGGATAGCGCCGCCGTCTCGATGACGACCGGCGAACCCGGCGCGACGGCCTTCGTGGAGCGCTTTGCCGCCATGGGCGCGCCTTGGCACTATGGCATCGACGATCTTGAAGCTGTTGCCGCAAAAGCCGGGTTGACCGTCGCCGACCGCATGACCATCGGCGAATTGCATCGAAGATTCTGGCCCGAACGGCCGCCGGCTTCGATCATCTACGATCATTACACCGTATGCACCTTGACATCGGAGCCCTAAGCTTCTGAACGGACTGAAGCGCATCCATGCAGCTTGAATGGATCGATTGGGTTGTGGTGGCGGTCTACGGCGTCGTCACGCTCCTGATTGGTCTCATCTTCACCCGGCGCGCCGGCCGCAGCCTCGAGCAATATTTCCTGTCCGGCCGCAAGCTGCCCTGGTGGCTGCTCGGCACCTCGATGGTGGCGACCACCTTCTCCACCGATACGCCAAACCTGGTGACCGACCTGGTGCGCACCGGCGGCGTCAGCACGAACTGGCTGTGGTGGTCGTTCCTCATTACCGGCATGCTGACCGTGTTCTTCTACGCCAAGCTGTGGCGCCGCTCGGGCGCGCTCACCGACATCAATTTCTACGAGCTGCGCTACTCGGGCGCGCCGGCGGCATTCCTGCGCGGCTTCCGCGCAATCTATCTCGGCGTGTTTTTCAACGTCATGATCATGGCGACGGTGACGCTCGCGGCGATCAAGATCGCCGGCGTCCTGCTCGGTCTCGATGCCTATGCCACGGTCGTGCTCGCCGCGCTGATCACCGCGATCTATTCGACCACCGCCGGTCTGTGGGGCGTCGTGGTCACCGATCTGTTGCTCTTCGTCTTGGCGATGATCGGCTCGATCGCTGCGGCCTATTACGCCGTGTCGCAGCCGAGCGTCGGCGGGCTTGCAGGGCTGGTTTCCAATCCGGCGGTCACCGACAAGCTTTCGCTGTTCCCCGATTTTTCCGATCCCGCCGCCGTGCTCGCGGTGCTGATCGTGCCGCTTGCCGTTCAGTGGTGGAGTACCTGGTATCCGGGTTCGGAACCGGGAGGCGGCGGGTATCTCGCGCAGCGCATGCTGGCGGCGCGCAACGAGAAACAGGCGATGGCCGCCACCCTATGGTTCAACGTCGCCCATTACGCTGTGCGGCCCTGGCCCTGGATCATCGTCGCGCTCGCTTCGCTCATCGTCTATCCGGAGCTCTCCGACCTCGAGGCGCGCCTGCCTTATGTCGATCCCTCGATCATCCGCCACGATCTCGCCTATCCGGCGATGCTGCTGTTCGTGCCGCATGGGATGCTCGGGCTGGTCGTGGCCTCGCTCGCCGCGGCCTATATGTCGACCATCAGCACGCACCTGAATTGGGGCGCCTCCTATGTAGTCGACGACGTCTACCGCCGCTTCATCCGTCCCGACGCGTCGCAATCCCATTACGTGAATGTCGGCAGGGCGGTGACCTTCGGCCTGATGATCCTCGCTGCGCTGATGTCGCTCTGGCTCGATCACGCCATGCAGGCGTTCCAGATCCTGCTGCAGATCGGCGCAGGCACCGGCCTGATCTTCCTGTTGCGCTGGTTCTGGTGGCGCATCAACGCCTGGGCCGAGATCGCCGCGATGCTGATCTCCTTTCTGATCGCGGTGTACCTGCATTTCATCCATGTGCGTCTCGGCTTCACCCCGCTCGATGCAAGTGTCGCGCTCCTGCTCGGGGTGGCGATCACCACCCTGAGTTGGCTGCTCGTGACCTTGCTCACGCCGCCGACCGCTCGCCCCGTGCTGCAGTCCTTCTACGACCGGATCCGCCCCTATCCGGCAGGCTGGCGCCACGCCGTCGACACGCGCGGGGCGGGCGAGGGGGCCGACAACATCGCAGCGTCGTTCCTCGCCTGGTTCTTGGGCTGTATCGCCGTCTATGCGAGCCTGTTCGCCACTGGATATTTGCTGTACGGACGCTTTGAGATCGGTGTTGTTTGCCTGGTCATCGCTGCCTTCTCCGGCTACGCCTTGTGGCGGGTCATTCCCAAGGTCGGCTTCTGGTCGGGGCGAGCCGCGGCGTCACAGCCACAATCGTCATCCCTAATGCTAGAGTAGGGCAGGTAACAGTTGGGATCTGAACCGATGCCGGCGACTTTCCGCATCTGGACTGTGCTTGCCTGTCCGGCGCTTCTGTTGCTCGCGACGCCCAGTGCTGGACGTGCGGCGGAGCTCGATGGCAAGGCGCTTCTCGAAGCGAAGTGCGGCCGCTGTCATTCGCTCGAAGCCAAAGGCGAGAGCCCGCTGCCGCAGGCCCCGCCGCTGCGCGAGGTCTATCTCAAGTATCCGATCGACCAGCTCGAGGAGGGCTTTGCCGAAGGCATGGGCTCGAGACATCGCGACATGCCGCAGATTCAGTTTTCCGACGAGCAGGTCGCGGCGATCCTGACCTATCTCGGTGGCATCACCGGCGTCGATCCCGCACAGCGGGTGCGCAGCCCTGTCCCTGGCGAGACGCCGCCCTAGCCCGTCGCCTCCTTGTTCGATCTGCGCTATAGTCTAGCTGGGACGGGGGGACCCCGCGCTCGACGAAATGAGCGCGCCCGCGTACGAAATGGAGGTCCATCCCATGAAGGTCAGAGAAGCGATGCACAAGGGTGTCGACTGGGTCGGCCCCGACACGTCTGTCAGCGACCTCGCAAAGTTGATGCGCCAGCATGATATCGGCGCCATTCCCATCGGCGAGAACGACCGTCTGATCGGCATGGTGACCGATCGCGACATCGTCTGCAAAGGACTGGCAAAGAACGGATTCAATCCGAGCCGGGCCACCGCGCGCGATGTCATGACTCCGGGCATTCATTGCTGCCGCGAGGACGACGATCTGGCCAAAGCCGTGCGGCATATGGAGCAATTGAAGGTGCGGAGGCTGCCGGTGATCAACAAGAGCAAGCGCATGGTCGGTATCCTGGCGCTTGGCGACATCAGTCATTCGGCGCCGACCGAGCTCGTGACGGAGTGCATAAAGAGCGTTTCGGCGCACCACTGAGCGCGGCTCGGAGGCCGCGACCTATTTCGGTCCGAGATAGGGATCGGTGTAGCGCGCATCGACACAAGTTCTGCCGTCCCAGTAGCGATATTGCCCGCAACTCAGCGGGCGTGGCGGCGGCAGGACGATAACGGCGGCCGCATCCGATTCGATTTCGGCCTCAGCATCGATTTCGGCCTCCGCGCCCGGGACGACAGCAGTACCGGGATAAACGACCTCCGGGTCACAGCCATAGCGGCGGCAATAGCGCCGCCAGCCTGCATGTTCGACCGGGCTTAAGGATGCCGCCGGCGATGCGATCGGCGCAGGGCCGGATGTCGCGGGAGTTGTCACGCCGAGCAAGACCCCTCCAGCGATGACCGCGGTGAAGATGGCAAGCTGACGCATCGGAAACCTCCTGTTTGGCCCGCGCGCAATGATACACTCTTCGGCGCTGCAGCATTGGTGAAACGAACTGGGGGGCAATGCGTTGCGTATCTTGCTGAACAGGAGGTCAACATGCCCCAGAACATTTTTGGCTCGGACACGGGCTCTGCGGTTCCCGGTGGTAACGTCGCAAAGCCGCTGATCATCGCCCTGCTTGCGCTGCTCGCCGTGCGCGCCATGGGCGGCGGGAAGCAGGAGGCGTCTCCAGCGGAGATGCCCAAGCTTCCCGAGAAATTGCCGGAGTCTGCACAGGACGCCTCGCCGGGCAGCGTGCTCGACGGTCTCGGCGGCCTGATCGATCAATTCCAAAAGAAGGGTCTCGGCGACGTGATCGATTCCTGGGTCAATCGCGGCACGAACAAGGATCTTGCTCCCGACCAGGTTTCGGTGGCGCTCGGCGGCGATGTGGTCGACGAGTTGTCGCGCCGCACCGGCCTTTCCCGCGACCAGGTTGTCGACCAATTGGCCCGTATGCTGCCGAATGTCGTGGATAAGCTGACCCCTGAGGGTCGTCTGCCGACACGGCAAGAGGTAATGCGGCTAATGTCGTAGCCCGCGTATCCCAACCGAGTCCAGCCAAGAGGGGTCTATCCATGTCGATCCTAGCCTGGATTGTCCTGGGTCTGATCGCAGGATTCATCGCCAGCAGGATTTACGAAGGCAGCGGCCAAGGTTTCCTGCTCAACATCGTGCTCGGCATCGTCGGCGCCGTGGTCGGCGGCTATCTGTTCTCTGCGCTCGGCACGAGCGGCGTCACCGGCTTCAATATCTGGAGCATGATCGTCGCCATCATCGGTGCGGTCATCGTGCTCTGGCTCTATAACGCGCTCGCCAAACGCTAGAGCGACCAAGATAGCGGCAAAGCCCCTCCTTCCGTCAGGCGGAGGGAGGGGAAATTTCAAGCGTTGCGAGCAGGCCGGTGGCCACTGCCGGTGCGCAGATCGCTGCTGCATCCCGTATCTCCGGTGCGCAGTCGATCAGCTCGGAGAATTCGTAGAAGGGACGCCCTATGCGGTGCGCGACTTCGCGGGCGATAAACCGCCCGCAGCCGGCCCCGATCACCGGTGCATCGGCGAAGATATCGTCGCGCAGCGCCAGCCCCATCGCCGCCGCCTCGATCTCGCCAAGCTGGGCGTCGGCGAAGTGGACGGCCACATCCCGCCAGGCGAGCAGCCCAGCCTCGCTAGCGTCGCGGCCGAGCATGCGGGCGAGCCGCGCGGCGCTTTCCTGCGTGCTCTTTCCCTTGAGATCGGGCGTGGGGTAGGGGTCGGCATCGGCGGGAAGCTCGCCGAGCAGGCGCCAGACGTCGGCCATCGTGGCGAAGCGTTCCGCGGCGACGCCCTGCAATCGTCCCTTGAAAGGAACGGTCCGCGCGACCGCCATCACCGGTGTCCGCACCGCGCCGCTATAGATCAGTTCGCCC
>JBQGDO010000009.1:0-6698 GCA_052039105.1 Methyloceanibacter sp.
ACCGCGCGGCCAAGAACCTGTTCGCCTATTCGGTGCTCTATCTCTTCCTGCTCTTCGCCGTCATTCTTGTGGAGCAGGGCTTCGGCATTGGCGGCGGCGCGTTGCCGCCTGTTTGGGCTTTGTGATGCAAGATGCGGAAAAGGAGCGCCAACGACGCCAACGCATGCGATCTCTGGCCATCGCTTGGATCCTCGCCGCGCTTGTCGTGCTCTTCTTCATTGTCACCATCGTCAGGCTCGGCGGCCATGTCGCCGAGCGGACCTTCTGAGTGAGACGGACGGCATGACCGGCACCACGCAGCATGGAGATAAGCGCCGCCACGGCCGCGTGGCCTTGCTGCTGGCCGGGTTGGTGGCGTGCATGACCGGTCTCGCTTTCGCGTCCGTGCCGCTCTATCGGCTGTTTTGCCAGGTCACCGGCTATGGCGGCACCCCGCAGCGAGCCGAACAGGCGCCCGCCGAGATTCTCGATCGCACCATCCGCGTCCGCTTCGATGCCAATGTCGACCGCGAGTTGCCTTGGCGCTTCGTGCCGGTCGAGCGCGCCGTCGAGGTCAAGATCGGCGAGACGGGCCTTGCCTTCTTCAAGGCGTCCAATGCCTCCGACAAGGAGGTGAAGGGCACCGCCGTGTTCAACGTGGTCCCGGAGCTCGCCGCGCGCTACTTCACCAAGATCGAGTGTTTTTGCTTCAAGGAGCAGACGCTTGCCGCCGGCGCCAGCATCGAGATGCCGGTGACTTTCTTCGTCGATCCCAAGATCGTCGAGGACGACGACACCAAGAATATCGACGAGATCACTTTGTCATATACCTTCTATCGCACCGGGCAGGAGCCCGGCGTTGCGGCGGCGCCTGGCGCCGGCAATTCGGGATCGTGAGGATCATGAGGCGGCGCGCCGCCTCGATAGGACCGGGAGGAACAGGAGCGAACCATGGCTGAAGCGCACGCCAAACCGCAACACGACTACCATCTCGTCAATCCGAGCCCATGGCCGATCGTGGGTGCCATCGGCGCGCTGACGCTGGCGATTGGCACGCTCATGTACTTCATGTCCAAGAAAGCCGGCGATCCGCAGCTTTGGTACGTGATCCCCGGTCTCGTCCTCGTCATCATCACCATGTTCGGGTGGTGGCGAGACGTCATCAAAGAAGCGCATGAGGGCTACGAGACGCCGGTGGTGCAGCTGCATCTGCGCTACGGCATGATCCTGTTCATCGCCTCCGAGGTGATGTTCTTCGTCGCGTGGTTCTGGGCCTATTTCGACGCGGCGCTCTACCCCGACGAAGCCATCACCTACGCGCGCACCAAGGTGCTCGGCGGCGAATGGCCGCCGGTCCCGAGCGCCGACACCGGCGTGCCGGGTCTTGGCTATTTCGCCCACACCTTCGATCCTTGGGGCCTTCCCTTCGTCAACACCTTGGTCCTGCTTCTTTCGGGCACCACGGTGACCTGGGCGCATCATTCTCTGTTGCACAACGACCGCAGAGGGCTCGTGCTCGGCCTCGTTTGCACCGTCCTGCTGGGCATTCTGTTCACGTCGTTGCAGGCTTACGAGTACGCGCATGCCGGCTTCGGCTTCGCCAATCACATCTACGGCTCGACTTTCTTCATGGCCACCGGCTTCCACGGCTTCCATGTGATCGTCGGCACGATCTTCCTGACGGTCTGTCTGTTCCGCGCGCTTGGCGGCGATTTTACCCCGAAGCAGCATTTCGGCTTCGAAGCGGCGGCGTGGTACTGGCATTTCGTCGACGTCGTGTGGCTGTTCCTGTTCACCTGCATCTATGTGTGGGGAGCGGGCACCTCTTATCCGGCGCACTAGCGTCGTTCCGGGTTGATCGGGGGGCGGCCTCAAGCGGCCGCCCCTTTCATTTTGTGGAGAGTGCGATGGGTGAGAGCAGACAGGTGCCATCTTTGGGCTCGACGATCTGGGCCGGGATCGCCGGGCGCTGCCCTTCCTGTCATCGCGGGAAGTTGTTCGCCGGCTATCTTGCGCTCGCGCCCAAATGCAACATTTGCGGCCTCGATTATAGTTTTGCCGACGCGGGCGACGGGCCTGCCGTGTTCGTGATCCTGGTCACCGGCTTCGTGGTCACCGGCTTGGCGCTCGCCACCGAGATTCTCTATTCGCCGCCTTATTGGCTGCACGCCGCTCTCTGGGGCCCGCTCGCCATCCTGCTGCCGCTCATCCTGCTTCGGTCGTTCAAGGGCGTGCTGATCGCGCTTCAGTTCAGGCACAAGGCCGAAGAAGGCAAGCTCGCCTCCAGTTGAGGATCGCCTGGATGCAGCCGAAGAGCGTTGTCGGACTGAGCGTTGCGATGCTTGCCGCGCTGGCCGTGCTGATCGGCCTCGGTGTCTGGCAACTCAATCGGCTTGAGTGGAAGCGAGGCTTGGTTGCGCAGATCGAAGCGCGCACCAAAGCCGAGCCCATCACCCTCGAAGAGGTCGAGCAGCTTGCGCGCCAGGGGAACGACCCGAGCTATTACCGCGTCAAGGTCGGCGGCCGCTTTCATCACGCCAAGGAGCGCTATCTCTACGCCGTCTCCGGTGGGAGAGTGGGCTGGCACGTGATCGCGCCGCTCGAAACGGCGGATGGCGAGATGGTGCTGGTCGACCGCGGCTTCGTTCCGGACGCGCTCAAGGATCCGTCCTCGCGCGCTGCCGGGCAGATCGACAGCGTGACCTCCGTCACCGGCATCGTGCGCGCTACAGGCATGCAAGGCCTGTTCGTGCCCGACAATGAGCCAGACGCCAATCGCTGGTTCTGGCGCGACCTGCGGGCCATGTCGCGCTCGATGTTTCCCGAGGGAACCATCGAGGTGGCTCCCTTCTTCGTCGAGGCCGATAGCACGCCGGTCCCCGGCGGCTGGCCCGAGGGCGGCCAGACGCGCTTGGACATTCCCAACAACCACCTGCAATATGCGATCACCTGGTTCCTGCTGGCCGGTGGGCTGGTTGTCGTCTACGCGCTCTATCTGCGCAGCCAGCGCCGCAGCCAAAGTCTTTAGAATGAAGCTTGGCGACGGTTGCTTGCTTCCGTTCCGCCCGCTAGGGTCGGCCCGAGAAAACCCCGATTTCCTGCCCTGCGAGGCCTATTTTGCAGTTCATCTCCACGCGCGGTGAGGCGTCTGCGCTTCCCTTCGAGGGTGCTTTGCTCGCCGCACTCGCCCGCGACGGCGGCCTCTATATGCCCGAGGCTTGGCCGCAGCTTGCGCCCGACGCGATCGCCGGCCTGGCCGGGCTCGACTATGCCGACGCCGCCTATCGCGTCATGCGTCCCTTCCTCGAAGGCGACGCCTGCCTGCCCGACCTCGAAACCGTGCTCGAAGAGGCCTATGGCAGCTTCCACCACCCTGCGGTCGCGCCGCTGCGTCAGATCGCGCCGAACAGCTTCATTCTCGAACTGTTTCACGGCCCGACCTTGGCCTTCAAGGACCTCGCCATGCAGGTTGTGGCGCGGCTGATGAACCGCGCGCTGTTGCGCAAGGGCATCCATGCCACGGTGATCGGCGCGACTTCGGGCGACACCGGTGCTGCGGCGATCGAAGCCTTCCGCGGGCTGGAAGCCATCGACATTTTCATTCTGCATCCGAAGGGGCGCATCAGCGACGTGCAGCGCCGGCAGATGACGACTGCCGCCGAAGAGAATGTTCACAACATCGCCGTCGAAGGTACCTTCGATGACTGCCAGACAATCGTGAAGGCGCTGTTCGGTGACGCGAGCTTGCGCGACCGGTTGGAGCTGACCGGAATCAACTCCATCAACTTCGCCCGCATCCTGGCGCAGATCCCCTATTACTTCACCGCCGCGGTCAGCCTCGGCGCGCCGCATCGCGCAATCGCCTTCACCGTGCCCACCGGAAATTTCGGTGATATTTTCGCGGGTTACGCCGCCAGGAAGATGGGCCTACCGGTCGCGCGCCTCGTTATTGCCACGAACCTCAATGACAGTCTTCCTCGCGTCCTGGGCACCGGTTTGTACGAGCCGAAGGACGTGATCGCCACCTCTAGCCCGAGCATGGACATCCAGCTTGCGAGCAATTTCGAGCGCCTTCTGTTCGAGCTTGCCGGCCGCAATGCCGCGCGGGTGAACTCGCTCATGGATGGCCTGCGCAAGACGGGGACCTTCCGCCTGAACGACACCGAGCTTGCCGGCATGCGCGATCTGTTCGCCGCGCATGCGATCGGCGAGCACGACACGGAGATGACCATTCGCGGCTTGGTGGAGGAGACCGGCATTCTGTGCGATCCCCACACCGCCGTCGCCGTTGCCGCCGCGCGCGCCGAGAGCGGCCTTGGGTTCACGCCCATGGTCGTGCTGTCGACCGCGCATCCCGCCAAGTTCCCCGAAGCCGTGGAGCGCGCTTCGGGTCGCGTGCCCGAGCAGCCCGAACGTCTGCGGCTCAGGCTCGGCCAGCACGAGCGCTGCGCCAATCTCCCAAACGACTATGCCGCCGTCGCCGATTTCGTCGCGACGCGCGCTCGCGCTGGGAAGACTGCGCATGCCAAAAGCCGCGCGGGGGTCCCGGCGTGAGCGTCGAACGGTCACAACTCAAGAATGGCCTGACCGTCGTCAGTCACGCCATGCCCGAAGTCGAGACCGTCTCGCTCGGCATCTGGATCGGCGCCGGCAGCCGCAGCGAGGCTGTGGCCGAGCATGGGGTCGCCCATTTCCTAGAGCATATGGCTTTCAAGGGCACCGCCCGCCGCAGCGCGCGCGACATCGCCGAAGAGATCGAGGCGGTCGGCGGCGAGCTGAACGCCGCCACCGGCGTCGACTCGACCGCCTATCACGCGCGCGTGATGCGCAAGGACTTGGCCCTTGCGCTCGACATTTTGAGCGACATTCTTCTCTCGCCGCGCTTCGACCGCACCGAGCTTGGGCGCGAGCGCGACGTGATCCTGCAAGAGATTGCCGCTGCCATGGACTCGCCGGACGACATCGCCTTCGACCTGGTGCAGGAGGCGGCATTTCCGGATCAGCCTCTCGGCCGGCCGATCCTCGGCACTGCCGAAAGCGTGCGGCGCTTCAAGCGCGATCATCTCGGCGCGTATCTCACCATGCACTATCACGCGCCGAACATGGTGCTGTCCGCCGCCGGCGCCGTCGATCATGCGAGCCTCGTCGCGGAAGCCGAGCGCCGGCTCGGGGACTTCGATCCCAAGACGGCGCCGGCGCCCGAAGCCGCACGCTACACCGGTGGCGTGCGCCGGTCGGAGAAGGACTTCGAGCAGACCCATCTCGTGCTCGCGTTCGAAGGCGTCCCCTACCGCGGCGCCGACTATTTCACCGCGCAGATTTGCGCGGGCGCACTGGGCGGCGGCATGTCATCGCGCCTGTTCCAAGAAGTGCGCGAGAAGCGCGGGCTCTGCTACGCGATCTACGCCTTCGCCAGTGGGCTCACGGACAGCGGCATGTTTACTCTCCATGCGGCTGGCGGACCGGACAAGGCACACGAGCTCTTCGGCGTGATCCGCGACGAGCTGGTCAAGGCGGCCGAGCACGGCTTCCGCTCGGACGAGATCGCCCGCGTCAAGGCCCAGCTCAAAATGGGGCTGCTGGCCGGGCTGGAAAGCTCGGGCGCGCGTGCCGAGCAGCTTGCCAGGCAGATGCTGATCTACGGGCGTCCGCTCTCGACCGATGAGCTGATGCAAAAGGTCGAAGCCGTCGAGGTTGCCGATCTGCAAGCTTTGGTTGCGCGCATGCTCGCGTCTCCGGTCAGCCTTGCCACGGTCGGGCCCATTCTTCATGTTGCAAGATTCGACCGGGTGGCGGAAAAATTCACCGTTCCATCCTCCAAAGCCGCCTGAGAGACGCCGTAAGCCATGGCCCTGTTGCGCACCGCTTCCCCCAGCGATCTTGGACCGGTCATCGAGACCGATCTGGTCACCTTGCGCACGCCGCAGATGTCCGATTATCCCGCCTGGGCCGAGCTGCGGGCACAGAGCCGCGAATTCCTGACGCCGTGGGAGCCGCTTTGGGCCAGCGACGAGCTGTCCCGCGCCTCGTTCCGCCGCCGCGTCCGCCACTATCTGCGCGACCTCCGCGAGGATGTGGGCTATGCCTTGTTCATCTACGCCGCGACCGGGACCATGGTGGGCGGGCTTACGCTTTGTAATGTGCGCCGCGGCGTGACTCAGTCCTGTACCCTCGGCTATTGGATCGGCGCCAAATTCGCCAATAAGGGCTATATGACAGCCGCCGTCCGCGCGGTTATTCCTTTTGTGTTCGATTCGCTCGAGTTGCACCGGTTGGAGGCGGCCTGCTTGCCCAGCAATACGGCCTCCATCAAGCTTTTGGAGAAGACGGGTTTCAGGCGCGAAGGCCTCGCGCGGCGCTATCTTAGGATCAACGGCATATGGCAAGACCATCTGCTCTATGCGCTGCTTGATACCGATCCGCGCCGCTAGACGGCATCGCGAACGGCAGAGAAGGCGGGGGGAGGAATGGCGGAGTTGAACGCCTCGGCACGAGGTGGAGCGGCGCCTTCCTGGTATCGAAGGTGGCGCGCGGCGGTTCGCGCCGCTATTGCCACTTCCGCCTGCGTTCTCCTGTCAGCGCATTTCGCTTTCGCCATCGAGGCGATTCCCGTCGAGCCCAACCAGGACAAGATCGAGATCACCTCGAAGGGTGAGCTCTATGAAGGCCGCGGCGATCGCCTGCAGATCGAGACCGCGCCGGGCCGCGACGGCTATATC
>JBQGDO010000010.1:0-12192 GCA_052039105.1 Methyloceanibacter sp.
GGACGCGGGCGAGTTCGACCGCGGCCGTGCTGACGGCGAGATTGGAGGCCGATTCGTCTGCGGACTGCGCCGTCGCATATTTGTTGCTGAAGAGCTGGCTGGTGCGCTTGTGGGTCTGCTCGGCGAGCCTGAGCTTGGCCTTGGCGTCGGCGAGTTGGGCGCGATAGACCGAATCGTCGAGGGTGAAGAGGTGCGCGCCCTTCTCCACCGGCTGGCCTTCCTGGAAATGGATCTCCTGGAGGCGTCCCGGGATCTCGGAACTCACGATGACCGCCTCGTCGGACAGAATGGTGCCGATGGCAGTGACCTGTTCACTCAAGGGCGCCGCGACCACCTTGGCCGCCTCGACCGGGATCGCTTCGCTCTTGTCCTGGGCCAAAGTTGGCGCCGAGACGAGCACAAAGCCGGCGGCGACAAGCCAGCGGCTCACGCTCCCCTTGCACGATCTGAATGCCATTTTTCGCCGGTTTCGCGCCAATTTCCGAGGCGGACAGTTTACCACCAAACCCGGCGTAAGGAGACCGGGTTTAGCCTGAACCGGAGATGAACGGGCGAGGCAACCGGTCAGTTAGCAAAAGGGCGGCCCGGTTGATTAGGCCGCCCCTCTTCTCTTCAGCCCTTCTGCTTACGGATTTTGCGGCGCGGGTGCTTCCTCGGGCGCCGGTGTCTCCGCGGGAGGCATCTCTGCGGCGGGCGGCGCGGCGGGAGGTGTTGCCGCGGCCGGTGGCTCGGCAGGTGGCGTCTCCGCGGCCGGCGGGGTTGCTTCTGGAGCGGGCGTCGGCGCGGGCTGCTCGGTGACCGGCTGTTGAACTTTCACCCCGGTATCGCCCTTGTGCCCGTACATGAAAAAGGCAGCGATGACGAGGGCGAGCACGATGCCGCCCAGCACGATCGCGAGAAACGTTCTGCTGCCTTGGTTGTCGTTTGCCATCGGTAATCTCCTCCCTATCGAGGGGCTTGGAATCGCGCTGCCGACCCTATCCAGGAAGGACCGAGCGGTCGAGGGGCCCCTCGACGCACCAGGACGCGCAACTCAGCGTGTCGTAGAGGCGGCGCTGCGCCGCGCGATAAGGTCGAACAAGGGGGATAACGCAATGGCGATGAGAAAGTTGAGCAGGACCGAATAGAGCGCGGCATAGCCAGGCAACGTCACGCCGAAAATCTCCAGCGGGAAGATCGGCTTGAAGGCCTGCGTGGCGGCCATGTAGGTGCCGACGGCGGTCCCGACCGCCCAGCCGGCAAGCAGTGCACGCGCATTGAGGCCGCGCGTGTAGAGGCCGAGCAGAATTGGCGGCAAAAGCTGAATGATCCATACGCCGCCAAGCAATTGCAGATTGATGGCATATTCGAGCGGAATGGCGAGAATGAACACGACCGCACCGATCTTGACGATCAGCGAGACGATCTTGGCCATGCGCGCTTCTTCCGCATCGGTACAGTCCGGGCGGATGAATTCCTTATAGAGATTGCGGGTGTAGAGATTGGCGCAAGCGATCGACATGATCGCGGCGGGAACCAGTGCGCCTATGGCGATGGCGGCGAAGGCAACGCCGACAAACCAAGACGGAAAGGACTCGAGGAATAATGCGGGCACGGCGAAGTTCGCGCCATAGAGCTTGAAGCCGCCTGCGTAAGCTGGATTGTCGCTCACGCCCGCGGCGATCGCCATGTAGCCGAGCAGCGCGATCAGGCCGAGGATGAAGGAATAGGCCGACAACAACGCGGCATTACGCCGGATCACGTTGCCGCTCGATGAGCTCAGGATCGCGGTGAAGGCGTGCGGATAGAGAAACAGTGCCAAGGCCGAGCCGAGCGCGAGTGTGGCATAGGCGCTGTAGGAGCCAAGCGTACCCTCCCCCGGCGGTGTGAGCGTGAGCTTCTCTTGCGGCACGGCGGAAAAGATCGCCGAGTAGCCGCCAAGCTGCGCCGGAATGACGACGATGGCGGCGAAAATGGTGACGAAGATCAAGGTGTCCTTGACGATGGCGATCAGCGCCGGCGCGCGCAATCCGCTCTGATAGGTGAAGGCGGCAAGGATGACGAAGGCGATGATCAGCGGCAAATGCCCCACGAAGCCCTCCGTCGGGAAGCCGAGCGCGCCAATCACGACCTCCATGCCGACGAGCTGCAGTGCGATATAGGGCATCGTCGCGACGACGCCGGTCGTTGCGACCGCAAGTGCGAGCATGCGGCTGCCGAAGCGGTCGCGCACGTAGTCTGCCGCAGTCACGTGGCCGCGCTCATGCGCGATGCGCCACATCTTGGGAAAGATCAAATACAGGATTGGGTAGATCATGATGGTATAGGGCACGGCGAAGAAGCCCATGGCGCCGACCCCGTAGATCAGGGCGGGCACGGCGATGAAGGTGTAGGCCGTATAGAGATCGCCGCCCAGCAGGAACCAGGTGATGACGGTGCCGAAGCGGCGCCCGCCAAGTCCCCACTCGTGCAGAAGATTGAGGTCGCCCTTGCGCCAATGTGCAGCGACGAAGCCGAGCCAGGTCACGAGGGCGAACAGTGCGACGAAAATCGCTGCGGCGGTCCAATCGGGCGTCACAGGATGTCTCCCGGCACGCCCGTGGTGTCGGTTTCCTCGGTCCTTGCCCTGCTTATCCTGAGATCGATCGTGTAGACGATCCCCACGATCGCCGCCCCGAGCAGGATCCAAAGTAGCTGGTACCAATAGAAGAAGGGAACGCCGCCGAGCTCCGGTTCCAACCGGTTATAGGATGGCACCCAGAGCATGGCGACGTAGGGAATGGCGAAGAGCAGGCGATGCCAATGGCGCCACCCTTTCCTCTTCTGTTTTTTGCGCGCCATCCTCCGTTTCCCCTCGTGCTCGGCATGGCCTTCGCGTCAGATCATGGCGACCATGCGGGGGATGCCGCATTTTTGGTTGTTTAGCAAGGCGATGCGCAATATTGCTTTTGCCTCTCAGCCGACCATATGGTCGCTCAAGAGAGCCCGTAGCTCAGCCGGTAGAGCACTTGACTTTTAATCAAGGGGTCCTGGGTTCGAGTCCCAGCGGGCTCACCAATCCGCCGACTTTGCCCAACCGTCGCCCGCGGCTCCGGTAAACTGGGCCGCAGCGGCACGGCCGATGTGCTTGACCGGCAACATGCACAGCATTTTTCGATGGGCGCATGGAATTCGCCTGCATGCGCGTGATACTGTGGCCGGGGCGTGGCTCACGCCAAACAGGAGGGGCAGATGGGGTACATCCTAGCGATCATGTCCGTACCGGTCTTGAGTGCGACGGGCATCTACAATCCGGAGGTCATGAAAAACGGCCGCTGCATTGCCGAACCGGGCAGCGTTCACGCACTCTTCTGTGCAGGTCAGGAAGAGACAGCCCCCAAATACCGGACCAAGAAAAAGTACGCCCGGCGCTAAGACACCCGAACAGTAGGGGCGGCAGTTTCGCCGCCCTTAAGGGGTTGCCAAACGGTGGGGAGAATGGCTCTCGACGGCAAGAGAGAGTCCGTGACCCAGGCCGAACTTCGTCAGCCCGCCTAGGGCGAGCCCCAACATCATCGCCGCCACGACCAGAGTGGCGTTTCGCGCCAGTTCACCTCTCATGCGTCGAGCTTAGTCCTACAAGCCTACAATTTCTTGACATCGGCTCCCCGCGTGCCGTTGCTGCGACTCCCCCAGCGGCGACTCACGATGAACGCGCGATGAACGGCCTCCTCAGATCGGGTTCAGCGCCGCTCGGTAAGCTGCATCCTGACGAGTGAGACGGGACCAGACCGCGACGCGGGCGGCGCACGTCTCATATCCGCCACCAAGACTTGTCAGGACTTCGAATCAATCGCGGACGCTGGAGGAATCACCATGACTTTCGATCTGAATTCAACGAGCGGACGCACCCGCTTTCGCGGCGCGACCGTTCTCGCTTTCGCATTTTGCCTCGGCGTTGCCGTCACACAGCAGCCCGCCTCGGCAGGCAACGGCGCCGGTATTGTCCTCGCCGAGAGGGGCGACGGACAGAATTGGGGTGGCGGCTCGAAGGGCGGCGGCCAAAACTGGAACGGCGGTGGCCAGAACTGGAAGGGCGGCAGTCAGAACTGGAAAGGGGGCGGTGAGAACTGGGGCGGTGGCAAGGGCGACGGCAACTGGAACAAGGGCAACAACAACTACAACAAGAATTGGAGCAAGAACGACAAGAAATGGAACGGCAAGGGCGATTGGAACAAGCACTACGGCAAGGGCTGGGGTAAGGGTTGGAGCAACTACAACAATCACTGGAACAAGAACTGGAACCGGCGCGCCTATGTGCGCAACTGGGGCTACCGGCCGTATTACGGTCAGTTCGTTGCCGGCATCGTGCTCGGCTCGCTGCTTGCAGCACCTGGCGTCGGCGTCGTGCCCTACGCGCCCGAGCCTTATCTCTGTTGGTACTGGGCCGATCCGTTCATGTATCGCGGCTATTGGGACTACTGTTACTGAAGCCCCGTCACGCAAGACAAACAGAGAGGGCGCCGGTTTCCGCCGGCGCCCTTTTTATTGACCAGGCAATTCGCTATTCGGCGGGGCTTGCCGCCTTGCGGCGCATGCGGCTGAACACGGTTCGCTTGAGGAAGTAATAGGCGGGACGGCCCATGATGGCGAGCGCGACGAATTTCGACATAAAGGGCGTGGCGCCGAGCACGCCCGAGATCGCAGCTTTGATGCCCGGTTCGAGGTCGGTCATCATCACCACTGGAATGAGCGGCCAGGCGATGTAGGCCCCAACGAGCACCAGGGTGCCGAGGGCGAAGCGCCAGCCGATTTGCTCGGCGGTGAATTCCGGTTCCGCAGCGGTTTGGATCGAAGCCTCCTTACGATCGTCGCGTCCCAAGTGCATGAGCCTTTGTCACAGGATTCGGGTTTCCCAGGGGCAGGAAGGCTGCGCCCCTGCCGCAATCCCGCCGCGAAGATGGTAGCCTCGACTCATGCGAATCCAAACCATAATCCCTGTTGGTGGCGGGTGACCTGCCCGTTTCCCAAGCCTTTCACGCAATTCTGAACCCTGGAGTTTAAGACTTTACCATATGGGCGCGCGTTATGGCCTGCGCCACAACCCTTGGCGCGACGCTTGGCCCCGGGATGCGCGACCTTCGGAAACAAGAGCCGGGCTAGTGAGCGTAGACCCCGCCGCAAACGACCGTCTGTTCGAGCCGTTCGCAATACATTTCCTTGGGCGCGATGTCGTGCGTTACCGGGTTCATGAATTTGTAGCTCTGCCAAAAGCTCGGCTGCGTGGCGGCGAGCTCCACACGTTCCTTCACGAAGGCCTTGCCGTCGGGATCCGTGTCGTTGATCTGGTTGGTGCCGACGCGTTTGGCGTCCGCACCGTGAGCGAGCACCATTCCATCGAGTCCGTAGACAACGATGTAGAGGTCACGATCGACGAACCGGCCCCGTGGATTGCTGATCTCGGGATAAGAGTTGGCCGGGCCCTCGGTCATAATGAAAGCCACCGCCTTCTTCACCATGGCCACGGCTTCGTCTTTGGTGGCGCCGGTCTGCGCCAAGGCGGGTGCCGGCATGGCAGCGACGAGCAGCAGGGATACGACGCTCGCCAATCGCAATGCGGAAACGCTCATGTCAGGTTCCTCCGAACATTCCCCGCCCACCTAGACTAACGCGTTCCGGTGCTCCTCCCTAAGTACGGCTCCGGTCATGCTTTCGGAATCGCCAGTTTCAACGGGCCATGCCTGCGACAAGCCAGGCAGGATCGAACCAACGGTCCGCTTCGCCGTCATAAGGCAGCCGGTTGATGTCCCAGTGGCGGATATAGGGCGCGTAGGTCTCCCACACCGGCGGACCGCCGCCGACATAGACTACGCGGTCCGGGAACCAGGCGAGCACCTCTTCTGGATGGTGGGTCGATCTGATCTCGCAAATGGTCCGGTCCTCATAGGCGAAGGGCGGAATCGAAGCGATCGTGGTCGGCCCGGCAATGATCACATGGCCGCGTGTTACCTCGAAGAAGCGCGCCACATCGGCAACATATTCGCGCCCCTTGTTGCCTTCCCAGGGGAGCCTGCCGTTCAAGCCCAACTGGCCGCGCTGGCCGATGGCGCATATGGCGCGAATGTCAGCCACGCTTCCTCTCCTCTCGCTGCCGCCCGTTACGGGCCGCTAGACCTTAGCGGCCGATAGCCTTTTGGCAAAGATTGATGCAGAAACGCGCCTCCATGACCCCGCGCCACGCCCCCTCGCCCGCAGAACAAGCCGCCAGGCTCAGGGCCATTGGACTCATGGTGCTGGCCACGGTCTGCTTCGCCGTGCTCGATTCCACGGCCAAGTACCTGGTGGTGATCGAACATGTTCCGGTCACCCAGGTCACTTGGCTGCGTTTTGCGGGCCATGTGGTGTTCAGCGCGGTCGTTTTGTGGCCGTTTGCGTTGCGGCCCTCCCTGCGGTCGGTAAAGCCGCTGATCCAGATCGTCCGCTCGATGCTGATGATCGTGACCACCGGCTTCAACTTCCTCGCACTGCGTTACCTTCAGCTCGACCAGACCATCACCATCTTCTTCCTCACCCCGCTGCTGGTTGCGGCGCTGGCCGGACCGCTGCTCGGCGAGTGGGTCGGCTGGCACCGCATGCTGGCGATTTTGGCTGGCTTTGCCGGCGTGCTGGTGGTGATGCATCCCGGCATCGGCACGGTGCATTGGGCCATGCTGCTCGCGCTCATCGCCACGCTCGGCTATGCCTTCTACAATCTGGCGACCCGCTATCTCGCGGCGTTCGACCCCGCCTCGGTGACGCAGACCTACACGCCGCTCGCGGGCGTGCTGCTCCTCGCGCCGTTCGCGGTCGGCGTCTGGCACTGGCCGGACGGCGCCGGGCAATGGCTGCTCCTCGCTTCGCTGGGCTTCTGGGGCGGGCTCGGGCACTGGCTGCTGATCCTGGCGCATCGGAGCGCGCCGGCGGCGGTGCTGGCGCCCTTCATCTATCTCGGCCTGATCTGGATGTCGGCGGCCGGATTCCTCGTGTTCGGCGACGTGCCGACGGAATGGACCTTAGCAGGTGCGGCGATCGTGATCCTGTCGGGCCTCTATCTCTTGGCACGCGAGCGGAAGCAGCTGGTCAAGGGGGGTCCCGCCTCGGATATCGCCTCGCAATAGCCGCATGCAACCTTCCGGCAGCCGTCGCGGTTATAGCGCAAGAGCGGGAGCCTGGACGCTCCCGGAGGCGCCTCGATGTCCATTAAGCTCGGCAGAGCTTTTGCCGCGCTGTCCGCCGGGACGGCGCTCGCGGGAGCTGTGATTCTGGCCGGATTTGCGGGCTTTCTGCTCGCAGGCGCCAGCATGGCCGTGCTGCAAATGGATGCGAGAGCCGCACTTCCGTCAGCACGCGCAGAGAATGCGTTGCTTCAGCGCGTTTTGTTGAAGCCCGACGAAAGGTTCGTGCCGCGGACCTTCACGCCACGAGAACGGGAGGAGATCGAGCGCGCCGTCCGCAAGCAAATCCGCGCCTACGTTGCTCGCGATGCGGATCTCGCCTTTGCCGCGCTTGCGCCCTCCACCCAGCGCTTCTTCGGCAAGCCGGATCGCTTCCTGCGTTCGATCGCCCAGGAGATGCCGACCATGCTCGATACACGGCGCTTCGCTTTTCTCGGCGTCGAACAGACGGGCCGCCGCATCGTGCAGCAAGTGTTGATCACCGACAGCACCGAGCACGAATGGCTGGCCGAGTTCCAGCTCGAGCAGCTCAAGAATGGTGATTGGCGCGTCAAAGGCTGCGTGGTGCAGGCAACGCCAGGTCAGCAGGCTTGATCCGCATCGACAGGGTCCGAGGCTCCCGCATAGCGGCGCTGCAGGTCCTCGGTGAAGGCCGCCAGGCGCCCTTCGGCAATCGCTTCCCGGGCGCGGGCCATCAGCTCCTGATAGAACTGGACATTGGCGTAGCTCAGCAGCATGGCGCCGAGTGTCTCGCCCGACTTCACCAGATGATGCAGGTAGGCGCGCTCATAATGCGCTGCGGGACAGGCACTCTCGGGATCGAGCGGCGTCGCGTCCTCGGCATAGCGGGCATTGCGGAGATTGAGCCGTCCGCCCCAGGTGAAGGCCTGACAGTGCCGCCCCGAACGCGTGGGCATGACGCAATCAAACATGTCGATGCCGCGGGCGATCGACAGCAGCAGATCCTCCGGCGTGCCGACGCCCATCAGATAGCGCGGTCTGTCTTGCGGCAGATGCGCGGTGGTGACGTCCACCGTGTCGAGCATGGCAGCCTGACCCTCGCCGACGGCAAGGCCGCCGATGGCATAGCCATCGAAGCCGATCTCGATCAGCGCACGGGCGCTTTGCTCGCGCAGCTCCGGAAAAGTGCTGCCCTGCACGATGCCGAACAGGGCCTGGCCGGGCTTGGCGAGCTTGGCGAAAGCCTGCTTGGAGCGCCCGGCCCAGCGGAGCGAGAGCTCCAACGATCTTCGTGCCTCATCGCGCGTGACGGGAAACGGGGTGCATTCGTCGAGTACCATTTGGATGTCGGCGCCGAGCAAGCACTGCACCTCGATGGCCCGCTCCGGCGTCAAGGTGACGCTCGCGCCGTCGATATGCGACTGGAAGGTGACGCCGTCCTCATCGATCTTTCTCAGCTTCGCCAGGGACATGACCTGATAGCCGCCGCTATCGGTGAGGATCGGTTTCTCCCAATGCATGAATTTGTGAAGGCCGCCGAGCCGGGCGATGCGCTCAGCGCCGGGCCGCAACATCAGATGGTAGGTGTTGGCAAGGATGATGTCGGCGCCGGAGGCCTCCACGTCTTCGGGGAACATGGCCTTTACGGTGGCGCCGGTGCCGACCGGCATGAAAGCCGGCGTGCGCACGATACCGCGCGGCGTTGTGATCGCGCCCATGCGCGCCGCGCCGTCGCGTGCTTTGACCTCGAAGGCGAAACGACCGCTCATGCTGCGCCTCGCGCAGGGTCAAGCAGGCAGGCATCACCATAGGAATAGAAGCGGTAGCGCTGTGCGACCGCATGGGCATATGCGCGCTGCATCAGATCGAGCCCCGAGAACGCGGCGACCAGCATGAATAGGGTCGAACGCGGCAGGTGGAAATTGGTCACGAGCCGGTCGACGAAGCGAAAGCGATAGCCCGGGGTGATGAACAGATTGGTGGCGCCAAAGAACGGCCTGAGTTCGCCCTTTGCGTCCGTCGCACTCTCCAGCAGCCGGAGCGAGGTCGTGCCGACGGCGACGACGGCCCCTCCACGCTGCTTGACCGCGTTCAGGGCGCCCGCCGTCTCAGCCGTGATGGTGCCGGTCTCCTCATGCATGACATGGCCCGCGGTGTCGGCGCTGCGCACGGGCAGAAACGTGCCGGGACCGACATGCAGCGTGACGAAATGACGAGAGACGCGGCGCGCATCGAGCGCCGCCATCAGCCGCTCGGTGAAATGCAGACCGGCAGTCGGCGCCGCGACCGCGCCCTCCTCTCGCGCGAAGCTGGTCTGATAGTCGGTGCGGTCTTGGTCATCGGCAGGGCGTCGCGAGGCGATATATGGCGGCAGCGGCATTTCGCCGAAGCGTGCGATGGCCTCGTCGAGACTCGCGTCACTGAAATCGAAGGCGAGCGTCACCTCGCCCTCCATGCCTTTGGCTTCAACCGTCGCGATGAGTTCGCCAAGCAGGCAAACACCGTCGCCCTGACCGAAAACGACACGGTCGCCTTGCTTGAGGCGCTTGGCGGGGCGCGCCAGAGCATGCCAGCGATTGGCATCAATCCGCTCAGTCAAGGTCACCGAAACTTGCGCCTTGCTGTCGTCGCGCTCGCGCACGCCCCTCAGCTCGGCGGGGATGACCTTGGTGTCGTTGAACACGAGCGCGTCGCCAGGGTGGAGCAGTTCCGGAAGGTCCAGGATCATCCGGTCGGCAAAAGGCGGCTCTGCGCCGGGATAGACCACCAGGAGCCGCGCGGTGTCGCGCGGACTGGCGGGGCGGAGCGCGATCAATTCCTCCGGTAGATGGTAGTCAAAGGCGTCGACGCGCACGGCCGCCTGCGACTTAGGTCAAATCCGAGGCGACCCGCACGCTCAGCATCTTGTCGGGATTGGCCGTCGGCTCGCCGCGATTGATCTTGTCGACATTCTCCATGCCTTCGATCACACGGCCCCACACCGTGTATTTGCGGTCGAGGAAGGTCGCATCATCGAAACAGATGAAGAACTGGCTGTCGGCCGAGTCCGGGTTCTGCGCGCGGGCCATGGAGACCGCGCCGCGCGTATGCGGTTCGGCGCTGAACTCGGCCTTGAGCTTCTTGCCCGAACCGCCCATGCCGCTCCCGGTTGGATCACCGGTCTGCGCCATGAAGCCGTCGATCACGCGGTGGAACACCACGCCGTCATAGAAGCCTTGGCGGGCGAGCTCCTTGATGCGGGCGACGTGGTTCGGCGCGAGATCGGGACGCAACTCCACTGTCACGCTGCCCTTGCTCGTCTCGATGACGAGCGTGTCTTCTGGCTTTGCCATATCAATTGTCCTTCCGAATAAGCACGGGTCTATGGCTCGATCGTCGCCGTCTTCACGTAATCGAGCTCGGGGAACACCTGTTCCAGATATTTGTTGCCGTGTTCCTGGATCAAACCCTGGTCCGGTTTTTCGCCGTAGCCGCTGTTGATTGCATCGACCACGTCCATGCCTGAGACGACCTTGCCGAACGGCGAGAAGCCCTGGTTATCGAGAAAATCGTTGTTGCCGAAATTGATGAAGGTCTGCGTCGTGCGCGTATTCGGCCCGGCCGTCGCGAAGGTGACCATGCCGCGCGCGTTGCTCTGCTTAACGGGATCGTCCTTGATATTGGCGGCGCGCCAGGCGGCGGCGACGTTGGGATCGCCGTTGATGCCGAACTGCACCATGAAGCCCGGGACCACGCGGAAGAAGCGCGTGCTGTCGTAGAAGCCGTTCTTGACGAGATTGTAGAAACGGTCGGCGCCGTTCGGCGCCCAGGCGCGATTGACCTCGATGACGAAGGAGCCTTTGCTCGTGTCGAACTTCGCCTTGTAGGTAGGCGGCGCCTGCTCGTTGAGACTCGCGGGATCCGACAGATTGCCGGCGACTGCGGGAGCGTGCGCAACGGCGATACCGAGCGCGAGTGCGGCGGCGAACAGCAGGCTTGACGGCACGTTCATGACACCTCCTTGGAGAATGTTGGCGCCGGGTCTAGCCGGCGAACTTCTTTTTCAGCGCGGCGGCCACCACAGGCGGCACGAAGGACGAAACGTCGCCGCCCATTGCGGCAATCTGGCGGACGAGGCTCGCAGCGATGTGCCGCGCCTCCGGCGACGAAGCCAGAAACACCGTCTCGATTTCCGGCGCAAGCACCTGGTTCATGCCGGCCATCTGCATCTCGTAGTCGAAATCGCCGGAATCGCGCAGGCCGCGGATGACGACCGTCGCCTTCGTGTCCTTGGCCGCATCGACGGTGAGATTGTCGTAGGTGGTGACCTCGAGCCCAAGCCCGATCGACTTGGCGATGGGTCCGAGCACGCCTTTGGTCAGTTTCACGCGCTCTTCGGCGGTGAACAGCGGGTGTTTGTCGTGGTGGGTACCGATGGCGATGACCAGCTTGTCGACGAGATGCGCCGCCCGGCGCACAATGTCGATGTGGCCGTAGGTGACCGGGTCGAAGCTTCCGGGATAGAGGCCTACGCGCAAATGTCGAACTCCCAAGCTGCGCGAAGGTCCCGCGCGTGCTCCTTCTAGCCGCGCAAGTCGGGAATCGGCAAGGCTCGATCTCGCATGCCGCAAAGGCAAAGGACCTGGCGGCACGCCAGGCCCTTCCCTACCCCAACCGATTATATGGTTACTTTATCGGGGTG
Organism: Methyloceanibacter sp.; assembly: GCA_052039105.1. Classification (GTDB taxonomy): domain Bacteria; phylum Pseudomonadota; class Alphaproteobacteria; order Rhizobiales; family Methyloligellaceae; genus Methyloceanibacter. The sequence continues at coordinate 11,815 of JBQGDO010000010.1, forward strand.
AGCGGTGCGGCTTCGGCACCGTGACCGAATAGATTGAAGCGATAGCCAAGGCCGACCGAGAAGATCCAGGGGTCGAGGTCGGCATCGCCGACGACATTCACGCCAAGCGCGGTGTTGTGCCAGGTAACCTCGGTATCCAGCCAGGTCTTCTTGACGTCGGCATTGAACGACCAGCCGTTGCCGATCGAGATGTCGAGGCCGGCTTGCAGGGTGAAGCCGAATGCATCGTCGATGGTCACCTTGGTCGCGCCGAGCCGGTTCTGGCCGGTGCCGGTGTCGAAGAAATCGATATATTGCACGCCGGCGCCGACATAAGGCTTCCAGGCGCCCATGGCGGTGAAGTGATATTGCAGGGTCAGCGCCGGAGGGAAGATCCAG
>JBQGDO010000011.1:0-24260 GCA_052039105.1 Methyloceanibacter sp.
CGACAGCGAGACCGGGATCGAGACCACCGGCCATGAATGGGACGGCATTCACGAGCTGAATAAGCCGCTGCCCAAATGGTGGCTCTATGTGTTCTACGCGACGGTCGTGTGGTCGATCGGCTATTGGCTGTTGATGCCGGCCTGGCCGCTGGTATCGAGTCACACCAAGGGATGGCTCGGCTATAGCCAGCGCGAGACGGTAGCGGGGCAGGTCGAGGCGGCGAAGGCGGCCAAGGCCGTGTACCGGGACAAGATCGCGGCAAGCGATCTCGCGGCGATCAACGAGGATCCCGAACTGCTCCGCTTCGCCCTGGCCGGCGGGGAGGCCACGTTCGGCGACAACTGCGCGCCCTGCCACGGCCGCGGTGCGCAAGGTGCCTTCGGCTATCCCAATCTGCGGGACGATTCCTGGCTCTGGGGAGGCACGCTCGACGACATTCAGGTCACCATCCTGCATGGCATTCGCGCCGACGATGCCAAGACGCGCGGCGCCGGCACGCAAATGCCGGCCTTCGGCAGGACCGGTGTGCTGGCGGAGCCGCAGATCAACGACGTCGCGGAATATGTGCTGTCGCTCTCCGGCCGCGCCGACGACGCGCAAGCCGCTACGCGCGGCGCGCAAACCTTTGCTGCGACCTGCGTGCCCTGCCATGGCGCGCAAGGCAAGGGCGACCGGGCGATTGGCGCGCCGGACCTGACCGACGAGCTTTGGCTCTATGGCGGCGACAAGCCGGCCATCGCCGGCAGCATCCGCGTCGGCCGCGCCGGAGTGATGCCGGCCTGGGCGCACCGGCTCGACGCCGAAACCATCAAGGAACTCGCGATCTATGTCCATTCGCTTGGCGGGGGCCAATAGCTGAGGCCTTCAGGCATGACGATTATGCATTTCAAGGATGACGTCGGCGAAGTGCCGGGAAGGAGCCGCGGCATCGCCAATTTCACCGAAGCGGCGCCCGGCGTCGAGCGCAGCGAGGCGCCGACGATCGAGCGCGGCGGCGGCTCGCTGTATGCGCCGCGAGAGAAGATTTATCCCAAGCGCGCGCATGGCACGTTCCGCACCATCAAATGGATCGTCATGGCGGTGACCTTGTCGATCTACTATCTGGTGCCGTGGATTCGCTGGGACCGCGGCCCGTACATGCCGGACCAGGCGGTGCTGATCGATTTCCCGTCGCGGCGCTTCTTTTTCTTCTTCCTCGAGATTTGGCCGCAGGAATTCTACTACATCACCGGGTTGCTGGTGCTGGCCGCGCTGGGCCTGTTTCTTGTGACCTCCATCGCCGGGCGCATGTGGTGCGGCTATACCTGTCCGCAGACGGTGTGGACCGATTTGATGATCGCGGTCGAGCGCTTCTTCCAGGGCGACCGCAATCAACGCATCCGGCTCGACAAGAACCCTTGGTCGTTCGAGACCTTGTGGCGCAAGGGCGCCACGCATTTCACTTGGCTCCTGATCGCGGTGGCGACCGGCGGCGCCTGGGTGTTCTACTTTGCCGATGCGCCGAGTTTGGCGCGCCAGCTCGTCACGTTCGAAGCGCCGATGGTCGCCTACGCGTTCATTGGCATCTTCACCGCCACGACCTATCTGCTCGGCGGCATCGCCCGCGAGCAGGTCTGCATCTATATGTGTCCCTGGCCGCGCATCCAGGGAGCGATGGTCGATCGCGACTCGCTGTTTATCTCCTACCGTGATTGGCGCGGCGAGCCGCGGGGACCCCACAAGGCCGGGCAATCCTGGGAGGGCAGGGGCGACTGCATCGATTGCCGTCAATGCGTGGCGGTCTGCCCTACCGGTATCGATATCCGCAACGGCGCGCAGCTCGAATGCATCCAATGCGCGCTGTGCATCGACGCTTGCAACGAGATCATGGACAAGATCGGCAGGCCGCGATCGCTGATCTCCTACGATACGGTGCGTCACTTGGAGTCGGCCGGGCAGGACATGGCCCCGGTCGATTTCCTGCGGCCAAGGGTGCTGATCTATGCCACGGCCATGGCCGTAGTCGGGTTGATCATGCTCACCGCACTGCTGGTGCGGCCAGAGCTCGAGGTCAGTGTGCTGCATGACCGCAATCCGATCTACGTCAAGCTTTCCGACGGCGGCTTGCGCAACGGCTACACCGTCAAGATTCTCAACAAGGCCTATGAGCCGCGCGACTTCACCATCGCGGTTCAGGGCCTTCCTGGGGCCACGCTGAGCGTGATTGGGCAGGAGAAGCAGGCCAAACCGATCATCACGGTGCCGGCCGACGGACTCCAGGCGGTCAGGGCCTATGTCGCGCTCGACAAGGCTTCGGTTGGTGCGCTTGACGGCACCGCGAGCGAGTTCTCCTTCGTGGTGACCGGTCTCGACGGCGTGTCGAGCGCCGACCACCAGGCGTTGTTCCAAGGACCCGAGCGATGACGGCGCGAACCTGGTTCGCCGATGGCGTGCACGGGCGGCACGTGCTGGCGGGGCTCGTTGGCTTTTTCGGGGTGATGCTGCTCGCCAACGCCATCTTCGTCTATTTCGCGGTGGCGACCTTCAGCGGCGGCGACACGTCCAAGCCCTATCAGAGAGGGCTCGCCTACAATCAGACGATCGAGGCCGACGCGGCGCAGGCCGCGCGCGGCTGGCGAACCGAGATTGGCTATCAGAGCGGCACGCTCGCGTTTCATGTCACCGACAGGACTGGCGCTCCGGTGACGCGCCTACATGTTGCCGCGGAGTTCGCCCGGCCGGCGACCGACAAGCACGATCGCCGCGTGGTCCTTCAAGAAGTGTCGGATGGCCGCTATTCGGCGGCGATCGACCTGCCGCAAGGCCTGTGGGTGATCTCGGTAGCTTCGCGGCACAAGGATGAGCCGCGCGAGAGCGCCTACCGGCTCAAGCAGCGGCTTTACGTTGCGGGGATGCCATGACGATCCACGCACGCGCCGGTCAGCTTGCAGGCGGCGCGCGGACCGGCGCCGCACCCACGCCTGCGGTCATGACCTTGGCGATCGAAAACATGCATTGCGGCGGCTGTCTGCGCTCCGTGGAGCGCGCCGTGCTCAAAGTGCCAGGGGTGGAAACTGCGCGCGCCTCGCTATCGGCCAAGCGGGTGAGCATCGCCTACGACCCGGCGCTGGCCGGCGCCGGAGAGTTCATCGACGCGCTGAAAGGGGCGGGCTTCGCCGCGGCGCCGATCGAAACGGCGAAGCCGGGCCAGGACAAGGCGCGGCAGAGTTATCTGTTGCGCTGCGTGGCGGTGGCCGGCTTCGCGGCGATGAACATCATGTTGATTTCCGTCGCCGTCTGGGCCGGCGAGGCGAGCGATATGGATCCGAGGCTCGCCACCGCCTTTCGATGGATCTCGGCGTTGATCGCGCTGCCCACCGTCGCCTATGCCGGGCAACCGTTCTTCATATCGGCGCTCTCTGCGCTCAAGGGACGGCGGCTCAACATGGACGTGCCGATCTCGCTCGCAATTCTGTTGGCGACGGGGATGAGCCTTTACCAGACCATGCGCGGCAGCGAGCAGGTCTATTTCGACGCCGCGGTCTCCTTGCTGTTCTTCCTGTTGATTGGCCGCTTCCTCGACGAGACCTTGCGGGTGCGGGCGCGCGGCGAGGCGCAAAACCTGCTTGGGCTGCAAAGCGGCATCGCCACGATCATCGAATCCGATGGTGCGCAGCGCGCGGTGCCGGCGCATGCGCTCAAAGCCGGCGACCAGCTTCTGGTCGCGGCCGGCGAACGCGTGGCCGCCGACGGCGTGGTGATCGAGGGGTCGGGGCAGGTCGATCAGAGCCAGATTACCGGCGAGACCGCCCCGCTCAGCGTGACGGCCGGTCAGGAGATTTATGCCGGCACCCTCAACCTGACCGGGCCGCTCAAGATCATGGTCAAGGCGGCGGACAATGCCACGTTTCTCGCCGAGATCGGCCGGCTGATGCAGGCGGCCGAGCAGGGGAGGGCGCGCTACCGCCGGCTCGCAGACCGGGCGGCGCAGATTTATGCGCCGGCCGTGCATGGGCTTGGGCTTGCAACATTCGTCGGCTGGCTCGCTTTTGGCGCGACTTGGCAAACGGCGCTCACCTACGCGATCGCCGTGCTCATCATCACCTGTCCTTGCGCGCTCGCGCTGGCGGTGCCTGCGGTGCAGATTGCGGCGGCAAGCCGGCTGTTCCGCCAAGGGATTATCGTCAAGGCTGCGGATGGGCTCGAGCGCATCGCCGAGGCCGACATGGTGGTGTTCGACAAGACCGGGACCTTGACGCTCGGACGCCCGGAGCTTCTGAACGACGAGCGGGTCTCCGACGATGCGCTGAGGGGCGCCGCAAGCCTCGCTTGCGCGAGCAAGCATCCCCTGGCACGCGCACTAGTCGCGGCGGCAGAGACGCGGCTCGGAAAGGTGAGCCCCGCGCCCGACGTGGATGAGGTCCCTGGTGAAGGCCTGAAGCGAGTGCTGCCGCAAGGCGAGGAGCGGCTCGGTTCCGCCGCTTGGTGCGGCATTCGCAGCGACGGCGAGGCAAGCGAAGTCTGGTACCGCGGCGACTGGACGGCGCCGGTGCGGTTCCGCTTCGCCGACACGATTCGCTCAGACGCCGCCGCTGTGGTCGGCGCGCTGAAGCGGCAGGGCTACGCGGTGGCGCTCCTTTCCGGCGATCGCAAAGCCGTGGTGGAGACCATTGCGCGCGAGGCGGGCATCGACGACTGGCAGGCCGAATTGAAGCCCGCGCAAAAGATTGCTTGGCTCGATGCGCGGGCGGCCGAGGGCCGCAAAGTGCTGATGGCCGGCGACGGGCTCAACGACGCTCCGGCGCTCGCTGCGGCGCATGCCTCGATCTCGCCGTCGAGTGCCGCGGATATCAGCCAGCGCACCGCGGATTTCGTGTTCCAAGGCGAGAAGCTAGCGCCGGTGCTCGAAGCGATTGCCGTGGGCAAGCGCGCGCGCTCCATGGCGCTGCAGAATTTCGCCGTCGCCTTAGTCTATAATGTCATCTGCGTGCCGCTCGCCGTGGCCGGCTTCGTCACGCCACTGATTGCCGCCATCGTCATGTCGACCTCCTCGATCCTGGTTTCCGCCTATGCCGCGCGGCTCGCGGGGAGGGGGCGAACATGACCGCGCTCGCTTGGCTCGTTCCGGTGGCGCTCCTGCTCGGCGGGCTCGGCCTTGCGACCTTCATGTGGGCGCTGCGCTCGGGCCAGTTCGAGGACCTCGAGGGCGCCGCCTATCGCGCGCTCGAAGACGATCCTCCGGACGATAGCGTGCCTGGCTAGGCGATGACCGGGCTGAAGGACATCGATTATGTCCTCGCCAAGCTCGATTTTCTGCGCGAAGAGCGCATCTGGCCCAACGGCTTGCGCTATCTTTGGACCGACGCGTTCGGACTGGTGCTGCTCGTCTCGCTCTATGAAGAGCTGAAAGAGCAGCGTTATCTCGACGAGGCGGTTTGGTTGGTCGGCGATGTCGAGCGCGTGCTCGGGCGCAAACGCGGCATCCGCATCGGCGAGGAGCCGGACCGCGACGGGCAATATTTCCATTATCTCGCCATGTGGCTTTACGCCCTCTCCGTACTTGGTCGCTATGAGCCTGCCTACCGGCGGAGAGCTATTGCCTTGGCGCAGGATATTCACCGTCCCTTCGTGGTGCCGGGTCGTGGCGTGATCTGGAAGATGCAGGAAGATCTGAGCGGCCCGTATCCCGGCTACGGCTTCGGTGCGCTCGACGCCTTCGACGGTTATGTGTCCTACCGGCTGCTCGACGGGGCGGCGCTCGCAGAGGAAATCGCCGAGATGCGCGCGATCATCGGCCGGACCGCGCGCGAGCTCGTCATCACCCAGGATCTCGGACTCGGCATGATGCTGTGGATGACGCATTTCTTTCCCGACGAGTGGTGGGCAGAGCTGCAAAAGCGGCGCTCAATCGCCATGCTCGACCAGATGTGGGTGGAGGGCGGCTATTTCGCGCGCGAGCCTTACCTGCCCGGGATGCGCTTCGCCTTCACCAATTACGGCGTCTCGGTAGGCTTGCAGGCGGTTGGCGCCATGCAGGAGCGCGTAGAGAGGCTCAACGACTATTTCGAGACGTATCGCTCGGGCGACGAATATGACCGCGCCGCCATCACCCATGTGATGGCGTGCAACTCGCATTTCCCGGGCTTGCTGCTGCGCCAGGCCTAGCTCAGCCGCCGCTTTCAATCGCGGCGCCGTCGCGTGCTGCGAGGCGGCGGGCGATCTTCAGCCCCGAAGTCAGGGCGCCTTCCATGTAGCCCGCGAATTTATAGCAGGCGTGCTCGCCGGCGAAATGCAAGCGCCCCTCGATGCCCTGGTCGAGTATGGGTCCCATGGTCGTCACTTCGCCGGGCGCGGCGAAGGAATAGCTCGCCCGCGTCCACGGCACGGACGGCCAATCCATGAAGCGGCTCGCGACGAAGGCATCGGCAAATTTCGGGTAGCGCAGGCGAAGCTCTTCGGCATAGGCCGCGTCGCGCCGATCGGGCGGGAGTACGCTCATCGCATCGGCGCCTGCGCCGCCGGAAAACGCGACCATGCCCGCAGGTGCGTCTCCCGCCTGGCCCGCCGTCGACTCCCAGGTCGCCTGCACAGTGCCGTTGCTGAGCGACTCCGGCGAGAGATTGTCGCTCAGCCAGAAACGATTCTTGAGCGAAATCAGGTACTTGACGTTATGTCCCATCTGCGGGCGCAACACCGCGGGGAGCGGCGGATCGAATTCGATCTGGTCCCACACCGAAGGCGGCACGGTGAGGATCGCATCGTCGGCGGCGAAGCTGCGCCCATCGGCGCAGGCGACGACGACGCGGTCGCCGGCGATCTTCACTCCGTTCACCGGCATGTTCAAAAGAATGCGCTCGGCGCCGGTCGCCGCGACGAGTTTCTGCGCGAGCTGCTGGTTGCCGCCCTTGCAGTGATAGACCTTGGTCTCGGTCCAATATTTCTCCAGGCTTCCCCCATTCACAGCCGTGAGCAGCGCAAGATAGCTCTGCCGCTCGGGAGGCACGCCGGTTTCGGAGACGAAATCGGCGATGAGCGCCCGCTTAGCGATCTCCGGCGCATCGACAGACATGACCTTGTCGGGCACCGCGATCAAATCGAGCTTCCGCGCGTCGGGACTCTCCCATGGCGTGTCGGCAAGGATCGGTTCAGGATCGCCGCCGATCTGTTCCAAAATGTCGTCCAATCCCTCCCAGAGAAGTTCGGCCTCCCGTTCGCTCAAGAGCTTGCCGTCGATCACCACCGGCCAATCGGCATCGCTGTCGGGCACTTCGAGGAACTCGAGTCCGAATTTTTTGGCGTAAGCGGCCCAGAGCCGATGGTTGCTGCCGATCAGCTCGCCGCCGCCCTCGACGATGCGGCCGGGGATGAAATCGTCGAAGCTGATGACGCGGCCGCTTACCCGCTCGCGGGCTTCGAGCACCGTCACGTCGTAACCGGCGGCAAGCAGCTCATAGGCGGCGGTGAGCCCGGCGAAGCCCGCGCCGATGATCACCACGGATTTGCCATTGGGTTTGGCGCGATCGGCAAAAGCGTGCGACCCGCTGAGGAGCAGCGCCAGGCCGGCGGCAGCCGAGCCTTTAATGAAGTCGCGCCGCGTGAGCGGATCGACCTGTGGACCAAAGCGTCGGCGCAGACGGGCATGGAGGGAAGGGCGCATGGTTCGAGATGGTGCCTCAAGCCGAGGAGTAGCGGAAGCCCCGGAATCTTTCGGCCATCCAAGCGGCCCCGAACGCGACCAGATCGGCCGCGTCGATCAGCTCGCTTTGGGCGTTGCCGACGCGGCCCTGCCTGGCGCGGCCGGTCGCGAGATAGTCGCGCAGGATGGTCGCGAAATAGTCCTCGCCCGGCCAATCGACGATGCCGTGCTCGTCGTCGAGGCATTCCACGACGCGAGTCTCGGGTCCATTTCGGCCGCGGCAGCGATAGTGCCGGCGCACGCGCCGCTTGTTGGGCAAATCGGCAAGATATTCGGCGAAGTGGAGCACCGTCGTCGTGTCAAGATCGGCGCCGAGCCTAAGGACGCGTCCGCCGATCCGGCAGAAGCGATCGAGGGGCGAGCCCGGACCGTAATAATCGTGCCACGGCGCGTCTTCGAGCAGCTGTTGCGCCCGGGCTCCGCGCGCGCCGAAACGGCCGGAAGGATTGTCGGTCACAAGCGTGCCGGTGCGACGCCGGAAGATTTCGGCGAAGTAGCCAACTTCGTGAAACACCGGGGCTGTCGCGGGATCGAAGGGCGGCGCGTCGGTCAGAAGGTCAGCGCGCTCGGCTTGAGGCAGCCGGTTGACGAAGTCGTGCTCGATTTCGGCGCCAAGGATCATGAGCAAAGTGCCGTCGGGTCCGACGGCGGACTCCAACGCATTGAGCAGCGTATCCGGACCGCCTTCGAGCGGACCGACCGCGCGTAACGAAACATGAATCATCAGCGTGTCGCCTGGGCTCATGCCGAGGCGACGGAGATCGTCGGCCAGTGCCTCTGGTGTGAGCAGAAGCTGCACTCAACCGCTGGCGGCGCGGCGCTGGGCCTCCGAGGCGTCAGCCGTCGCCGCCCGTTCGGGTGCAGGCTCCAGCGCCGCCTCGATCGCGTCGTCGACCGTTGAGAGCCAGACGAAGCGCACGGCCTTGCGCGCCGCCTCCGGCACATCCTCATAGTCCTTCTTGTTGCGCTCTGGCAGCAGCACGGTCCCGATGCCGGCGCGCACCGCGGCCAGCACCTTGTTCTTGACGCCGCCGATCGGCAGCACGAGCCCGCGCAGCGAAATTTCGCCGGTCATGGCCACGTCGTTGCGCACGGTGCGGCCGGTGAGCAGCGAAGCGAGCGCGGTGAACATGGCGACGCCCGCGGAGGGGCCATCCTTGGGAATGGCGCCGGCCGGAACGTGGACATGGATGTCCGACTTCTCAAACGAGGCCGGGTCGACGCCGAGCGAAACGGCGCGCGCCTTGACCAGGCTGAGCGCGGCTTGCGCGCTCTCCTTCATCACGTCGCCGAGCTGGCCGGTGAGAATCAGCTTGCCGCTGCCGGGCACCCGCGCCGCTTCGACGAATAGAATGTCGCCGCCGGTCGGCGTCCAGGCGAGACCGGTCGCCACGCCGGGGACGGAGGTGCGCATCGCCACTTCGCCCTCAAAGCGCCGCGCGCCGAGAATTCCGTGCAGCTCATCCGGGCCGATGCGCACGCGCTCGGCATTGCCGTCGGCGATGCGCATGGCGACGTGATGCAACAGTGCCCCGATCTCGCGCTCGAGATTGCGGACGCCCGCCTCGCGCGTGTAATCGCGGATCAGCGCGCGGGTCGCCGCCTCAGTGATCTCGACCTGGTCGGCAGTGAGACCGGTCGCCTCGAGCCGGCGCTTCAGGAGATACCGCTTGGCGATCTCGACCTTCTCGTCCTCGGTGTAGCCGGGGAGCTCGATCACCTCCATGCGGTCGCGCAACGGCCCGGGAATGGCATCGAGCACGTTGGCGGTGCCGATGAACATCACCCGCGACAGATCGAACGGCACCGCGAGGTAATTGTCGCGGAACGTCGAATTCTGTTCTGGATCAAGCACTTCGAGCAGCGCGGCGGACGGGTCGCCGTGGAAGCTGGCGCCCAGCTTGTCCATCTCGTCGAGCATCATCACCGGATTGCGCGTGCCGGCCTTGCGGATCGACTGGATCACGTTGCCGGGAAGCGCGCCGATATAGGTGCGGCGATGGCCCCTGATCTCGGCCTCGTCGTGCACGCCGCCAAGCGACAGCCGCACGAATCTGCGGCCCATGGCGCGGGCGATCGACTGGCCGAGCGAGGTCTTGCCGACGCCGGGCGGGCCGACGAAGCACAGGATCGGGCTCTTGCCTTCCGGCTTCAACTTGCGCACGGCCAGATATTCGAGGATGCGCTGCTTGACCTTGGGCAGGCCGTAATGGTCCTCATCGAGGATGCGGCGCGCCTCGGCGATGTCGATGCGCTCCTCGGAGAGCTTCGACCAGGGCAGCTCGATCAGCCAATCGAGATAAGAGCGGATCATGCCGTGCTCGGCGCTAGCCTCGGGCATGCGCTCGAGCCGCTTCAGCTCTTTCTGCGCCTGCTTTTCGGCCTCTTCGCTCATGCCGGCTTTCTCGATCTGCTCGCGCAGCTCGGCGATCTCGGCCTGGCCTTCCTCGCCTTCGCCGAGCTCCTTCTGAATCTGGCGGAGCTGCTCGCGCAGAATGTGCTCGCGCTGGCGCCCGGCGAGCGATTCCTGCGTCTGCTCGCCGATCTGCTTCGACAGGCGCAGCACCTCGATCTGCTGCGCGAGCGAGCGCAGCAACTTGTCCAGCCGCTCGGCGACATCGAAGGTTTCGAGCAGGTCCTGCTTCTCGGCAGGGGTCAGGTCGGAGACATTGGCGATGAAATCGGCGAGCGCCGACGGCGACTGCACCTGATCGATGGCGCCGGCGATCTCCGGCGGCACGTTGGGCAGCAGCGAAATCGCTTCGCGCGCCCGCTCCTTGAGCTGGTGCATGCGCGCGGCGATCTCGGTGGTGAAGATTTCGGCTTCGCCGATCTCGTCGACCTTGGCGACGAGATATGGATAGCCCGGCACGAATTCTAGCACGCGGAAGCGCCGCGTGCCGCGGGCGACGAGATGATGGCCGCCGTCCGGCGCGGTGACATAGCGCAAGATCTCGGCGACGGTGCCGACCTTATGCAGATGCTCCGGCCCCGGCGTGTCGACGGTCGGGTCGTTCTGCAGGATCACGCCGACCGGCTTGTCCCATTGCGCCGCAGCCTGGGCGCCGGCGATCGAGCCCGGGCGGCCGAGCACGAGCGGCGCGACGATGCCGGGGAACAGCACGGCATTGCGCGTCGGCACCAGGATCAGCGCGCCCTCCGGCAGGTCGAGCGGCTTCGCCGCTTCGCCTGCGGGGCGCTCACCCGCGACGGCGGCCTGCTCGGCTGGAGCGGACACCGGGCCTTCGGCTGATTGCGGCATCGGATGTTCGGTTTCGGTCATGCGTTACTCACTGAGCTACGACTTGGAGAAGGTGAGCACGAGGCAGCCGTTCAAGAGTTCGCGCGCGGAAAGTCGCAAGCGCGGTGCGAGAGAAATGCGGCGTTCGAAGCGCCCGTAGGGAATCTCCAGCCTTACAATATTGGCATTCCGGCCCCTGGTCGGGAGCGGCCGGCTGCCGGCGATCACCAAAGTCGCGCCTTCGATCTCCACCCGCACCGCTTCCGGCGCTACGCCGGGCAGCGCGGCGATGATCCACAACTCGCGCTCGGTCTCGAACATGTCGACCGGCGGCTCCCAGCGGGCGGCGCGGGCGCCCTCGCGCGCGGGCTCGAAGAACTGGCGGTGCAACTGCTCGGCCTGCTTGAGAAGGGCGCAGGCCTCGGCCCACATCTGATGTTTCGGATCACGCATCACGCCAACCTGAACGCTTCGATCGCGGCGACCCGGGGCAGGGCCGCATCGACAATGGATTGAGCACCGATCTTACCGCCCGGCAGGGGAGGAGGAAACGCTCGGGAGCGGGAGCGGAGCAAGCATGGGGAGCCGGCCGGCCCGCATATTTGGGTGTCCCGCCATGCGCCTACAAGGGTTTGGCGCCGATCAACGCGGGCCGTTCGGTCCCACCGAGAGATTATTGTAGGGATAATCCGGATATTGCGGCGGCTGCGGCATGGGCTGCGGCACGCGCGTCAAGCCGTTTAGCAGAATCTGCGTGGTGGCGCCGTCGTAATAGAGCTCCCTGACGTAGGGCTGGTCGGGGTAAAAGCCGGTCGGCTGGCTGCCGTAATATTTCGGATAAGGCTTGCCTTTCACCTTGACGGCCGCCGTCTTCTTCCAGCTCTTGCCGTTCAACGCCGCCTGGAGAATGTTGACGTCGGTCATGGTCTGCGGCCGGACCACCGGCACACCGCCCGTCACGGCGATGACATTGCCGGCAAGCGTGGTGGAGTAGAGCTTGCCGCCGCGCTTCAGCGACAGCGAGTCGCCAAACACGAAGCCGAACAGCGCATTGTTGGCGCCCGCGACCTTGGCGGAAAAAATGCCGCCGCGCACGGTCAACGCGCCGGCCGGCGTCTTCACCACCACGCCGGGATCGTTCTTCGACAGCTTGCCGCCGACAAATCTGAGCGCGCCCTTGGAGAAGGTCGCCACCAGCGCGCCCCTGCCGGTCGCGGGGTTGTAGACGAATTTGTCGATGACGAGGCTCGAGCCCGGGCCAACAGTGAAGGTCGAGCCGTCGACCAGCAGCACCTGCACTTGGCCTGAGCCGGATGTGTCGATGCGCTCGTTATAGACGACGGATTTGCCGATCCTGAGGGTGGTGGCTTCGCCGCCTGGCGGCTGACTGGTCGCCTCGGGCTTGACCGCGGCGGCGACACCGACCTTTTGCTCGGCATAGGCGGCGGTGAGGGCGAAGGGGGCGATGAAAGCAGCCACGCAAACAGCGGCCGTTGCCCAAAAGCTCAGAAATGTGCGCATGATCCCCGTCCTGAATTGACGGGGGTTATATGGGGTGGGCTGACAGCCGAGACAAGGCTAGTTGCGGGATGCCCCAAAAACGCCGGAGGCGAGATAACGGTCGCCGCCGATGGCCCAATTGCCGATCACGCCTTGCGGCACGCTTCGATTGATGGCAACCGGGACGTCGTTCACGAACTGGTAGTTGTCGGGGCCGCGCACGAAGGAGCCGAGAGCGAAACCGTTGAGGTTGCGGGCAGCCTCGGGAATTGGGATCTCCCCATATTGCGCAGGCAATTGTCCGGCAAGCGGCCCGCCGAAATGGTTCCCGTTCGGCGTCGCCCATCGTGCGCCGTCCGGCGTTCTGCCGCAGGAGGTGACACCCGGCGCGCACATCGGCCCGCTAAAACTCAAGCCGTCGGGACCGAAATGCTGCGTGTCGAACTGGCTGATTTGCAGCAGGCCCTTCCGGGTACCGAAATTCCACGACATGTCCACATCGCCAGTGGCGACATAGGTGCTCCAGACACCCTGGTTGTAAAGATCGTTCGCGACGGTCGCGATGGTGCTTCCAGCGTAGGTGGCGCTTCCGGTGATCGGAAGCTGCCCAACCGCGGGAATGTCGCCGGCGATCCACCAGCCGAGAATCGCGACGGTCGTAATATCTGGATATGACTGACTATTTGGACCATCGACTGGGGATAGGGTGGGAACCTCTGAGTCGTCACCGTCCAGGAAGCTCACGAAAGTGGTGAAGGTCCCCCATTGCGAGAAGCAGTCGTTACAAAGATCGAGGTCCTCGCCGAAGCCCCAGCCGAAATCGCTGCTGACCAGTGCCGCCACCGGCCGACCCACGATGTCATGCGGCTCGTCCTTCCCGCCATCTCCGTAAATGCTTATGCCATCGGGGGCATTGAATGCGAGCAGACCACCATTACTGATCCAGGAGCGGCGCTGCCACCAGTAGGTCGGCGGCTCCGGATTGCCGAACACAATATCGATCCCGCCTTGCTGCTCCCATGGTGGGCCGGCGCTCAGTTGAAAATCGGCGGAGAAGCTTGGTCGCGGGCCGAGGTTAGAGCTCGTGCTTGATACTTCCGGGAAGTTGAACTCGAAGGCTACCTGGCTCGAGTTGCGTGAGGTCACGACGCCGACCGGGTCGTCGTCATTCTGACCCGTGCTGAATTGATTATAGACCCCGCCCGCATAGCCGAGCCCCTGACCCCCGTCGCACAATTCGGTGCAAGGCGGCAGCCCGTCGGGCTGGTTCGCGGCGGCATCCTGAGCCTGAACGATGATCGACTCGGTCGTCGCGTCGGCAACGAGCTGGCTGAGGCTCAGAAGGCCGAGCATCTTCGGCTGCGGGGCTGGCTTGGTGTTGTCGGTCCCGGCATTGCCGCCGGTGTTGCTGTTGGTCAGCGAGGCCATCATCGAGTTGATAAGCGCCGCGTTGAACGGCTTGATCGCCCCGTTGATGAAGCCGGTTCCGGGCTCGTAAATGACCTGCCCATTCATCTGAATGGAATGGCCGTAGACGAACAGATAGGCGTAGTTCTTCGGGCCGGAGTACTGGAGGTAGGCGATGCCGCCGCGGATGGCGAGCGCGCCGGTCGGCGTGTCCACAGTGACGCCGCCCTCGTTCTTGGAAAGCTTGCCGCCGACGAAACGCATCACGCCCTTGGAGAACGAGGCGCTGAGCTCGCCGGTGCCCTTTTTCGGGTTGTAAACGAATTTGTCGATGACGAGGTCTGAGCCGGGGCCGACGGTGAAGGTCGAGCCGTCGATCAGCAGCACCTGCACCAGGCCACTGCCGGTCGTGTTGATGCGCTCGTTATAGAAGATCGACTTGCCGATATTGAGTTGGGCCTGCGGCTTGCCGGCGAGGCTTGAGAACGCGTCGGGATTGACCGCCGCCGCCACGCCGACCTTCTCGGCCTGGGCGTTTGCCGCGACAAGAGCCAATCCGCAGAAAAGGGCGAGGGCGGTCGCGAGCCTTGCGCTCCGTTTCCGCTCAAACGGATTCAGATCTGTCGTCATCATCTCAGAACCTCTTCTGCACCCCGAGCATGGTCATGAGGTCGCTATACGTCCGGATGTCGTAATTCGAATTCTGATCGCGATATTCGACCGAGGGCACCAGCGCCCAAGTCTCCGCCACCGGCAGAACCAGCGCGCCGCGCGTCCACCACATCGTGTCCTCTTCCGCCTCGAAGGGATCGATGGTCGGATCGGGATCGTCGTAGCTGCGCCGGATCACGCCGCCGCCCGCCTGCAAGGTCCAGGGGAAGCGCGCCTGCCAGAGCGGGTTGTTGAAGGTCCAGGCGAAGCCGCCGGAGAAGGCGATCTCCCAATCGGACCAATAGCCGACCCTGGCGTCCTCGCGCTGGCCGTAGAGCTGCGTGGTCACCACGAAGCCGGGCGTCATATAATAGGAATAGGTGGCGCCGAATCTTGTCTGCCAGCCCGTGCGGTCGGAATTGAGCGGCAGATCGGACGAATCTTGGAAATCGCGCCAGCGGGTCTCGATGCGGGCATCGATCACGCTGCGCTCGGCGCCGAAGCTCAGCAGCCGGAAGCCCGCGCCCGGCGCCCAGAAATATTCGTCATAGCCGAGATAAGCGAGATCGCCGATGCCGTAGAGATAGGTGCGCGTCTTGTCCAAGTTCCAGCGCCGCATGTTGAAGCTCGGGCCGAAGGTCATCTCAAGAAGTCGAGATCGATGTCGCTGAGCTTGGAGTCGAAATAGGCGGTCGAGTAGGGCGTCGAACTCGAGGCGGTCGCCTTGGTTCTTCAGGTCCCAGGCATAATGCAAGGTGCCGATATTCAGCGCGCTCCAGCCCGAGCGGCCGACGGATTGCTGATCGAGGGTGAAGTCGATGCCGTTGAGCGTCACGCTTTGCGTGCCGGGACCGGCATTGGCGTTGCTCTCCCAGCGGATCGCCGAGAACCAAGTGGCGGAGAAGGGCGGCGGGTCGGCGGCGAGCGCGAGCTGTTGGAGGTAGAGCCTGATCTGCGCGGCGACCGAGGGCGGCACGGAAGGATTGGCGAGCGCCTGCTCGAAATAGGAGCGCGCGACCTCGTAGGCGCCGAGGCGATAGTAGAGAATGCCGAGCTCGAGCTGGATGCGCGGCGTGTTCGGGGCGTAGATCAGCACGCGCTCGAGCGCCGAGATCGCGCCCTCGTAATCGCCGACCTGAGAGGAGAGCTGGGCATATTCGAAAGCGAGGTCGAGGTCGGAGGGGCTGGCGATCATCTGCTGGAGCAGGGCCTCGCGGCGCGCCTCGACCGCGGGGGGCCCGAGCCGCTGCACCGCGACGGTCGTGTCGCCGGCAAATACAGGCGTGCCCGCGCACATGGCGAAAATGGCGATCGCGAGCGCGATCGCCGCTGTCCTCCACCCCAGCATCCTACGACCGCTCGGCCTTTCCGAGAGGCTGTGCAGGTTGATTCCCGCCGTCTGCCCCGTCCTGGGCGAGACGTTAGCCCAGTTAACCTTCTGCCAGCAAGGGGCGAGGGGAGTTTCTTTAAGCTTTTCAAAGACTCTGTGGCCCGTAAGGCACGCGATTCGCATGTTATGATTAACGATGGGCGGAGCGGAGACGGGGCAGGCTAAGGTCTTGAATTTCATGGGGCGGCCTGAGGCCTATGCGCCTCGGCCTGCAACTGTAGAGCGTATCGAGACCCACGCCTCAATCGTCTTTCTCGCCGGGGACTTGGCCTACAAGGTCAAACGGGCGGTCAAATATGCCTTTCTCGACTTTTCTACACTGGAGAAAAGGCGGCTCGCCTGCCTGAACGAGCTTAGGGTCAATCGCCGCACCGCGCCCGAACTTTACCTCGACGTGCTGCCGGTGACGGTGGCGGAAGGCGGTGAATTGCGGCTCGGCGGCGAGGGGGAGCCGGTCGAGTGGGTCTTGCGCATGCGCCGCTTCGACCAGGCGAGGCTCTACGACCGCATGGCCGAAATGGGGCGGCTCGAGGTCGAGGCGATGCCCCCGCTGGCCAATGCCATTGCCGCCTTCCATGCCGCAGCGGATCGGACGCTCGCTCCCGAACAGGCGACGCTCCCGCTCGAGGATGTGTTGCGGGACAACGCTGCCACATTCGACCGCAATTGGGACGCAAAGAGCCGCAAAGAAACGCAAAAACTCGCGCAGGAAAGCCGCGCTAAATTGGGCGCCTTAACGCCGCTGCTCGAAGCCCGCGCCACCGGCGGCTATGTCCGTCACTGCCATGGCGATCTGCATTTGCGCAACATCGTCGAGATCGGCGGCGCGCCGGTCTTGTTCGACGCCATCGAGTTCGACGACCGGCTCGCCACTATCGACGTGCTCTACGACCTCGCCTTTCTCCTGATGGATCTCGGCAAGCGTGGACTGAATGCGCACGCGAATATGCTGCTCAACGCCTATCTCGATTATGAGGGAAGCACCGGCAATCTGCTCGGGCTCGCTGCGTTGCCGCTGTTTCTCTCGATGCGCGCGGCGATAAGGGCGAAGGTCGAGCTGTTGCGCGCTTCGCTCGCGGCGGAGGAACAGGCCGAGGCCATACGCAAGGAGGCGCGCGCCTATTTCGATTTCGCGCGGCAGTTGCTGCTTCCCGTGCAGCCGCGCCTGGTCGCCATCGGCGGGTTGTCGGGCAGCGGAAAGTCGGCGGTTGCCAAAGCCATTGCGCCCGCGATCGGCGCCTTTCCAGGCGCGGTGCATATCCGCAGCGATGTCGAGCGCAAACGCCTATTCGGGGTCGCGCCTGAGGAGAGACTGCCGGGCGCCGCCTACACACAAGCGATCTCCGATCAAGTCTATGCGATCTGCCGCAAGCGTGCCGCCATGGCGCTTGAGGGTGGCGCCGCGGTGATCCTCGACGCCGTCCATGCCAAGCCGGAAGAACGTGAGGCCATCGCCGCGCTGGCGGCCGAGATGTGCGTTCCGTTCGCTGGGCTTTGGCTCGATGCACCGCCGAAGATCATGCGGGAGAGGGTGGCCGGCCGCATCGGCGATGTCTCGGACGCGACACCGGAGGTGGTTGATGTGCAACTCGGTTACGCAATCGGGCCGCAAAGCTTCCAGCGCATTGACGCGGGCCTGCCGTTGCAACAGGTGGCCGCGGCTTGCCTCGCACAGATCGGTGGCGCCGAACGCGGGCAGTAATGCGCGCGAATTCACCCTTTGCTAACGCTGTTTGACCGACAGTCGCCCTTTGGCGCCGGCTGCTGCGATTTCGTCAGGCGCCGCGTGAGAAGCCCTCGCGGGGGGCGGGTCGTTGCGTTCGGTCGGGCAAGTCGAGTCCGCGCGATTGGCGCGGTTGGGTTTCGATGCGCGCTCCATGGCGTTTGCGCGCGCTATCGCCATCCTCGTCGCCGTCGGCATGGCCGCCGGCTTGCAGGCCTGCGGTCGCGGCGGAGGGAACGGCATAAAGCTCGGCGAGCGAGTCATTCCGCTCGGCCAGCCGGTGCCGAAAGGCGGCGGCTACTACACCGTCGGCCAGCCCTATCAAATCGACGGCGCCTGGTATACGCCGCGGGAGGACCCGAGCTACGACCGGGTCGGCAGCGCCTCCTGGTACGGTGAGTTGTTTCACGGGCGCCGTACCGCCAATGGCGAAATCTATGACATGGACCGGCTATCGGCGGCGCATCCGACTTTGCCGCTCCCGATCTATGCGCGGGTGACCAATCTCAACAACGGGCGCTCGCTCGTCGTGCGCATCAACGATCGGGGACCTTACGCGCGCGACCGCATCATCGACCTGTCGCGTCGCTCGGCCGAATTGCTCGGCTTTCGCAATCACGGCACGGCGACCGTGCGCGTCAAATATCTCGGCCGCGCGCCTTTGAATGGTGACGACAGTTATGAGCGGACCTATTTGGCAAACCAAAGCTGGGTGCAGCTCGCAGCGAAGAAGGGGTCGAGGTCGGGAACCAATGTGCTGGCGTGGCGAAATGCCACCGAAACGCTGCCCGCGGAGAATCCCGAGAACCTCGCTTCGCCGTGGGCGGCGGCGCGTACGGGCGTTGTACCGGTAGAGCCGACGCTCGCCGCGTTGAAGCCGCCTGCGGTTGTGATCGCGCCCACACGTGAAGTGACGGCAGCGTTGCCAAGTCCCCCGAAGGTGCCGGCGCCGGCGGCCGGTCCCGTCATTCAAGCAGGTTCTTTCAAGAACGAGGAGAATGCCGAGCGCGCGCGTGAAGCGCTGGCGGCCATTGCTCCGGTGGACGTCGCTCAGATCAGTGTGGGCGAGGAGGTCTTCTTCCGGGTTCGGGTCGGGCCGTTTGCCAGCCTCTCGGAGGCTCAGGCGGCGATGCCTAAGGTCGCGCGTGCCGGCTATCGAGGGGCCAAGCTGGTGAAGAACTAGGCCGCTGCTCTGCCGGGTTGATTTTTGCGCAAGACGGCTGGATAGTTGCCGGGTCCAGCTGCTTGGGGCAGCCCTCTTATCCACCGATTTGGCACGATCATCCCGTGTACGCTTCGCGCCTTGATAGATGGATCAAGATCGCAGCGGCAGGCGCCGTCCTCGCATCCGGCGCCGCCGCGGCCTATGCCGCCCCGCAGTCCAACGTGTTCGAAACCAAGGCAAAACACGCCATCCTGATGGATGTGGGCGCCAATCTCGTGTTGTTCGAGAAGGACGCCGATACGCTTTCGCCCCCGGCCAGCATGAGCAAGCTGATGACCATGGCCGTCGTTTTCCGGGAGCTGAAGGCCGGACGGCTCAAGCTCGACGACGAATTCAAGGTCAGCGAACACGCTTGGCGCACCGGCGGCGCGCCCTCCGGCACCTCCGCCATGTTCGCGCCGCTCAACACCATGGTGAAGGTCGAGGACCTGATACAGGGCACGATCGTGCAGTCGGCCAATGACGGCGCGATCATTCTTGCCGAGGGCATTGCCGGGACCGAGGACGCCTTTGCGCAGCGCATGACCGAATACGCGCGCACCATCGGGCTGGAGAAGGCGACCTTCAAGAATGCGACCGGTTTGCCGGCGGAAGGTCATCTCATGAGCGCGCGTGAACTGGCGATCCTGGCGCAGTACTTGATCGAAAACTACCCCGAGTACTATCACTTCTTCGGACAGAAGGAGTTCAAGTACCGCGAAAAATTCACCTTCCGTAACCGCAATCCGCTGGTCTTCGCCGATATCGGCGTGGACGGTCTGAAGACCGGCTTCATCAAGGAGTCAGGTTATGGAGTTGTGGCGAGTGGTACACGCGGCAACCAGCGACTCCTCGTGGTTGTTGAAGGGCTCGCCTCGGACAAGGAACGGGAAGCGGAAGCGCGCAGGCTGCTCGACTGGGGCTTCAAGAGCTTCAAGCCGTTCCGGCTGTTCAACGAAGGAGAGAAGGTCAGCGATGCTCTCGTTTGGGGAGGTACTGAGCACTATGTACCGCTCGTCGGCAACGGCAACATCAACATCATCCTCCCGGCTAATGCGACCGGCAAAGTGTCGGCCTCCATCGTGTATAATGGTCCGATCAAGGCGCCCATCCGCAAAGGCGATCAGGTGGCGACCTTGCGCGTGACCGCAGCCGAGTCCCAGGCGACGAACGACATTCCGCTTTATGCCGGCGACGATATCGGCCGGAGCAACTTCGCGATGCGCGGACTGGATTCCTTGTTCGTGCTCGCCTTTGGCTGGCTGTTATAGCCGGCGACGACAATGCAACGCGAGACCGGCGAGACCGGCAGATTCATCACCTTCGAAGGCGGGGAAGGGTCCGGCAAGTCCTCCCAGGCAGGTATCCTCGCCAATCGCCTGGCGCGCGCCGGACGCAAGGTGTTCGCCACGCGCGAACCGGGCGGTTCGCCCGCCGCGGAGGAGATCCGGGAGGCGCTGCTCTCTGGTCAGGTCTGGAAGTACGGGCCGTTCGCCGAAGCTTTGATGTTCTCCGTGGCGCGCGCCGATCATATCGAGCACGCCATCAGCCAGGCATTGCTCGAAGGCAAATGGGTCATCTGCGACCGCTTCGTCGATTCCACGCGGGCCTACCAGGGCGCGACCGCCGGCGTGCCGCGTAGCATCATCAATGCGCTGGAGCGGCTGACGGTCGGCGGCGTCATGCCCGATATTACCTTCATTCTCGATATTCCGCCCGAACAGGGATTGGCGCGCGCGGCCGAGCGGCGAGGGGGTGCGGCGCCCGATCGCTTCGAGAGTCAGGAACTCATGCTGCATGAGCGGGTGCGCCGCGCCTTTCTCGACATCGCCGAGGAGGAGCCGGAACGCTGCGTCGTCATCGACGCGAGCCAGCCCGAAGCCATGGTGGCAGAGGATGTCTGGGAAGTGGTCTTGCAGCGCTTGAGCCCATGAGCATGGTAGCCGAGCGGAGACGCGCCACATCGCCGGTCGAGCCCGACCGACTCGAAGGATTTTCCTCCCCGCGCGAGGTCGATCGCCTGTTCGGACATCAAGCAGCGGAACAAGAGCTTGCCGACGCGCTACAAACCGGACGTATGCACCATGCCTGGCTGATCGTCGGGCCCGAAGGGATCGGCAAGGCCACCTTGGCCTATCGCTTCGCCCGAAAGGTTTTGGCCGAAGGCGATGCGGTCGATCGCGACCATCCCGTGTTTCGCAAGGTGGCGGCGCTCTCCCATCCGAATCTGCTGCTCATCCGCCGGTCTTGGGTGGAGAAGACTAAGCGCTGGTCGCAATGGATCGGGGTCGATGAGGTGAGGCGCTTGCGGCTCTTTCTCGGACATTCGGCAGGGGAGGGCAGCTGGCGTGTGGTGATCGTCGACCGCGCCGACGAATTGAACCAGAACGCGGCGAATGCACTTCTGAAGGCGCTCGAGGAACCGCCGCCGCAGACTTTGTTTCTGCTGATTTCCAGCGCCGAGGGGCGCCTTCCGGTGACGATCAGGTCGCGCGCACGGACCTTGCGTCTCTCGTCTTTGAGCGAAGGGGAGTTGAAGCTCGCCGTGCTGGCGGCACTGGAACGCGATGGGATCGAGGCCGATACTAAGCCGCTTGCCATGGCGCTTGCGCTCAGCCAGGGGAGCGTGCGGCGTGCGCTCGAGCTGGTGTCGAGCGGGGGCATCGAGCTCTACGAAGAGATCGCCGGCTCGCTCGCCGCCTTGCCCGAGATCGACGGTCCGCGCCTGCATCGTCAGGTAGACCGGCTCGCGAGCCAGAGGGAAGGCGAACGCCTCGATCTCTATCTCGCGCTTTTGCTGGGCCTGATCGAACGCTTGATCCGGTTCACCGCCACGGGGGGCGGCGCTAGCAAAGACGAACAGCGTCTCGCCGAGCGGCTGGTTTCACCGGGGAATCTCGTGCATTGGGCCGAGGCCTGGGAGGGCATTTCCGAGGCGACGACGGAGGCCTTCGCGCTCAATCTCGACCGCAGCCTTTTGCTGTTGGAGACGTGGTTCCGGCTGCAGGCAGTGGCGCGGGAACACCCCGTTTAGGCAAGCACGGAAGCGCGCTTGCCAAGCGGACGTTCCCCCCGCTATTCCTCCCGCCATGGCAGACAAGCGGCCCTACTACATCACCACTGCCATCTCCTACCCGAACGACGCGCCCCATATCGGCCATGCCTATGAGGCCGTGGCGACCGACGCGCTTGCGCGCTTCCGGCGCTTGCAAGGCCGCGACGTGTTCTTTCTCACCGGCACCGACGAACACGGCATCAAGATGCTGCAAACCGCCAAGGCGCAAGGCATCAGCCCGGCCGAGCTCGCCGACCGCAACACGCCGAAATTCCGCGAGATGGTACGCGTGCTGAATTGCTCCAACGACGATTTCATCCGCACGCGCGAAGAGCGCCACAGGCTGGCCTGCCAGGAACTTTGGCGGCGCATGCAGGCGGCCGGCGACATCTATCTCGACAAATATGCCGGTTGGTACTCGGTGCGCGACGAGGCCTATTACGACGAGAGCGAACTAAAGCAGGGCGAGGGGGGCAAGAAGCTCTCGCCGCAGGGCACGCCGGTCGAATGGGTCGAGGAGGAGAGCTATTTCTTCCGGTTGTCGGCCTATCAGGACAGACTGCTCGCGCATTACGAAGCGCATCCCGAGTTTATCGGGCCGGAGACGCGGGCGAACGAGGTGAAGAGCTTCGTGCGCGGCGGGCTGCAGGACCTCTCCATCTCACGCACGACTTTCGATTGGGGCATTCCCGTGCCGGGCGATCCCAAGCACATCATGTATGTGTGGGTCGACGCGCTGACCAATTATCTGACCGGCGTCGGCTTTCCCGACGAAAGCTCGGAGAGCTTCAAGAAATATTGGCCGGCAGACGTGCATATCATCGGCAAGGATATTATCCGGTTCCACGCGGTGTATTGGCCGGCCTTTTTGATATCGGCGGGCGTGGCGTTGCCGAAACGCGTGTTCGGCCACGGCTTTCTCTATAATCGCGGGGAGAAGATGTCGAAGTCGGTCGGCAATGTGGTCGATCCGTTTGTGCTCGTGTCGGATTACGGCGCCGATCAGCTCCGCTATTTCCTGTTGCGCGAGGTGCCGTTCGGGCAGGACGGCAATTACAGCCGCGAAGCCATCGTGCAGCGAATCAATTCCGACCTTGCCAACGATCTCGGCAATCTCGCGCAGCGCTCCCTGTCGATGATTGCAAAAAACTGCGGGGGCCGCGTTCCAGAGCCGGGGGCGCTCACTCCGGCCGACGAGGCAATCCTCGCTTCAGCCGATGCTGCGCTTGTGCGGGTCACAGAGGCGATTGACGAGTTCGCCATCCATCGGGCGCTGGAGATCGTGTGGGCGCTAGTCGCCGACGCCAACCGCTATTTCGCGGGCGAGGAGCCTTGGGCGCATAAAAAGAGCAATCCAAAGCGCATGGAGACGATTCTTTTCGTAACCGCCGAAGTCGCACGGCAGATCGGGATCCTGGTGCAGCCAGTGATGCCGCAGAGTGCCGCGAAGCTGTTACGTCAGCTCGGCGTGCCGGAGGATGCGCGCGATTTCGCCGCGCTGGGACCGAAAGGAAGACTAAGGGCCGGAATCGAATTGCCGCCGCCGCAGCCTGTCTTCCCGCGTCATGTCGAGACCGGCGACGAGGCGGCCGCCTCCTGAGTTAGCGGCAAAGCTGCCTGATGCGCGCTTCGTCGACGCCTTCGACCACGGTGCCGCCGATGATGGTGCGCGGCACCGCAGTATCGCCGAAGCGACTGATCATGCTCGCCTGCACGCGCGGCGTGGTCGCGTCGAGGATGGAATATTTGATGCGATTGCGGTCGAGGATCGCCCGGACCTGCCGGCAATAGGGGCACCACGAGGCGTTATAGAGAACGACCTTCTTGCTGCATCCTGCCAGCGCGGGAGAGGGCGCGAACGCCAACGAAAGAACTGCCGCGACGACCGCGGAGAGCAAGTTGACGCGGATAAGTCCTTTTACCATTTCGTCCGTTCCTCGTGCCCGCGGGTTCGGGCAAATTGTTGGTTTAGACTAGCAGATTCGCGCAAATTCGGTCTAAGTCGGGCCATGCTGATCGACAGCCATTGCCATCTCGATTTTCCAGAACTTGCAGGCGATATCGCGGCGGTGCTCGAACGGGCAAAGGCGGCCGGTGTCGGGCTGATGATCACCATTTCGACGCGGGTGCGCCGCTTCGATGACCTGATCGCCATCGTCGAGGCGCATGACAATGTGTTCTGCTCGATCGGCACCCACCCGCACAATGCCGCCGAGGAACCCGACATCACCGTGGAGGAACTGAAGAGAAGGCTTCTCCCTCACCTTGAAGAATGGCCTTCGGCGAAGATTCCCGAAGAGGCCTTCGAAGTCACTCTGGAGAAAGAGCGGAAAACGATAAAGGTGGCCCGGGAGATCACCCAGGCCAATGTCATCCTGGGCCATGGAGGGGTTAGCCGCGGCAACCCGGACTA
>JBQGDO010000012.1:0-8748 GCA_052039105.1 Methyloceanibacter sp.
AATTGAACGAGCCCGGCGATACGATCAACTACTTGGTGCCGAGCGCCTTGTTGCGCGCCTCGATCGCCTGGCTTGATCCGCTCGCCACCGAGACCATGACGTTCACCGAAGCGACGCCGATGATCACGCCGAGCATGGCGAGGAAGCTCCTGAGCGCATTCACTTTCAGCGCGGCGATGGCGACCTTGCAGGAGGCGAGCGGGTTCATGCCGCGTCCTCCACGATCTGCCCGTCTCGAAAGGTCAGGCGCCGCCGCGCGCGTTTGGCGATATCCGGCTCGTGCGTGACGATGATCAGGGTGATGCCGCCCGCGTTGAGCTGTTCGAACAGGCCGATGATCTCCTCGGTGGTGTGGCTGTCGAGCGCGCCGGTCGGCTCGTCCGCGAGCAGGATGTGCGGGTCATTGACCAAGGCGCGTGCGATCGCCACGCGCTGCTGCTGGCCGCCGGAAAGCTCGGAGGGCTGATGCTTCTCCCGGTCGGCAAGCCCGACTTTGGCCAGAGCGGCGCGCGCCTTCTCCCGCGCCTGCTTGTGGCCGCGCGGCGAATAGAGCAGGGGAAGCGCGACATTGTCGAGCGCGCTGGTGCGCGGCAGCAGGTTGAAGGTCTGGAACACGAAGCCGACCTTTTCGTTGCGGTAGCGCGCCAGCTGATCGGAGCCGAGACGGCCAAGCTGACGCCCTTCGACCTCAAGCGAGCCGCTGGTCGGCGTATCGAGCGCGCCGATCAAATTCATGAAGGTGGATTTGCCGGAGCCCGACGCGCCGGTGACGGCGAGATATTCGCCGCGCGCGATCTCGACGCTGACGCCTTGCAGCGCGCCGATCTCGCTGCCGCCGAGCCGGTAGATTTTCACCAGATCGCGGGCGACGATCTGCGGATCCTCGGCAGTCCAGTCCGGCGATGTCGGGCGCGCTTTACGCGCCATCACGGCGTCACCTCGCGCACACGCACCACGACCTCGGCGCCCTCAGTGAGGCCTTCGGTGATCTCGGTAATGCTGCCGTCGGTCAATCCGAGCCGCACTTCATGCGGCCAGAACGCGCCGTCGCTATAGGTCCAGATCGTGGCGCGACGCGAACCGCCGGGTCTGCGGCGCGCCATCTCTTCGTATTTCTTGTACTTTTCCGGCGACAGCTCGGCGCGCAGCACCTTGGCGATGCGCATGCGCGCCTGCTCGCGCATGTCTTCTTGGGACACGCCGACGGCGGGCGGCCCGGCATTCTTGATCGTGGCGAATTCTGCTTCCAGCCCCGCATTGATCTTGCCGAGATCGTCCTCGGTCAGTTCGAGTTGTTCTTTGAGCCGCGCGAGCAGCCGCGCTCGCCGGTCGCCGGTCGCCAGCACCGATCCGGTCGCCCACGCATCGCGCGCCAGTGCCGCTTGCGCCGGTCCGCGCGGCTGAAAGCGCAAAGCTTCGCTCGGCACCACGATCACATCCTTGTTCTCGCCGGTGACGATCTCGACATTGGCGGTCATGCCCGGGAGCAAACGCCCGAACTGATTCTCGGCGGCGATGACTACCGTGTAGGTGACGACATTGTTGAGCGCGACCGGCGCGAGCCTGATCTGCTCGACCTTGCCTTTGAAGGTCACGTCGGGATAGGCGTCGACGGTGAAGCTCACTTGATTGTCGCTTGCCACCTGGCCGATATCGGCCTCGTCGACCTGCGCATCGATCTGCACTTGCGACAGGTCCTGGGCGATGGTGAAGAGCTTCGGCGCCGTCATGCTTGCGGCGACGGTCTGCCCCGGCTCCACCGTGCGCTCGATCACCACGCCGTCGATCGGCGAGCGGATATAGGTTCGCTCTAGATCGATCCGGGCATTGTCGAGCGCCGCTTGGCGCTGCTCGACCGTGGCTTTGGCGTTTTCAACTTGCGCTCTAGCGATGGAAAGCTCGGCGATGGCACTCTCATGCGCCGCTTTGGCCGCATCGAGAGGAGCTTGGGCGCCAACCCCTTTGCGCACCAATTCATCGGCACGATGCAGGTCGATCTCGGCTTTGCGCAAGTTCGCCTCGGCCCGTGCGACCGTTGCTTCCTGCAGGCTGACATTAGCCTTGGCGATGGCAAGGCCGGCTTCCTCTTCGCGCACCCGGCTTTCGAAGGTGGAAGGCTCGATGCGCGCGATCACGTCGCCTTTCTTCACCTCGGAGGAAAAGTCGGCATTGACCTCGCCGATATTGCCGGAAAGCTGGGAGCCGATTTCGACCGTGCCGAGCGCGCGCACGGTACCCGAGGTCGAGACGATCCGGCGAACCTCGCCGCGGACCGCCGTCGCCGTCTGAATATCGAGCTTGGGGGTCCCGCGGTGCTGCCAAAAATAATAGCCCGCGCCGGCAGCCAGACCGGCAACGAGCAGGATCGTCAGCCAACGCGTTCCCATCGTCGAGCGCCCGATTTGCCAGAGCTTTCGCTCTTAACACGAACCGGCCGGATCGAACCCTTACAAAACGGCAATGATGTGAACCAATGTTGCCGAGGCCGCTGGAATGTAAACGAATGTTGCTAGAGGCCGAAAGGATAGGTCTCGTCGGGGCCGTGGGGATGCGCTTCGGGCCGCGCCGCGACCGCTTGCGTCTCGGTAAACCAGATCCAGGCGTCGAATTGCCTGGAGAGCTCGGCCTGGAAATAGTGCGAAAGAAGCTCGGTCTCGGGGCGGTAGATCACGCCGATGGCGCGCTCGAGCAGAGGTTCCGCTAGAGCATCGCGAACATGATCTTTCTGGCCGGATCCCGTTTCGAGGAAGAAAGCGGGGATGTTGGCGTCGCGCGAGCGCCCTTCGTAGGAATCGTCGCGCGCCGGGCGCACGCGTTTGATCTCCATCGGGCCGTCCCAATTGGAAGCCGCGGCGACCGTGCCACGATCCGTGCCGAAGCCAATCAACGCGGCAATGTCGCCCAATTTCTGGCGCGCGAGCTGCCCGATATTGTGCTCACCCCGCACCTGGCCCATCTCGGTGAACTCGGCATTGCCGATATGCGAGTTATGCGCCCAGACTACGGCCTTTGACTCAGGTCCGCGATGCGCGAGCAGCCGCTCCAAGGTATCGAACATATGCTGGTCGCGCAGATTCCACGACACGGCATCGCCGTAATACATCACCCGGTAATATTGCTCGGCCGCTGAGACGATGCGCGCATTCTGCTCCGCGCCGAAAAACGCCTCACCATCCTCATAGAGATAGTCGAGCCGCTTCTTGAGCAGGTCGAGCAGTGCATCGGTGACCGGTTTCTCGCACATTGCATAGCCGCGCGACAGCGCCATGCGGCCGTATCGCGCCGGGTCGGCGCGCCAAGGCGACAGGCAGCCGTAGCGCTCGCGTGCGATTGCCGCGGCGTCCGGATCGACGTTATCGAGATAAGTCAGCACCGCCTCGATCGAGGCGCTCAAACTGTAGACATCGAGCCCGTAGAATCCACATTTCCGCTCAGGCTCGCGGCGGTCTTCGTTGATCGCCTTCAGCCGTTTGAGGAAGGAAGCGACCTCGCCGTTGCGCCACATCCAGGTCGGAAAGCGGGTGAACGGAGCGAGCGGCACTTTGGGCCGGGGGAGACCGCGCACATAGGCGTCGTAGACGGCGGCATCCGGCCAGTCGGCTTCCACCGCGACGATGTTGAAGCCGTGCCTTGTGACCAGCATCTCGGTAACGGCGGCGCGCGCGTCATAGAACTCGGCCGTGCCGTGGGTGGCTTCGCCGAGCAGCACGACGCGGCTTTCCGCGAAGCGCTCGGCGAGGCCGGCAAGCTCGCCGAGATCGCCGAACGGCTCGGCCGCCTCGGCGATGAGATTGCTGATCCGGTTGCGAATCGTTTTGGCACGATGCGCCGGTACAAGCAGGCCATCGGCGAACCCGGAGCTTCGCGCGTCGATCGCCGTCTCGCGCTTTGCTTTTTCTGTATCGACCCAGCCTTCGGCGCCGATCAGCGGCACGAAGGCGACCGAGCCGTGATCCTCTTCCTCGAAATTGTCCTCGTTAATCCGGCGGACCAGATAGAGCCGCTGATGGACATCGCGGCCGACCGGGATGACAAGACGCCCGCCGACCGTGAGTTGCTGCTTCAAGGTGTCGGGGATCTTGGGACCGCCGGCCGAGACGAGGATGGCGTTGAAGGGAGATTGCTGCGGATAGCCGAGGGTCCCGTCGGCCCAGATGATCTCCGCATTGTCGTAGCCAAGCCGCTGCAGCCGCTCTTTGGCGAGCTCGGCAAGCTCCTCGTGACGCTCTATCGAATAGACCTTATCGGCGATACGGCTGAGCACCGCCGCGGCATAGCCCGAACCCGCGCCGACTTCGAGTACCTTGTCGGTCGGATTGAGCTCGAGCAGCTCGATCATGCGAGCGACGATGTAAGGCTGGGAGATCGTCTGGCCGGCCTCGATGGGCAGGGCGGAATCCTCGTAGGCGAACTCGGTCAGTTCCTCCGGTACGAAGGCCTCGCGTGGCACTTTGCCCATGGCGGCCAGCACCAACGGATCGTTGATGCCGCGCGCCAGCAGGTGGCGCCGCACCATGATTTCCCGGTCCCTTGCCTGCCGGTCGTCGCGTTCTGGGAGCTTGGCCTGAGGGACTGCCATGGCTGCTAAACTACTGGAAAGCCCGGCCGTTCGACCTTGATATGAATCAGGAAGCCCCCCATGCCGGGGAAGGGGCCGTCAGCGCGGCGGCAGGCGCTCGACCAGCTCCCGTTTCACCAGCTTGCCGTTGGCATTGCGGGGGAGGGCATCGACGATGAAGATCTGGCGCGGTTGCTTGTCGGGATGCAGCTTTGACCGGCAATAGGCCAGGATTTCCTGCGGCTGCGCGCTGGCCCGCAGCACGACGAAGGCCGCCACCTCCTCGCCGAGCTTCTGGTCGGGCCACCCGACCACGGCCGCCTCGGCGACGGCTTCATGCTCGGCAAGAACGCCTTCGACCTCGGACGGGTAGACCTTGGACCCGCCGCGCACGATCATGTCGGAGCTGCGGCCGACGATCTTCAGGAAGCCGTCTTCGCTCAGCGTGCCGATATCGCCCGGATAGATCCAACCGTCGATCAAAAGATCGGAGGTCCGTTCCTCTTCTCCGTCTCCCAAGGAGAGCGGCAGCGCAACGCCGGGCGTGCGGGCGCGGATGGCGCCAACCTCGCCGGGCGGCAGAGGCCGGTCCTGGCCGTCGACGATCTCGACACGAACATTGTGCAGCGGGCGCCCGACCGAATTGCCGTGCACGGGAATGTCCTTGCTCTCCAGGAGGGTGAGCATGCCCGCCATTGTGCTTCCGTAATTCTCGAGGAAGCCCGGGCTGAGTGATTGCTGCGCCGCGACCTTCTCCGCCGCGTTCATCGGCGCGCCGCAAGACATGAGATAATGCATGCCTGGGAACAGCGGCTTGCTTCCGCCGCTCAATCCCATGAGGCCGCGTACTGTGGCCGGCACCGTCAGCATGGCATTGGCCTTGGTGCGCTCGATGGTCTCGGCGAGCTCCTCGGAGCTGATCAGAATCGGCGTGAAATAGACGCTGCCGCCGTCGAGCAGGCAGGACAGCACATTCATGCGCGTCGCGGTGAAGGAGAGCGGGGCGGTCGCCATCAGCCGGCAGCCGCGGATCCATTGCGGGCTGGTGATGACGAGTGCAGCCCGCGTGAACAGGCAGTTATGCGACAGCGCGACCGGCTGCGGCAGCCCCGACGTCCCCGAGGATACGCCGATCACGGCAATCGGGTTGTCGAGGCTGGTCGGCATTGCGGTGGAGCTTGCGCGCGATTCTTCGGCCCAAATGGCGTCGCTGCGCACCGCGTCGTAGACGGCGGCCCCCGGACCCGGACGATCTTCCACGAAGATTCTGAGTCCCAGGCTGTCGGCGAGCTTCTGGCGCTCCGGCGCGCGCGTGCGGAAATCGACCACGAGCGCGGTCGCCCCGCAGAACCATGATGCCAACATCAGCAGAAACGCATGCGTGGTGCTCGCCTGCGCGATCCCCACGCGGTCGCCGACGCCGATACCGTTCTTCTGCAGCACAGCAGCGATGCGCCTAGCCCTATCGACGAGCTGCGAGAAGGTGAGATTGGTATCCTGCGATTGCACTGCCGGTCTGTCCGGCCATCGCGCGGCCAGGGCAAGAAAGGCATCGGCAAGATTGTGACTCATGGACAGCAAGAACTGATCTTTGGCTCACGCGCCTTGCGCCTTCGCTGCGTACTCGAGCGGAAAATATTCGGAGACCACGAAAACGGGGCGCCCATTGGTGAAGGTCCGGTAGGTACGCTCGATCAGCGTGTCGTCCTCCCGCAGCCTAAGGTGACGCGCGAGTGCGCCGGCCAGGCGCTGCCGCACGCGCGGACGCTCCTTGAAGATTTCGAGGCGGTGCATGATCCACAACGCGCCGAGCGGAACGCGGCCTTCCAGCAGATCGTCGCGCAAGCGTGGCGGCAAACGGTCCGTGGCGATCTGCACCTCGGCATAGACATAAGGAGAGAGCGATGTCTTGCCCCGCAAGACGATCTGCCGATGCATGAGATTCGAGCCGCCCTCGAGGTCGAGCGCTTCGATCCGCTGAGGGCTTTGCGCGATGCTCACCTCAAGCTTCACCAGCTCGATCGGCTCGAGGAAAATCGACGCAAGCGTGTCCGTCAGTGTGCCGTCGGTGGTGACCAGAATGCGTTGCACCAGGCCCAGACTATGGATGTTGAAATCCTCGATCGGGACCGCAAGTGTCATGCCTCTCCCCCGCCGTTTGCGCGGCTAATCCTAGCGCGGCCAAGGTCCGGTGACGACGCCTAAGTTGCCACGCCTTGCGCCGCAAAACCCCGCGATAAAACCTCAAAAACACGCAAAGTGCGGCGTAAAGAAGCCCGCGCTTCTACTGCCCGGAACCGCCTTGTATGATGCGGCAAAGAGGGGTCCAAATGACGGTAGAAACTGCGCATCCTGCCCTGATGGCGCGTGCGAGTTTGGGGCTGCCGACGCCCTATGTCGCGCCGGAGGGCAAGCTCGAAACGGAGCTCGCCAGGATCTTTGCCGACGTATTCGGCCTCGATCAGGTGGGCGCCAATGACGATTTCTTCGACATCGGCGGCGATTCGCTCGTGGCGGAAACCGTCAGCATGGAAATCCTGAAACGCACCGGCTGCGAGTTTCCGATCTCGTCGTTTCTCGAATATGGCTCACCGCGAAGCATCGCCCGGGCCCTGCACCCAGCCGCTGCCGCGGCGACTGAGCCTGAGCGCGGCGCCGAGCAAGCTCGGCCACCCATCTTTGTCGTGCATGGCAGGGGAGGCTATACCTTGCCTCAGCCGGAATTCTTTGCCGCGCTCGCTGAGGGTCAGAAGCTCCGCATGTTCGAGCTGCCGGGCATACGCGGCGGGGAATGTTACGACCGGATCGAAGACATCGCCGAAGTCTATATTGGCCAGCTCACCGGCGAATATCCGCAAGGCCCGATTCTGCTCGCATCATTCTGCGCCGGCGGGCTGATCGCCCTGGAAATGGCGGCACGGCTCGCGGAGAGAGGCAGGCCCGTGGTACATCTCGTGCTGATCGATCCCGCCGTCCGCAAGAACGGGACGCTTGGCTTCGGGGCAAGCCCATTCCATCTCGATCTGGTGCACCGCTTCAAGCGTGGGTTTCAGAGCCTGCTTCCGCGCGCTTGGCGTCTCCGCTACTACGATCTGAAATGGAGCAAGCGGCTGGCCGGGAACTATCCCGGACTTCGCCTGTCACCCCAAGCGCAAGCCAAGCTTATGGCCGCCTTCCGCAACCATCGTCCGAAACCCTACACCGGCCCGGTGACAATTCTCGCATCCTCGCGGCGCGTGGCCCGGGTGCGCGACGGCCTGCACACCGCCCACATCATGCCGAACCGGACCATTCGCGTGGTGGTGGACACCCATCGGGAGGTGACCAGCGAGCCGGAGGCCGCCAGGGCGATGCAGGAAGCCTTCGACGCTGCACTCGCCCGGCGCCAACAGGCCTCGGCCGCTTAGTTCAGCTCCCAGCTCACCCTCACGCGGACCTCGACGGTGGCGGTGCCGGCCTCGATCGGAACCGCCTCCTTGGCCATATCCATGCGCGCCGCGGCAGGCATCGCCCGTGGATAATAGGCGCTGTCCTCCTCGCTGATGGAGAGGATCGGTCCCAGGCCCACGCCGGCGGCTTCGGCATAGAGCTTGGCATTGTCGGTGACGTTCTTCAGCGCGAGCTTGCGCGCCTCGTCCTTGAGCGCCTCCGGCTCTTTGACGCCGAACTCGATGGAATCGATCTGGTTGGAACCGAGCGTCACGACCTTGTCGAGGATTTCGCCGAGCTTCTTCGTGTCATTGAGGGTGATGCGGACCTGATTGGTGACGCGATAACCGACGACTACCGGCGCTTTGCCGTCCGAACGGTCGAGCGGCCTCTGCTCGTAGATCGGCCCGACCGAGAAATTCACGGTCTGGATGTCCTTGGGCTCGATGCCGTCCTCCTTCAGCGCCGCGACTACCTTGGTCATGGCCGCCGTATTCTGGTCGAGCGCCTCACGCGCGGACTTAGCCTCGCTGGTCACGCCGGTCGAGATGTCGACCTTGTCCGGCGTGGTTTTGACCGCGCCGGTGGCGGTGAGGGAGATTGTGCGCTTTTGCTCCACGTCATGGGCCGAAGCGGGCGCGGCCAGAAGCGAAGCCGTCATCAGCAAAGGAAGGAAAGCTTTAGGGGAGGGGAATGTCATGAATCGCGACCCGTGTTGCCAGCCCGGGCGGAGCATTGCGCAAAGCGGGCGGAATGCGCAA
>JBQGDO010000013.1:0-14129 GCA_052039105.1 Methyloceanibacter sp.
ATGCGCTCAAAGTGGTCGAGCGAGGCGATCTGTCGCCGCAGGAGATGCGCGGACCCGCGCATGGCGAGGTCGGCCAGTTTCAGTTTCAGCCGAAAAACTATTATGAGTTCGCCGTCGACTTCGACGGCGATGGAAAGCGCGATCTGGTGAGGAGCGCGCCCGACTCGCTCGCTTCCGCCGCCAACTATCTGCAGACGAAAGGTTGGCGGGCCAATCAGCCCTGGCTCGATCAGGTGCGCGTACCCGCCGATCTTCCCTGGGACCAGGCTGACGTCACCATCAAGAAGCCACGCTCGTTCTGGGCCCAGCACGGCGTGACCTATCTGAACGGTCAACCGGTTCCCGCCGACGATCTGCCGGCAGGACTCATCTTGCCAATGGGGCGGAACGGTCCGGCGTTTCTGGCCTATCCCAATTTCGACATCTATCTCGATTGGAACCAATCGCTCGTCTACACGACGACCGCAGCCTACTACGCCACGCGCCTTGCCGGAGGGCCTCCCCTCGCCAAGGGCAACGGCCCGATCGAGACACTCAGTCTCCCTGAGACCAAGGAAGTGCAGCAGCGCCTCGCCCAGCTTGGCTTCGACGTCGGCAAGATCGACGGCGTGGTCGGCGCGGCGAGCCGCAACGCCATCCGTACCATGCAGGTAAAATACGGCCTGCCTGCCGACGGCTATCCAAGCGCGGCGCTGCTTGGGCGCCTCCGGGCCGGCCGCTAGAAGCGGTGCGGCCGGCGTTTAGAGTGGGCTGGTCTCTGGCGTTTTGGCCGGAATGCGGGGGGCCAATCGACACGATAGCGCCTCGCTATTGGACCCCGGGGCCGATTGCCGGTCATATCGGCTACGATGATTAATCCGCCCTTCGCCACCGTCCAGGAAGCCTTCCTCTATTGCCGCGATATGGATGCGTCCTTGAGCGAGCGTCTGGAGACGTTTGCCAATGTCGCGCGGGCACTTAAGCCGGACATGCAGGAGGCTGTCGACCGCATGGTCGCGCGGCTGAAGCAAAGCCGTGCCGGCGAGACTGCGCCCAAGCCGGGCGATAAGATGCCCCCATTCGCTTTGCCGGACGAGGCCGGGAGGCTCGTCCATCTCCAAGCCTTGCTGGAAGGCGGACCGCTTGCCGTAACCTTCCACCGCGGCCATTGGTGCCCCTATTGCCGCATCAACACCCGCGCGCTGTCCGAGGCTCAGGCGAAAATCCGTGCGCTTGGAGCACAGATCGTCGCCATCATGCCGGAGCGACAGCAATTCGCCGCCGCCTTCAAGTCGGATGCGGGTCTCGACTATCCAGTGTTGACCGACATCGATAATGGCTACGCCCTGTCTCTCAATCTGGCGATTTGGGTCGGCTCGGAGTTGGAAGGTTTAATGGGGAGCGCCGGGCGCGACCTGCCTGAATATCAGGGCAACGAGGCTTGGTTCTTGCCCATTCCAGCGACCTTCGTACTGGCCGCGGACGGCACCATCACGGCGAGATTCCTCGATCCCGACTATCGCAAACGCATGACCGTCGAGGACCTGTTCACTGCGCTGAGACTTGCGGGAAAATACGCGGGAATCGGCGGCAAGGCCTAGCCTCCTGGACAATCGCGGCTACCCATCCGCGCATGGCGATGCTATCAAGGGCGGGGGAAACTCCGCGACTTCGTTTGACCTCGGAAAGCACGCCCCGCGTGGCCATGGCCGGACCTTGAGGATCGGCGAATGAACTCCAAACCGCTCTCGCAACTGCTCGAAGAGGCCTTCGTCCAGTGCCGCGACATGGATGCCTCTCTGGCCCAGCGGCTCCAGGCCTTCGCCGACGCGGTGCGGCGCTTCGGTCCGCAATTTCAGGATGCCGTTGACCAACTCGTGGAGCGGCTGAGGGAGCACGACGTCGGTGAGCATGCGCCCAAGCCCGGCGAGAAGATGCCGAACTTCATCCTGCCCGATGAACTCGGCCAATTGGTCAGCCTGGAATCCCTTTTGGAGAAGGGCCCTGTCGCCGTGACCTTCCATCGCGGCCATTGGTGCCCCTATTGCCGCATCAACACCCGCGCTTTGGCCGAGGCGCAGGACCAGATCACCGCCGAAGGTGGCCAGGTCGCTGCCATCATGCCGGATCGCGAGCATTTCACCGCCGGCCTCAAGTCGGAATCTGAGGCGCCATTTCCCATCCTCACCGACTTCGACAACGGCTATGCGCTCTCGCTCGGTCTCGCCTTCTGGGTCGGCGAGGAGATGCAGAACTTGATGACCCGCGCCGGCTGGGACGTCTCGCGCTCGCAGGGCAGCGACACTTGGCTCCTGCCGGTCCCGGCCACGTTCGTGGTCGGCACGGACGGCGAGGTCAAGGCGCGCTTCGTCGATCCCGACTATCGCAAACGCATGACCATCGAAGATCTGCTGTCTGCTCTCCGCAGCGCGCACTAAGCCGCGGCGAAACGCGACCAATCGTAGGCGCGCAGCATCTTCATCATCGCCGCAGCGACCGCCGTGCGCTGCCGTCCGGCAACGCCGTAGAGATAGACGGTCCGCTTTACCTCGAAGTCGTCCACAGTGATCCGCACCAGGCTCGGCGGGCTTTGCGTGCTGCGCGGCATCAGCGCAATCCCGACGCCCGCTTCCAGCAGCGATATCAGGTCTCCGTCGGCGCTCACCTCATGGAAGCGCGCCACGTCGAACTCACGCGCGCGCAGAACTTCCAGCAACCCAGCGGTAGTCTCGCAATAGGGCCGCAGCATAAGCCGCTCCTCCTTCAAGGCGTCGACGGCGACCTTGGGCCGCGCGGCCAGGGGGTGCATGGAACTGACAATGAGCTGGAAATCCTCGGTGAAGAGCGGCCAGCTGTCCAGCCGCTCCCAGTCTTCACCGAGCTGCGCGGCGAGACCCAGCTCGACCTGGCCCTGTTTGAGACATTCCAGCACCTCGCTGCCGGTTCCGCGTAACAACTTCAGCTCGAGGCCTTGGAACAGCTTGCCGAGCTCGATCACGTGCGGTGTCACCAGAGAAGGGTCGATCGTGTGCGAGATAGCAAGCCTGAGCGCGCCAACCTCGCCCTTTTTGATGGCTGCGGCGAGCGCGCGGGCGCTGAGCGCGCTCTCGTAGCATTGCTTGAGCAGCGGCAGCATACGCTGCCCGAGCTCGGTCAATTGCGCCTGCGGGCGCTCGCGACGAAATAGATCGCCGCCAAGTTCACCCTCGAGCTGGCGGACGGCGCGGGTCAGGGAGGGCTGGGCCACGTGGCATTCTTCGGCGGCACGTGTGAAATTGAGCGTGCGCGCCACGGCGAGGAAATAGCGGACCTGATGCATTTCCATCAGAACTGCATCCCGCAGAAATCGCCCGTACGGAGCAAGATGGCGCTGCGACGCATGCCGCATGCAAGCTGCCGGTCTGGACGGAGTCCAGCCTGGTGCATGGCCCTGGAGATGGTCATCGGCCGGAGAATCCGGGTTCGCGCCGTTGGTCGAGCGGAGTTTTACGCTTGGGACGGCTTTGCCGTCGAGATGATTTGGTGTGCACGCCCATTTTTTTGACCAAGCGTGATTGGCCCTGGCCGGTCCAGCGGCCTAGCCTCAACGGGCCCTCTGGGCCATAGCGCATCCCTATCGAGTCCTTAGCCAACGGGCATTTCCCGCCGGAACCCGTGGATGGGCATCATGCTTGCCATGAGCCGTCTTCGACTCTCAGGAGGCGAGGGGGCCAGCTTAAGGAGTGCCCTGCCAATGAATATCGCCACCACGACTGAACGCCCGGCCTTCGCCACCCAGGCCCCGCTCAGGGACAAGGTCGCCCTGGTGACCGGCTCAACCAGCGGCATTGGGCTCGGCATTGCTCGCGCGCTTGCCGCCGCGGGCGCCGCCATCGTGCTCAACGGCTTCGGCAAGCAAGATGAGATCGAAGCGACGCAGCAGGCCATCGGCGCCGATTTCGGCGTCCCGGTCGCCTATTCCGCCGCCGACATGTCGAAGCCGGACTCGATCGCCGAAATGATCGCCATGACGCTCGACCGCTTCGGCAGGCTCGACGTCCTAGTCAACAATGCCGGCATCCAGCATGTCGCCCCCTTGCAGGAATTCCCGACCGCCAAGTGGGACGCGATCCTCGCCATCAATCTCAGCTCGGCCTTCCACACCATTCGCCTCGCGCTGCCCTCCATGCTCGCCAACAAATGGGGGCGCATCGTCAATATCGCTTCGGCGCACGGCCTGGTCGGCTCCCCGTACAAATCGGCCTATGTCGCCGCCAAGCATGGCATGCTCGGTCTGACCAAGGTGACCGCGCTCGAGACGGCGGAGCAGGGCGTCACCTGCAATGCCATCTGCCCCGGCTATGTCTATACGCCGCTGGTCGAGATGCAGATCGAGGGCCAGGCCAAGGCGCATGGCATCCCGCGCGAGCAAGTGATCCGCGAGGTGCTGCTCGCCCAGCAGCCGAACAAGCGCTTCGCCACCACCGATGAGCTCGGCGGCATCGCCGTGTTTCTCGCCTCCGACGCCGCGGCCTCGATCACCGGCGCCGCCATTCCCGTGGACGGCGGTTGGACCGCGCATTGATCGCCGACAAGCAGCCGGGAGGTGAACATGCTCAAGCCCAAAACCCTGACCCCGCTCGAAGCGGTCAACGAGATCCGCAAGGACAAGGGCCAAGTCGTCATGGTGCTGCAAGGCGGCGGTGCGCTCGGTGCGTATCAAGGCGGCGTCTATCAGGCGATGCATGAGGCCGGCATCGAGCCGGACTGGATCGTCGGCACCTCGATCGGCGCCATCAATGCCAGCATCATCGCCGGCAACCGGTCCGAAGACCGGCTGGCGCGGCTACAGGATTTCTGGAAGCGCGTCGAGCGCGCGAATTTCTGGGGCTCGTTTCCCGCCTGGGGCGGTGTCGGCGACGCGCTCGCCTCATGGATGACCTTGACCAACGGCATCTCTGGCTTCTTCGAGCCGCACACCCGCGCCTTCCTCGGCGCGCATGTGCATCTCGGCCCCGACCATGCCGGTTACTATTCCACCCACCCCTTGCGCGAAACGCTCGACGAAATCGTCGATTTCAATCTGCTCAACCAAGGCCGTCCGCGGCTCACCGTCGGCGCGGCGCATGTGCGCAGCGCCATGATGCATTATTTCGATTCGCGCGACATGGCGCTGACGCCGAGCCATATTCTCGCCTCCGGCGCACTGCCGCCGGCCTTTCCCGCCGTGCGCATCGACGGCGAACTCTATTGGGACGGCGGCATCCTCTCCAACACGCCCGCGGAGCGCATCTTCGAGGACAATCCTCGCCGCAATTCGCTGATCTTCGCCGTGCATCTCTGGAACCCGACCGGGTCCGAGCCCGAAACGATCTGGGACGTGCTCAACCGCCACAAGGACATCCAATATTCGAGCCGCATCTCCAATCACATCGTGCGCCAGAGCGAAGCTCACCGCCTCCGCCATGTCATCGGCGAGCTCGTCAAATTCATCCCCGAGGACAAGCGTCAGGCCCCCTACGTGCGGGAGCTTGCCGGCTATTCCTGCCGCACCCGCATGCACGTCGTGCGGCTTCTGGCGCCGCGCCTCGACAATGAGAGCCACATCAAGGACATCGACTTCTCCCCCGCCGGCATTCGCGCGCGCTGGGAGGCCGGTTACCTCGACACCATGGCCGCGCTCGAGCATCAGCCCTGGATCGGCGATTGGGATCCGCTCGAAGGCGTGATCCTGCACGAGCCGCGGCGCGGCGCCGAGCCTGCCGCGGAGATGCAGATGGGCGAGGCCACGACCGCGCCGGATGACGGCGTCACCAAGCTGGCGGCCGAATAGGGAACCGGACATGGACGCCTGCACCAGCGGTTCGGCAATTCAGCTCCTGGCGCTGGCGTTCACCTTCCTTCTCGCCGTAATCTGGCTCGATATATTCTGGGTGCGCATCCCGGAAGAGCTGCACCACGGCGATTTTCCCGGCGCGCTCAAGAAGCGAGGTTGGGTCAATGCGCTAGTCGGCCTCGGCGCGGCGGGTGCCGTGATCTTGCTGCTGTTCTGGGTGCAGAGCTGCGCCCACGGCGCCTTCTGACCGGCGCGCAAAAGAAAAGCCCGGCGCGAGGCCGGGCTCTTCCTACGCAAAACAGGATTTCGTCCAACGCGGTGCGGAGCCGATGTGCCGGGCCCCGCGCCGGGTCGGGTTATTTATAGGGCGGGACTTCCACGGGAGCGGGCAGCTCGGCGGTATAGACCTGCTGGGTATGATGGAAACAGCCGGCGAGCGCGACGGACGCCGCAACGACGGCAAGGGCAACAAAGATGCGCATGATCGATCCCTCTACTGGTACTGTCACTCGATTGGGTACGCGAGACTGACGCCCATCTCACCG
Source organism: Methyloceanibacter sp. (assembly GCA_052039105.1). GTDB lineage: Bacteria > Pseudomonadota > Alphaproteobacteria > Rhizobiales > Methyloligellaceae > Methyloceanibacter. The sequence goes on from JBQGDO010000013.1 coordinate 6,340, forward strand.
CGTTAGGCTTAGAAAAGCGTTAATGCGCGCATCATTTCGAAACGGGGGCGCAGTGGCCCGCGCGAAACAAAAAGGGTCCCGCAGCAGGCAGGGCTCGAAGTTCCCAGGGATAGGGGAATAGCGGCGCCCCGCCTGCGTTCGCGAAATCAGGCTAAGGGCGCCGGGGTGGGGATTGAGACCCATTCTCGACTTCCACCCCGGCTGAACCTAGCCGCATCGGCGGCGACGATCCTTGCGTTGGATCAAGACAGGCGCCACGGCCTAGTGCGCCAGGGCTGCTGGCGTCATCGGCGTCTTGAGGAAGATCGCCAGCAGCGCCGCAGCCAGCAGCGATAGGGCGATGCCGCCGACGCAAGCCGTCCAGCCGAACATGTCGAAGATCAGCCCGAGAACGGCGCTGCCGATGAGTCCGCCGAAGAAATACGAAGCGAGATAGAGCCCGCTCGCCGAGCCGCGATCCGATGTCGCCGCGCGTCCGACAAAGCCCGTGGCGCAGGCCTGCGCGAAGAAGGTTCCGGCGCCGACCAGGACCATGCCGATCAGCACGGCGGACAGGCTCGGCAGGATCAAGAGCGGAAGTCCAAGCGCAGCCACCAGAAGCGCGCCCCAGAAGGCCGGTCGTGTGCCGAAGCGCTTCACGGAGCGCCCAGCCAGCGGCGTGAGGGCCATGGCCGGAAGGAACACGAAATATACGAAGCCCAAGGTCATGGCGCCGACGCCGAGCGGAGGTTGCACCAGCACGAAATTGACAAAGGTGAAAGTGCCGATGAAGGCGAACAGGATGCAGAAGCCAATGGCGAAGCTCGCGCGCAAGGACGGATTCTTCAGATGCATGAGCCACGCCGAGAAATGCGAGTGTCCGCTCGGCCCGGTGCACGTCATGCATGGCGTCCGCTGCACGGTGAAATAAACCAGCACCGCTCCGGCCAAGTTCAGCGCGGCGAAGAAATAGAAATTCGTGGCGAGCCCGAAATGATCGGCCACGCCGGCCGAGATCAACCGCCCGATCAGGTTGCTGGCGACATTGCCGGTGATATAGGCGGCAAAGGCGCTCGCCGAATCCGCGGCACTGTAATGCTCGCCGAGATAGGCGAGCGTGAGCGTGAAAGCCGCGGCCATGCACAGCCCTTGGGCCACGCGCAAGAGGGTGAAGGTGGTGAGATCAGGCGCATGCGCGAGCAGCGCAGTCGGGACCGCGAGCACCACAAGACTGATCAGAATTCCCATGCGCCGGTCGATCGAGCTGCTGAAATAGCCGACGGCGAGGCCGGCCACGGCCATGCCCATGGTGCTGGCGTTGACGGCAAATCCCATCGCCGCCGGCGACACGCCGTAATGCTTAGTCAGCGAGGGAAGGATGGCTTGGGTGGCGAACAGGTCGACGACCGTGAGAAAGGCCGTCAGCGCGATGACGATGAAGCGAAGCAGCGCGCCGGAAGATTGGCTGTGCGCTTGCTCCGGAAGAACGTCCACGGCTTGCGAAGTGTCGTTCATGGCGCGTCGCCTCGCTGCAAGAAGAGGGGATGTGACGCCCGGGGGGAGGGCGCCACATCCGAGGCTGGGGGGAGGAAAGGGGTATTACATGTTCTTATCGGTCGGGTCCTTCAGCAGGTCTGCGGAAAGCAGCACGACGGTCTGGTCGCCGGTGTTCTTCCACCAATGCGAAACGTCCTTCGTCTCGGCGACGACCTCGCCGGCCTTGTGCACGATCGGCACGGCGCAGTTGCTGGCATATTCTTCGATTTGGCCCTCGACGATGTAGATGATTGCCGGCCGCTCGCTATGACTGTGCCAGGGCACCACGCCGCCCGGCTCGATGGTGAGCTTGCGCATGCGGAACTTGCGGTCCTTGATGCCCTGCTGCTGGTCAACGTCGATCATGGCGATGACGGTGTCGGTGACACCGGAAGGCTTGAGGTCGACAGGCTTGGTTGCGTCGGGCTTTTTCTGATCGGCGGGGCACTCGCCGGCGAAGGCGCTGGCGGCCATCAGGCTCGCGCCGAGCACAGCGCAGGCAAACAGGGCGGCGCGGCCGAGCCGGCTTCTTGAATTGGATTGGAACATCTCCGTTGACTCCCTTGGCTAGAGGCGTCGGCCGAGAGGAACGGCCGCTTCGATAAGCCGGAGCATCGGCCGAAACAGCGCTTAACGGAAATGCCGGTTGGCTTCTGAGTCGATAGCCGAATGCTATTCGAGGCGCCTAGCGCACTCATTCGATAGCGACAAGGTATTGGCGAAACACGCCTATCCGACCCTACCTTCCCGTCGTTCCGAACGGACATCTGGCCGCCCGCCCGGAACTCCCGAACCCCCAAGGCCAATTTGAAGGAGACCTGAAATGAAGCAGCTTCTGATCATCCTCGGCCTGTTGGTCGCCTCCGCCGCGCCCGCCACGGCTCTCGAGTTCAACGTTGACACCGTTCACGCGTTCGGCCGTTAAGGCTTGAACCGGGTCGCAGTTCTGTGACCCTCCTCACCCAATTGCGGGCGCTCTCGATCAGGCGCCCGCATTTTTTTCTGCGTCACGGCGCCCGGTGTCTCCGGCTCCCGCATAGCGCCGCGCTATCGAGTCAGAAGCCAACCGGCATTTCCGCTCAGCGTGCCTTCAGCCGATCCTCCAGCCTGTCGCCGCGTGGCGACGTCCCCATCGAAGGATCGCGAAGGAGATCTCTAATGCAGAAGCTTTTGATCGCAGCCGCCGTTTTGTTCGTGGCCACCGCCGGCACCGCCGTCGCCAAGCAGGAGGGCATTCCGAACCTCTATTACATGGCGATCAATCTCTCGACCGGCAAATGCGTGATGATGACCACGGCTCCCAACCCGTCGTATTACAAGGTGATGGGCGCTTACAAGACCGCCCGTGCGGCGAGCCGCGCCATGCATCGCACGGCCGCGTGCCAGGCTTAATACCGCCTCCCTGCCAAAAGCGCGGGCGTCCGTTTGTTCAAGCGGGCGCCCTTTTTATTTCAGCGAGATTCGGCAACGGGTAACGGGGAAGGCCTCACCTCACATTGAAACGCACTTTTCCGCCGTCTTGCCGGAGGCGGGTCGCGGTCTTCCGTGCTAAGATGATCCGGCGCGGGCGGGAGGTAGCGGCATCAGGGCTCGCGCTCCAAGGGGGAAAGCAATGGAAAGCTGGATGACGGACTTGATCGTCCAACTCATCGCCGGGGCGCTCGGTGGCACCGCGGCCGGGTCGGTTCTCAAGGATCTCAGTCTCGGCAAACCCGGCGACGCCGTCACCGGCGCGATCGGCGGCGGCGTGGTCGGGCAAATCCTCAACTCGATGCTGGGCTCCGGTGCCGGCGATGTGGCTGGCATGGATGTCGGCGCTCTGGTCAAAGACATCGTCGGTGGCGGCGTGGGCGGCGCCATCGTCATGGCCATCATCGGCGCGCTGCGCAATGCCATGATGAAGCGCTAAGCCTGGCCCAAGGTTGAGGCCACTGCGTCGTCCAGGTTGCCTCAGGCACCAGTCAAGCCGTTCACCGCCGCCAATTGGGCGGTGAAGGCCTGCACGCGCTCGACGTCGTGATACTCGGCGAGCTTGACCGGCCAGCCGTCCTCGAACGTCCAGAAATTGACGATCGTGGTCTCGATCTGCAGGCCCGAAGGCCTGTGGCGGTAATGTGCGGTGATTTCCACGCCGGCCCTATCCCCATGGATCAGGAGGTCGCCGGTGTCGTAGCGCAGCAGATCATATTCCCGCGCGACGATGGCAAATCTCTGCAGCGCTGCGGTTTTGCCAACACACAAGCCGCCAAGCGGGTGGACTTGTTTGGGGACGTAGACCATGTGCCAGAAATCGTCGGGGAGGTAGGTCCCGAGCCATTCGGGATCCATCGCCCGCCAAGCGTCGTAAATGTCGTTGAGGATTGTTTCGGTCTTTGTCATTGGTTGCCCCCGCATTTTGACCGAAGGCCTCAACTCCTAACATGAGTCGCGACATTTGGCGGCAGTTATTCGTATACTGACAGTTTGTTTCCAGGTCCTTTTTCGGGCCGCTGCTGGTTTGGCCGCGACGTGTTAGCGTGATCCACAGGTCTCCAGACGCAGTTTCCGTGCGGTTGGTGCAAGATGCGCTACAGCCTTCGCCCAATGCTGGCCACCTTGACGGACAAACCGTTCGACGACCCGGCGTGGGTGTTCGAGACGAAATGGGACGGCTTCCGCGTTGTCGCCGTGGCGAGCCCGGGCCACGCCGCACTCTATTCACGCAACGGCAACGACATCTCGAAGAAATATCCGACGATCTGCGCGGCGCTCGCCAAGATCAAGCATGAGGCAGTGCTCGACGGCGAGCTGGTCGCGCTCGACGAGCATGGCCGCTCGCGCTTCCAGCTCTTGCAGAATGCCGGCCGGAACCACGTGCCGCTTCTCTATTGCGTGTTCGACCTGCTCTATCTCGACGGCGAGGATCTGCGCGGCAGAACCTTGCTGGAACGGAAGGCGGAACTCGAGAAAATCCTGCCGAAGAGCAAGCTGCTGCTCTACAGCGCGCATGTGACCGGAGAGGGAATCAAGGCCTTCAACCGCGCCAAGCGCGCGCATGAAGAAGGCGTCATGGCCAAGCTCGCCAGCGGGCGCTACCACTCCGGCACGCGCACGCGCGAATGGCTCAAGGTCAAGGCGAGCCAAGAGCAAGAGGTGGTGATCGTCGGCTTCACCGCGCCGCGCCGCTCGCGCAAATATTTCGGTGCGCTGGTGCTTGCCGTGCGCGAAGGCAGAGGCTGGGAATATGTCGGAAGGGCCGGAACGGGCTTCGATGCCGAGACCCTGCGCGCCTTGCATGAGAAGATGCTTCCGCTGATCACCAAGGCGAAGCCGATCGCCAAAAAGGTGCCCGACGAGGCGAACACGACATGGGTGAAGCCAAAGCTCGTCGCCGAGGTCAAATTCACCGAATGGACGGCCGCCGGCGAAATGCGCCATCCGGTCTATCTCGGCCTCCGCACCGACAAGAAGGCCACCGACGTGACCCGCGAGCTGCCGAAGCCCCTGCGGGAAGCCAAGCCGGCGGCGCGCGCGAGGCGCCGTTGACGCATGTCAAGGCGGAGCTTGCGCGGGCTTCTAGCGTTAAACCGATACAAGGAGCGATGCCATGAGCACAGGCCTCGATACATTCGACAAGACGGTCCAGGAGTCCAATCTCTGGCTCAAGGATGTGATGGAGCGGCTCAACACACAGGACCGGCATCACGCTTATTCGACCTTGCGCGCCGTGCTGCATGCCTTGCGCGACCGCATCGGCCCGGAGAGCGCCGCGCATCTCGCCGCCCAGTTACCGATGCTGTTGCGCGGACTCTTCTATGAGAGTTGGGATCCGACCGGCAAGCCCAGCAAGGAGCGCCACCAGGCGGATTTCCTGGCACATATCGCCCGCGAGCTTCCGCGCGCCGAGCCGGCCGAGATCGAGCAGGGCACGGTTGCTGTGCTGGACGTGCTGTCGAAACATATCGATCGCGCCACAGCAGTGAAGCTTGCCAGCATATTTCCTTTGGAGCTGCGCAAGTTCTGGCCGGCCTTCATCCAGGAGGCGGCGCGGGCGCGCCAGGCCGGTTAGTCCCGGTCCTACACGCTCGGTGTCATCTTGGTTTCAACCTCTTGCATGAAGGTCTGGAAGCGGTCGAGGTCGTAATGCTCGAACAGCTTCACCGGCCAGCCGTCCTCCAAGGTCCAAAGATTGGATTTGGTTACGTCGAGCACCGTGCCGCTCGGGCGATGCCGGCATCGCGTGCGCACCTCGACGCTGGCGCTGTCGGCACTGACCGCAATGTGACCGATCTCGAGTTGCTGTATGTCGAACTGCTGAAAGATCAGGCCGAGCCGCTCGATCACCGCGTCCTTGCCGTGGCGGGCCTCGCCCAGCGGGTGCATTTCGGTCGGAACGTTGATGAAGTGAGAAAAATCGTCGGGCAGATACGTCGCGAGCAAATCCAGATTGTGCGCCCGCCACGCATCGTAAATGTCGGTCAGTATCGTCTCGGCTGAAAGTGACATGTAAACCCCTTATTCTTGATTTTGGCCGCAGCAGAACAGTTTCAACGCCAAGGGGTTCCGGCGGTCGAGGGGACAATGGGAAGCGCGGCAATGGGCCGCGTCTGACAGTCTATCGGCTCTTGCCCTTATAGGCGCGCGTGCCGGGTTTGCCGGCTTTCGAGCGCGGGCGCGATTTATTCAGCGCGGCGAGGGGGATTTCGCGGTTATGCGGTCCCATCTCGTCGAGGCCCGGCTTGTGCGGGCGGTTGAGCGCCACCTCGGTCTCGGCCGCCGAGCGCTCGAGTTCCGATTGCCGCGCCAGCGGATCGTTGGCGATGGCGAGCTCCATCTGGCGCAGGCGCTTGATCTCGTCGCGGAGCCTTGCAGCCTCCTCGAATTCGAGGTCGGCGGCGGCGGCGCGCATGCGCTTCTCCATGTCGGCGATGACGCTCTCCAGATTGTGCCCAATTAGCGCCTGCTCTTCCTCGCCGAAGCCGACCCCGGCATCGACCAGCACGTGGTCGCGCTCGTACACGCTCGCGAGAATGTCGCCGATATTCTTCTTCACGCTTTCCGGCGTGATGCCCATGGCCTCGTTCCAGGCCACCTGCTTCTCACGCCGTCGATTGGTTTCGGCGATGGCGCGCTCCATCGAGCCGGTCATGCCGTCGGCATAGAGAATGACGCGCCCATCGACATTGCGCGCCGCGCGGCCGATGGTCTGGATGAGCGATGTCTCGCTGCGCAAAAAGCCTTCTTTGTCGGCGTCAAGGATCGCCACCAGCGCGCATTCCGGAATGTCGAGGCCCTCGCGCAGCAAGTTGATACCGATCAGCACGTCGAACGCGCCGAGCCTGAGATCGCGGATGATCTCGATGCGCTCCAAGGTCTCCACGTCGGAATGCATGTAGCGCACCCTGATGCCTTGCTCGTGCATGTACTCGGTGAGATCTTCGGCCATGCGCTTGGTCAAGGTGGTGACCAGCACGCGATAGCCTTGTGTGACGACCTTGCGCGCCTCGTCGATCAAATCGTCCACTTGTGTCGAGGCCGGGCGCACCAAGACCGGCGGATCGACCAGGCCGGTCGGTCGGATCACCTGCTCGGCGAACACGCCGCCGGTCTGCTCCAGCTCCCAGCCGCCGGGCGTCGCCGACACATAAATGGTTTGCGGCCGCATCGCGTCCCATTCCTCAAAGCGCAAAGGCCGGTTGTCCATGCAAGAGGGCAGGCGGAAGCCATACTCGGCCAAGGTCGATTTGCGCCGGTAGTCGCCGCGGAACATGCCGCCGATCTGCGGCACGGTGACGTGGCTCTCGTCGACGAACACCAGCGCATTGTCCGGCAGATATTCGAACAGGGTGGGCGGCGGCTCCCCGGCCTTCCGGCCGGTCAGATAGCGCGAATAATTCTCGATGCCGGCGCAAGAGCCGGTCGCCTCGATCATCTCCAGGTCGAACAAGGTGCGCTGCTCGAGCCGCTGCGCTTCGAGCAGTCGCCCCGCGCCATGCAACTCGTCAAGCCGCTGCTTCAGCTCCTCTTTGATGCCGCGAATCGCCTGCTTCAAGGTCGGCTTCGGCGTGACGTAATGCGAATTGGCATAGACCTTGACCATGCTGAACTCGTCGGTCTTGGCGCCGGTCAGGGGATCGAACTCGGTGAGACTCTCCACGGTGTCGCCGAACAGTGAGATGCGCCAGGCGCGGTCCTCCAAGTGGGCCGGCCATAGCTCGATCGTGTCGCCGCGCACGCGGAAGGAGCCGCGCATGAAATTCGCATCGTTGCGACGGTAATGCAGCGCGACGAGATCG
>JBQGDO010000014.1:0-25427 GCA_052039105.1 Methyloceanibacter sp.
TCGAGCTTCGAGGCGGTGGTGCGCGACAAGCGCCACGCGCTGATGCAGGACATCACCCAGCAGGTGAACGGCGAGGCCAAGCAGCTCGGCATCACCGTGGTCGACGTGCGCATCAAGCGCGCCGACCTGCCCGAAGCCAACAGCCAGGCAATCTATCGCCGCATGCAGACCGAGCGGCAGCGTCAGGCGGCCGAGATCCGCGCGCAAGGCGAGGAGGCTTCGCGCCGCATCAGAGCCAATGCCGACCGTCAGGTCACTGTGCTCAAGGCCGAGGCGACCGGGGAATCGGAGCGGATTCGCGGTACGGGCGATGCGGAGAAGAACCGCATCTTCGCCGAAGCTTTCACCCAGGATCCGGATTTCTTCGCCTTCTACCGCTCGATGCAGGCCTATGAGGGGGCGCTGAAGGCCGAGGACACGCGCCTCCTGCTGAGCCCGGATTCGCAGTTCTTCCAATATTTCAACAACGCCTTGGGCGGGCAGGGCGGTGCCCCGGCGCAGCCCGGCGATGCCACGAGCCAGCCTCCCGCCCACTCCCCAGTTCCGGAAGCTCCGACCGGCGAGAGCGACAGCGAAATGCTGGAGCAGGGGGCGGCGACCGGCGGCGCAAGTGCGCCGCCAGGGCGCAACGCCTCGGCCGGCGAAACGGACGGCGCACAGGCACCCTAAATGCGCTCGGGCTTTGCAGCGTGAGTTGGCGGCGCGATGAGCACACTCGTCGTGGCGCTCGGTCTGGTCCTCGTCATCGAAGGGGCGTTGTGGGCCCTGGCCCCGGGCCTGGGACGCAAATTCCTCGAGGCGACGGCCGAAATGCCCGAGTCCACCTTGCGGATGGCGGGCGCCGCGGCGGCCGCATCGGGCGTCCTCTTGATCTGGATCGTGCGCGGCTAGATGCGCAAGGTCAAAGCGCCACGGGTCTGCTTTCCGCCGCCGAATTCCGCTAAGATGGCGCGAGATTCCCTTACGACCTCGGACGAGATAGGCAATGCGGTTGATGGCTGAGCGCGGCACGAGCAGCGGATTGCTTTGGTTTGCGCTCGCGCGTGCGGGCCGAAGCTCGGCCGCGGCGGCCTTCGGCTGCATCATGGGCTTCATTCTGCTTACTGTGACGCCGGGCGTGGCGCGTGGGCCAGAATCGGTCGCCGATATCGCCGAAGGCCTTCAGGATTCCGTGGTCAACATCTCCACCACGCAGACGCTCAAGGGCACGCCCGACGCCACCACGCCGAACGGGCCCGGGCCCAAAGGTTCCCCATTCGAGGAGTTCTTCGACGATTTCTTCGACGAAGACGAAAAGGATGGCGTGGCACGCAAGGTGAGCTCACTCGGCTCGGGCTTCGTCATCGATCCCTCCGGGCTCGTGGTCACCAACAATCACGTCATCGAGGGCGCCGACGAGATCATCATCAATTTCACCGACGGCACCAAGCTGAAGGTCGTCAAGATCCTCGGCCACGACCCGAAGACCGACCTCGCCCTGCTCAAGGTCGAACCGAAGAAGCCGCTCAAGGCCGTGTCCTTCGGCGATTCGGCCAAGATGCGGGTTGGCGACTGGGTGATGGCGATCGGCAACCCGTTCGGGCTCGGCGGCAGCGTTACGGTGGGCATCATTTCCGCCACCAAGCGCGACATCAATGCCGGCCCCTATGACGACTTCCTCCAGACCGATGCCGCCATCAACCGCGGCAATTCCGGCGGCCCGTTGTTCAACATGGAGGGCCAGGTGATTGGCGTGAACACGGCTATCATCTCGCCGACCGGCGGCTCGATCGGTATCGGGTTTGCCGTGCCGGCCAACAGCGCGGTGCAGGTTCTCGATCAGCTCAAGCAATATGGTGAGACGCGCCGCGGCTGGCTCGGCGTGCACGTGCAGAATGTCACCGAAGAGGTCGCCGGGAGCCTCGGCCTGCCAGAGCCGAAAGGTGCGCTTGTCGCCAAGGTCTCGCCCGGGAGCCCCGCCGCCGCTGCCGGTATCGAGCCGAGTGACGTGATCCTCAAATTCGACGGCCAAGCGATCGAGAATATGCGTGGCCTGCCGCGCGCCGTCGCCGCCACGCCGATCGGCAAGGCGGTCTCGATCGAACTTCTGCGCAAGGGCAAACCGATGGCTTTCACCATCACCGTAGGGCGCCTTCCCGAAGAGGAAAACGTCGAGGATGCGGTGAAGAGCGAGGAGGAACCAGCGCCTCAGCCCGAGACGGAGCGCGAGGACCTGCTTGGACTCTCCATCGCCCCGCTCACCGACGAGTTGCGCGAGCGCTATAGAATCGGCGCCTCGATCGAGGGCGTGATCATCACCGAAGTGAAACCGGACAGCCCGGCGGCGCAGAAGAACGTGAAAGCCGGCGACGTGATCGTCGAGGTCACCCAAGAGAAGGTGAAGCAGCCGCAAGACGTGATGGCGCGCCTGCAGGCGGTCAAGAAATCCGGCCGGCGCCAGGTGTTGCTGCTGTTGTCCGACGCCAAGGGCGAATTGAGATTCGTTGCCGTGCCGACGAGCTAGGGATTCGCGGCTCAGCGTGCAAAGCGCCATCCTCATTGCCGGACCGACAGCGAGCGGCAAATCTGCCGCCGCGCTCGCACTTGCCGAGCGCCTCGGCGGCACCGTCATCAATGCCGACTCGATGCAGGTCTATCGCGAGCTTTCCATCCTCACAGCGCGGCCAAAGATTGGCGACGAGGCGAGGGCGCCGCACCGACTCTACGGCACGGTCCCCGCCGGCGAGGCCTATTCCGTGGGGCGCTGGCTCGATGATGCCGCGCGCGCGATCGAGGCGGCGAAGCTCGAGGGAAGGCTGTCGATCCTGGTCGGCGGCACCGGGCTCTATTTCAAGGCGCTGCTCGAAGGCTTGGCGCCCGTGCCGGACATTCCCCCTGAAATCCGCGCGGCCTGGCGCAAGCGCGCCGAAGCTCTTGGAACCGAGGGGCTTTACCGTGAGCTTGCGGCGCGCGACCCGGCCATGGCATCGCGTCTCAAGCCCAGCGATCCACAGCGGCTGGTGCGCGCGCTTGAAGTGATCGACGCCACCGGTATCTCGCTTGGCGAATGGCAGGGCGGCCATGCCTCTCCCCTGCTCCCCGCGGAGGCGGTAGCCAAGCTCGTCATCGCGCCGGAACGGGAGGCGCTCTATGCGGCGATCGATGCGCGTTTCGACGCGATGATCGCCGCCGGCGCTCTGGAGGAGGTGAGGGCGCTGCTCGCGCTCGGCCTCGATCCCGGCCTTCCGGCGATGCGGGCGCATGGCGTGCGCGAGCTTGCGGCGTATCTTGGAGGCACGTGCAGCTTGGAAGAGGCGATCGCCAAGGCCAAGACCGAGACGCGCCGCTATGCCAAGCGGCAAATGACCTGGCTCAGGCGTTTCATGCAGGACTGGACTTGGTTCCCGGACGCCCGCGCCGCCGTCGAAGCTACACCGTAACCTGCGTGCCGATCTCCACCACGCGGTCGGTGGGCAGCTGGAAGTAGCTCGAGGCGTCGTCGGCGTTATGCGCCAGGAAAATATACAGCTGGTCTTGCCAGCGCGGCATGCCGGAGCGCGGGTCTGGCCGCACCGAGCGCCGCGACAGGAAGAACGACGTCGACATAATGTCGAAGGTCCAACCGTGCTTGCGCGCTACGCCCAGCGCCTTTGGCACGTTCGGCCGTTCCATGAAGCCGAAATGCAGCACAAGCTGCATGAATTTCCTGCTGACCGAGGTGAACTCCACCCGTTCGTCAATCGGCACGCGGGGAATGTCCTCGTTGACGATGGTGAGGATGACATTGTGCTCGTGCAGCACCTTGTTGTGCTTGAGATTGTGCAGCAGCGCGGTCGGAGCGAATTCGGGGTCGCTGGTGAGGAACACGGCGGTGCCGGGCACGATATGCGGCGGCTTCTTCTCGAGACTGTCGATCAGCGGCTGGAACGGAACCTCCACACGCCGCGTCTTCTGCGCCAGCAGCCGCGTGCCCTTGCGCCAGGTGATCATGATCAAGATCAGCGCGGCGCCGACCAGTACCGGCAGCCACGCGCCCTGGAACAACTTCAAGGTGCTGGCCAGGACGAAGGTCGTATCGATGAAGATCAGTGGCAGCATCAGCGCCAGCGCCGTCCAAAGCCGCCATCCCCAAAGCTTCCAGATCACGATGAAGCCAAGCACGCCAGCGGTCCACACCGTCGTCGCCACGGCCAGCACATAGGCCGCCGCAAGCTCGCTCGACGAACGGAACATGAAGACAAGCAGGAGGACGCCGGTGAGCAAGAGCCAATTCACACGCGGCATGTAGATTTGCCCGGCCAGTGCCTCCGAGGTGTGCCGCACCTCCATGCGCGGCAGGAAGCCGAGCTGCATCGCCTGGCGGGTAATGGAATAGGCGCCGGTGATCACCGCTTGGCTTGCGATCACCGTGGCCGCAGTTGCGAGCGCCACCGTAGGGTAGAGCGCCCACTCGGGATAAAGCAGGTAAAACGGATTCTCGATCGTTTCCGGCCGCGCCAGCACCAGCGCGCCTTGCCCGAAATAGTTGAGCAGCAGCGCCGGCAGCACGAAGAACAGCCACGCCGCCTGAATCGGCCGTCGGCCGAAATGGCCGAGATCGTTGTAGAGCGCCTCCGAGCCGGTGACGACCAGGAACACCGCGCCGAGCGTAACCAGTCCGATCCAGCCATGGGTGAGCAGGAAGTGGATGCCGTAGACCGGGCTCACCGCCCTTAGCACGCTCGGATTGGCGGCAATTTCGATGATGCCCGCAAAGGCGATGACGATGAACCAAAGCGTGGTAATCGGCGCGAACCAGACCGAGACGCTGGCCGTCCCGCGTGATTGCACCGAAAATAGCGTGATCAGGATAATAACGGTAAGCGGCAGCACGTAAGGCGCAAATGCCGCCGTCGCGACGGTAAGACCTTCGACCGCCGACAGCACCGACAGGGCCGGCGTGATCAAGGTCGAGCCGTAGAACATCGAAGCGCCGACGATGCCGAGCCCGACCACGAGCGGCGTGCGCTTGCCGAGCGCGCGGAAGGCGAGCGCCGTCAGCGCCAAAGTGCCGCCTTCGCCATTATTGTCGGCGCGCAGCAGGATCAGCACGTATTTCAAGGTGACGACGACGATCAGCGACCAGAAGATCAGGGACAGCATGCCGAGCACGGCTTCTGGTGTGACGGGTCCGTGCTCGGACGCTGCGAGCACGGCCTCGCGCAGCGCGTAAAGCGGGCTCGTGCCGATATCGCCGTAGACGACGCCGATCGAGCCGAAGGTGAGTGCCCAGAAGCGCTTCTTGGCTTCGGCCGCGTCACCATTGGGGGCACTGAGAGCCGGGACGTCGGAAGTATGTGGGGTCATTCTTCCCTAGACCGCCACCTGGGTTCCGATCTCGACCACCCGGTCGGTGGGCAGCTGGAAATAGCTCGACGCGTCGTCGGCGTTCCGTGCCAGAAGAATGAACAAGCGATCCTGCCAAGCCGGCATGCCGGAGCGGGGATCTGGCCGCACCGAGCGGCGCGATAAGAAGAAGGAGGTCGACATGATGTCGAAGCTTAACCCCTCTTTGCGGGCAAGCCCAAGTGCCTTTGGTACGTTCGGCGTGTCCATGAAGCCAAAACGCAATATCACTCGTTGAAACGAGCCTCCGAGCGGCTCGATGCTTACGCGTTCGGCAGGCGGAACTCGCGGCGTCGTTTCGGTGGTCATCGTGAGCACAAGGTTGTGCTGATGCAACACCTTGTAGTGCTTGAGACTATGGAGAAGTGCCGTCGGGGCGCTTTCCGGATCGGCAGTCAAGAAAACCGCCGTGCCCGGAACACGGCACAAGTCTTTCTTGGTCTCGAGGCTCTCGATCAGGCTGTCGATCGGCGTTTCCAGGCGCCGGGTCTTTTCGGCCAGAATCCGTGCGCCCCTCCGCCAAGTGATCATGATGCTCATGACTATGGCGCCGATCAGTAGAGGTACCCAGCCGCCCTGGAATACCTTGAGAAGATTGGCGCCGAGGAAGGTGAGGTCGATGAAGAGGAAAGGCACCATCAAAGCCGCGGCTGCCCACAGCGGCCAGTTCCAGAATCGCCAGATCACGATCAGCGCCAGGATCGCGGTCACGACCATGGTGCCAGTCACGGCAATGCCATAGGCCGAAGCCAGCGCTCCCGAGGACCTGAACAGCACCACCAGCAACAATACGCCGAGCAAAAGCAGAGTGTTGACCCGGGGCATATAGATCTGGCCGAACTGCGATTCCGACGTGTGACGAATTTCCAGCCGGGGCAGAAGACCGAGTTGAATCGCCTGGCGCGTCAGCGAATAAGCGCCGCTGATTACGGCCTGGCTGGCGATGACGGTGGCGGCTGTGGCGAGCCCGACCATGGGAAGCAGCGCCCATTCCGGATAAAGCAGGAAAAAGGGATTCTCGATTGCGTCGGGCTGGGCCAGCAGTAGCGCGCCTTGGCCAAGATAGTTGGTGGTCAGCGCCGGCAGCGCGACGAAAAACCATGCCATGCGGATTGGCCCCGGGCCGAAATGGCCGAGATCGGCATAGAGCGCCTCCGATCCGGTAACGACGAGAAATACTGCACCGAGCGTAAGCAGTCCGATCACGCCGTGGTTGAAGAGAAAGCTCACGCCATGCACGGGGTTGAAGGCGCCGAGTACGGTTGGATTCTGCGCCACGTGCCAAGCGCCTGCGGTGGCGATGGCGACAAACCAGACCAGGGTTATCGGCCCAAAGAATGAGGCGACCCGCGCCGTGCCGCGCGACTGCACCGCGAATAGAGCGAAGAGGATCAGGACTGCCAGCGGCACGACATAGGCTGAGAGCGCCGGCGTCATGACCTCCAAACCCTCGACGGCCGACAGAACCGACAGCGCCGGCGTGATCATGGCGTCGCCATAAAAAAGCGCGGCGCTGATCATGCCAAGCGCGACCACGATGAGCGCGCGACCCTTCAGCGCGCGTTGCGCCAGCGCCATCAAAGCAAGCGTGCCGCCTTCGCCGTTATTGTTGGCCCGGAGCAGGATGGTCACGTATTTGATGCTGACGATGAGAATAAGCGCCCACACGATCAGCGAAAGGATGCCGAGGATGACCTCCTCGCTCGCAGGCGCGTGCGGTCCGACTGCGGCGAGGACCGATTCGCGCACCGCATAGAGCGGGCTGGTGCCGATATCGCCATAGACGACGCCGATCGAGCCTAAGGTCAGCCCCCAGAAGCGGCGCTGCGCGCGCGCCGTTTCCTCAGCACCATTGGCGGCAACACTTCCTGTGGCGACGGCCTGCTGCATTTTTTGGGGAATGAAATGCGTTTTTGAAGTTGTCGCGTTACGCGCTTTGTGTGGCGCCGCGGTCCCTGGTGGGGCAGCGTCATAGGCTTATCGCCTGTCAATGTCCAGGATCATGTTGCACCTGCGAGATGAATCAGCGCCTTCAAGGCACTCCTGCAATGACGCAATAAACTCACTAAGACGATGGCCGTCCGAGCAATTTTCGGAAATTATCCGAGCAGAAATCTTATCATTCATTCGCCTTTGTCGTTGACCCTCTTTGGGCGAGGCCTTAGGGTGCGCGGCCTGTTAAGGCTTTTCCGCCATTCCTCGAGCTTTGGCCGGCCGCGGACGATGGAGGTGCGAGGCCGGTTTTTGCGAGTGAGGATGCGATGTCCCGGACCATGACGGGCGCCCAGATGGTGCTTCAGGCTCTCGCCGATCAGGGCGTGGAGCATATTTTCGGCTATCCGGGCGGCGCGGTCCTTCCGATCTATGACGAGCTGTTCCAGCAGGACCGCATCAAGCACATTCTGGTGCGCCACGAGCAGGGCGCGGCTCATGCCGCTGAAGGCTACGCGCGCTCAACCGGCAAGGTCGGCGTCCTGCTTGTGACTTCGGGCCCCGGCGCTACCAACGCCGTCACGGGCCTGACCGACGCGCTGATGGATTCCGTCCCGGTTGTCTGCATCACCGGGCAGGTGCCGACCCACCTCATCGGCAACGACGCCTTCCAGGAATGCGACACGGTCGGCATCACCCGCCCCTGCACCAAGCACAATTATCTGCTCAAGGACGTGAACCAGCTCTCGCGCGTGCTGCACGAGGCGTTCTATGTTGCGCGCACGGGCCGACCGGGTCCGGTCGTGGTCGACATCCCCAAGGACCTGCAATTCCAGAAGGGCGAGTATACCGGCCTCACAAATTCGCAGCACAAGAGCTACAACCCCAAGACCGTCGGCGATCAGGCGGCTGTCGAGCGCGCCGTCGAGCTGATGGCCAACGCCAAGCGGCCGATCTTCTATACCGGCGGCGGCGTCATCAATTCTGGTCCCGCCGCCAGCGAACGCCTGCGCGAGCTGGTGCGCATGACCGGCTTTCCCATCACCTCGACCTTGATGGGGCTCGGCGCCTATCCCGCCTCCGACCCGCAATGGCTCGGCATGCTCGGCATGCACGGCACCTACGAAGCCAACAACGCCATGCACGATTGCGACGTGATGATCTGCATCGGCGCTCGCTTCGACGACCGCATCACCGGCCGCACCGATGCCTTCTCGCCGGGCTCGAAGAAGATCCATGTCGACATCGACCGCTCCTCTATCAACAAGAATATCCGCGTCGACGTACCCATCGTCGGCGATTGCGCCCGCGTGCTCGAGCAGATGATCGAGGCGTGGAAGGCGAAGAAGCCGAAAGTCGACAAGAAGACGCTCGCGGCCTGGTGGACGCAGATCGAGAAATGGCGGGCGCGCAACTGCCTGCATTACCGCAAGCGCGACGACGTGATCATGCCGCAATATGCCATCGAGCGGCTTTATGCGCTGACCCGCGGCCACGACGTCTACATCACCACCGAGGTCGGCCAGCACCAGATGTGGGCGGCGCAATTCTTCAAATTCGAGGAGCCGAACCGCTGGATGACATCAGGCGGGCTCGGCACCATGGGCTACGGTCTGCCGTCTGCCGTCGGCGTGCAGGTCGCGCACCCGGATAGCCTCGTTATCGACATTGCCGGCGAAGCGTCGGTGCTGATGACCATGCAGGAGATGTCGACGGCGGCGCAATACGACCTACCGATCAAGGTCTTCATTCTGAACAACGAATATATGGGCATGGTCCGCCAGTGGCAGGAACTTTTGCATGGCGGGCGCTACTCGCATTCCTACACAGCGGCGCTACCGGATTTCGTCAAGCTCGCCGAGGCCTATCAGGCGGTTGGCATCCGGGCGGAGAAGCCGTCCGAGCTCGACGACGCCATCCGCGAGATGATCGCGGTGAAGAAGCCGGTCATCTTCGATTGCCGGGTCGACAAGCACGCCAATTGCTTCCCGATGATCCCGTCCGGCGAGGCGCACAATCACATGCTGATGGGCGACGACCTCACCGAACAGGACATCGAGAACGCCATCACCGAGGAAGGCAAGGTGATGGTGTAGCGCGTCGCTGCGCTTGTCCTTTCCGCCGATTCCCTGCACAAGACACCCGACGAAAGCACCACTGATGACATCCGGTTCGCGCTCGATTGTGAGTTTTTTGCTTGGGCTCAGGGCCGTCATGCTGATCGGCTCGGTCGGAGCCATGGTCGGCGCGCTGCTGATGTTCTGGCAGGGCGGCCTTTATCTCTACGAGGCTTGGCACACGATTCTCACCCCCGGCCTCGAGGTTGCCGAACGCTCGGTCACCGTCCCGGTGCTCGAGGCCGTCGACGCCTTCCTATTCGGCATCGTGCTGGTGATCTTCGCCTATGGTATCGCCATCGGCTTCGTCTTCACTTTGCCCGAAGACTTCGGGCGCACGCTGCCCAACTGGATGAAAATCGAGGGCGTGAGCCAGCTCAAGGGCATCCTGTCCGAAGTGGTGATCGTCGTGCTTATCGTCATCTTCGCCCGCATCGTCGTCGGCACCGTGGATTCCGGCAAGTCGTTCGAATGGTCGATGATCGTCTTGCCGGCCTCGATCCTGATGATCGCGGTGGCGCTGCGTATGATCGAGCTCGCCGGCGGCAAGGGCAATGGATCCGGGGGAGGGCATTGATGGCGCAGCCCGGCTCCGCCTATCCGCTCGAGAAGAGAGAAGAGCGGCCCGAGACTCACACCATGACCGTACTCGTCGACAACGAGCCGGGCGTGCTGGCTAGGGTCATCGGCCTGTTCTCCGGTCGCGGCTACAATATCGAGTCGCTCACCGTGTCCGAAACCGAGCACGAGGCGCATCTCTCGCGCATCACCATCGTCACTTCGGGACCGCCCATGGTGATCGAGCAGATCCAGCACCAATTGGAGCGCTTGGTCCCGGTCCATTCGGTCACCGATCTTACGGTCGTCGGCAATCCGATCGAGCGCGAGCTTGCCATGGTCAAGGTGGCGGGCACCGGCGAGAAGCGGGTGGAAGCCTTGCGCCTGGCCGAAGCCTTCCGCGCGCAAGTCATTGACGCCTCGACCGAGCACTTCGTGTTCGAGATCACCGGCCGGCAGTCGAAGATCGAGCAATTCATCGCCCTGATGCAGCCGCTCGGCTTGGTCGAGGTGGCCCGCACCGGTATTGCCGCCATCTCGCGCGGCCCCGAGCGGATGTAGGCTAGGCCGCCGACACTTGTCTTTTTCCGTTCAGGGCGTCACAAACGCCGCCGAACGCAGTCTGAAGTGCAGTTATCAGAGCAGGGGAGCGGTTATGCGCGTCTATTACGATCGGGATGCCGATCTCAGTCTGATCAAGGGCAAGAAGGTCGCCATCATCGGCTATGGCAGCCAGGGGCATGCGCATGCGCTGAACCTGAAGGAATCTGGCGTCAAGGACGTGGCCGTGGGTCTGCGCCCCGGCTCGAAATCCGTCGCCAAGGCCGAGAAGGCCGGGCTCAAGGTGATGGACGTGCCGGAGGCCGCCAAATGGGCCGATGTGGTGATGATGCTCACTCCCGACGAGCTGCAGGCCGGCATCTGGGAGCGCGACCTCAAGCCGAATATGAAGCAAGGCGCGGCGCTGTTCTTCGCCCATGGCCTCAATATTCATTTCAATCTGATCGAGCCGCGCCCCGACATGGATGTCTGCATGGTGGCGCCCAAGGGTCCCGGCCACACCGTGCGCGCCGAGTATAGCCGCGGCGCAGGCGTCCCTTGCCTCATGGCCATCGCCCAGGACGCGACCGGCAACGCGCATGACCTTACGCTGTCCTATGCCGCTGCCATCGGTGGTGGCCGCGCCGGCATCATCGAGACCACCTTCCGCGAGGAATGCGAGACCGACCTGTTCGGCGAGCAATCTGTGCTGTGCGGCGGCTTGGTCGAATTGATGCGCGCCGGTTACGAAACCCTGATCGAGGCGGGCTATTCGCCGGAGATGGCCTATTTCGAATGCGTGCACGAGGTGAAGCTGATCGTCGATCTCATCTATGAGGGCGGCATCGCCAATATGAACTACTCGGTGTCCAACACCGCGGAGTACGGCGAATATGTCTCCGGCCCGCGCGTTGTGGGCAAAGCGAGCCGCGCGGCGATGAAAAGGATTCTCGCCGACATCCAATCCGGCAAATTCACCAAGGACTGGATGCTCGAGAACAGGGTCGGCCAGACCTCGTTCAAGGCGATGCGGGCGAAATGCGACAGCCACCAGATGGAAGAAGTCGGCAAGCGCTTGCGCGCCATGATGCCGTGGATCGCCGAGCGCAAGATGGTCGACAAGAGCAAAAACTGATCTAACCTCTCTACGGTGGGGCTAGGTCGCCCGCCGTGGGCCCGAAGGGCGAAGGCGTGACGGGTGAGGGGGTCATATGAGGGAGTTTGCTTCGATGGCGGCGCGCGCGATGTCCTGCATCGTCCTATTGATTGCGCTTGCTGACGCGCCTGTCGCCGCCGAGCCGAGCCCGGAGCAGGTCGCCGCGATCAAAGCAAATTGCCGCTCCGATTACATGTCCTATTGCTGGAGCGTGCCGCGCGGCGGTTCCGAGGCGGCGCAATGCCTCAAGCAGAATCTCGCCAAGCTCTCGCCGGCCTGCCAGCAGGCGGTGAAGGCTGCGACCACTACTGCCGCCCCGCCGAGCGCGCCAGCGCCCGCAAAGCAGGAGAGCGGGCCCGCGCCGCTAGCTGAGCCGTCGCCCGAACCGGCGGCAACGACCGCTGCTCCCGCTTCGCCGAAAGCTCCGCCTTCGGTCGAGGAGCCCAAGCCCGAGTCAAGCACGACCGCGACAACCGAGCCTGCGGCACAGGCCCCCCCTGCACCCAAGGCTGCAGCGAAAGTCCCGGCAAAGCCCGCCGCGCCCGCGCCATCCGCCGCCACGCCATCCACCCCGCCGGCTCAGGCAAAGACGGAACAGCCGGCGGCGGAGCAGCCGAGCGCCGAGGGCGCCGCGACCGAGGCAGGGCCGGTGATCATCGGCGTCATCCCGCCGCGCAAGAAATTGATGATCTTCAAGAGTTGCCGCAGGGATCTCGACGCGTTTTGCGCCGGCGTGAGCTATGGCGAAGGCCGGCAGCTCCATTGTCTCTTCAGCAATCAGGCATCGCTCTCGCCCGACTGCCAGGGAGCGCTGGCCAAGCTCACCCGCTGAGGCAGGTGCAGGGAAGGGGGCTTGCCATGCTGATGGCCCGCTACGCCAAGATCGTCATGAGCCTTTCGCTCGCCGCCTTCTGCCTGCTCGTCGCCTTCGACAACATCACCGATTACGGCACCAATTATCTGGCCGTGCAGCATGTGTTGAGCATGGACACGACCTTTCCGGCCAACGCGCTGATGTACCGCTCGATCACCAACTCGGTGCTTTGGCAGATCGTTTATGCGTTGATCATCGCCGCCGAGGGCATCACCGGCATTCTCTTCCTGGCCGGTGCAATCCGCCTGTTTCAGGTGCGCAACGCGCCCGGGCCCGTCTTCAACGAGGCCAAGACCCTATTCATCGCCGGCGCCACGCTCGCTTTTTTCGTCTGGTATTTCGGCTTCATGGTCGTGGCCGGCGAATGGTTCGCCATGTGGCAGTCGCAAACCTGGAACTTCCAGCAGCCGGCCTTCCGCTTCTATATGACCGTGCTCGGCGTCTTGATCTTCGTCGCGCTGCCCGACGGCGATTTGCCGGGCGCGGCGCCGTCGAGACGGGCCAATCCGCGCCGCCGCCGCACTGACGGGAAGCCGCAACAGTAATGCAAAAGAAAACGGCCGCCCGGGAGCGGCCGTTCTCCATGTCTTTGCCGTGACGCGTTTACGCGACACCGGCGATGATCTCCACCACTTCTCGCGTGCAGGAATCGACGAGCACGATGTCGTCGCCCCAGACGAAATATCTGATAGTGCAGGGGCCGCCGACCACGATCACGTCAGGCGGCAGATCATAGAGTACGATCGAGCTTGGCAGCGCGATGCCGATCGAGACTTTGACGTCGGTCTTATCGATCGCCTTCACGCTCGGCTTGTGCTCGCTGAAATAGCTCCGCACCTTGGAGACCTGCTGCGACTCGAGCTTGACGCTCTTGCCGGCCTTGCCGTCGCGGCTATCGCGGCCCTCGGCGGTCGCTCCGGCCTTGCCTTCGGCGTCGATATCGCCTTCGGCCTTGGTGCCGGCCTTGCCGCCGGTTTCGAGATCGCCTTTGCCTTCTGCCTTGGTCCCAGCCTTGCCGCCGGTCTCCAGATCGCCTTTGCTTTCAGCCTTGGTGCCAGCCTTGCCGCCGGTATCGACATCGCCCTTCGCTTGCCCCTCGGCTTCCGCGCCTAGCCCGGGACGGTCGCCGCGTGGGCCGGTGAGGCCCGGTGCGCCGCCATCGTCTTGCATGGCGCCGGGGCCTGACGGCCCAAGATCGGGCGCGCCGCCCGGTCCAGCGGCATTAGGTCCGCGGGGAGCCGCCGCAGGCGGTCCGCCAGGGCTCATCTCGCCGGGGGCTTGCGCCTGAGCAGGTGCAAGCGCGAGCACGCCGATCAGAGTTGCCGCGCTCAACATGGTTGCAAACTTCATGGTCCAAACTCCTTGGGGTTGCCGCCCCTCTCGAAGGCCAAACTATTGAAGCGACGCCGCGTTCCAGTTCATCCGAACTGTGAACTCGCGCGGCCGCGGTTGTCGCCGGGGCCTCGCGGGCGTATCATCGCCGCCATGTTCGAGCAGCCGCGCGCCATTTGGCGACGGGGGGCTGCGGCCTACGGACTGCGAGTTTCGACTTCGCGGAAGGAGGCTATTGAACATGACCATCGCCCATACCCTCGAGCGCTATCTCGACGCGAAGAACGTCAAATACGACGTCATCGCCCACCCACCGACCAACTCCTCAATCGAGACAGCAGAAACCTGTCGCATCCCCGGCGAGCGGCTTGCCAAGGCGGTGCTGCTCCGCGACGAAGTCGGCTACGCGCTTGCGGTGCTGCCCGCCTCGCATCACATCCGCTTGGCTGAGCTCAGGCGCCAGTTCGGCGACGACGTCGAACTCGCCAGCGAGCGCGAGATCGAGGATTTGTTCGAAGACTGCGTGCGCGGCGCGGTGCCCGCCGTCGGCGAATGCTATGGCCTCGACATGGTCGTCGACGAGAGCATCGAGGAACAGCCTGAGGTGTTCTTCGAGGCGGGCGACCACGCGACCTTGGTGCGCATGAGCAGCCGGCAGTTCGCCCATTTGACCGCTGCGGCGCGACACGCCCGCTTCAGTGCGCAGCGCTGGTGCCAGATCTGATCCGGCCGCACTATTTCGACAGCGGCATCAGCAGCGAGATCGCCACGCAAGTGGCGATCCCGACGATCAAATTCATCGGGATGCCGATGCGCAGAAAATCGGTGAAGCGGTAATTGCCCGAGGCGTAGACCATTGTATTGGTCTGATAGCCGATCGGCGTGGCGAAGCTCGCGCTCGCCCCCATCATGATGGCCACCAGCAGCGGCCGGGAATCGATGCCGAGCCCCTCGGCGATGCCGATGGCGACCGGCGTCAGCACCACCGCGACCGCGTTGTTGGTGATCAGCTCGGTCATTCCCACCGCCAGGAAATACAGGATCAGGATCAGCACGAAGCCCGAGCTTGCGGCCAGAACCGGTTCGATCGCATCGACGACGGCCATGACCGCACCGGTCTTCTCCAGCCCGGTGCCGATGGCGAGCATGGCGAAAATCAACACGAGGACCCCACCATTGATCGATTCCCACGCCTCGTCGGCATCGAGGCATTTCGTCAGCAGGATGACGGCGACGGCGAGCACCGCCAGGACCTCGATCGGCATGACGTTCAGCGCGGCGAGAATGACGACACCGGCCAGTGCGGCGATGGCGATGGGCGCCTTCGGCCGGCGATAGCTGCGCGCCCTGGGCTGAGTGATGTTGATGAGATCCGTCTCTTCCGCTGCCGCCGCAAGCCCCTCGGGAGATCCCTCCAGCAACAGGCGGTCGGCTGCGCGCAGCCTCACCGATCGCAGCTCGAGGCCAGGCAAATAGCGATGGCGGCTGATACCGAGCAGACGGACGCCAAATCTGCCGAGCCTCAATTCGCTCACCGTCTTGAACGCGGCCCCCCGGCCGGGAGCGAGCACGGCTTCGACAATCATCTGGCTCTTGTCGTCGCCGCCGCGCGGGCCGACGCCGAGAATCTCGAAGCCCTTCTCCCCGTGCAACGTAAGCACTTCCGCCATGGTGGCCGTGATCACGATCCTGTCGCCGGGCTGGAGCGTCTGCTCGGCCAGGGCCTCGTTGCTCGACGGTCCGAGCCGCCTAAGCGCCACGAGCCTGATGCCTGGCCGCTTGAGCTGTTTGACCTCGCCAAGCTGCTTGCCGACGAGGCGCGATCCTTCGAGAACCCGCAGCTCAGTCAGGAACGTCACCTTGCCCTCTTCATCCAGGAGATCCGCGGCGCTCATGCGCGCGGGCAGCAAAACGCGCGCGAGCAACAGCATGGTGACCGAGCCGACCACGGCCACCACCAGGCCGACCGGCGTGATCTCGAAGATTGAGAACGCCGGCAGTCCATGGCTTCGCGTCACGCCGTCGACCAGAAGATTGGTCGAAGTGCCGATCAAGGTGCAGGTACCGCCCAGGATCGCGGCGTAGGAGAGCGGGATGAGCAGTTGCGTCGGCGCGATGCCGATGGTTTGCGCCAGCCGCACGGTGATCGGGATCAGCACCATGACGACCGGCGTGTTGTTCATGAACGCCGATGCGGCGATCGTGCCGGCAAAGAACAGCGCGATCACGGTCTTGGGCCGCTCGGCCGCGCGCGAGGTGATCCAGCCGGCCGCCTGGTCTAGCGTGCCGGTTCTGACCAAAGCCCCCGAGAGGACGAACATCGCCGCAATGGTGATCGGCGCGCTGTTGGAGAACACGCCGAGCATGTCTTTGCTGTCGATGAAGCCGAGGACCAGGAACGCCGCGGCCCCGGCCACCGCCACGACGGCGGGGGGAAAGCGCTCGAGCAGAAAGGCAATGAAGGTTGCAGCCAGGATGACAAGCGAGAGTGCCGCTTGGTGCTGCGCGATGAAATCTGCCAAGGGATCGGCGCCCTTTTTGCCCCGGGAGGGTCAGTTTGACGACGCCACCGCCCAGCGTCCACAACAAAGCTCGACCCGTTTTCTGTTCCTATCCCCCGTTTTATCCGCGAGCTCCCTTGGGGGAATTGTCGCCTTGCCCTGGCGAAGCCCTGCCACTATTTTCCAGGGATCATGATGCAGCGCGCCAACGACACATTCGGCCTCAAGACGGCTCTGCCGGCTCTTTGTGCGCGCCTGCTTCAGGGCAAGTTCGGCCTCGTCCTTAGACGCCCCTGAGCGCGGACGGTCTGGCTCCAATCCAGGCGTGCGTTCAGGGGTTGGCAAGATAATCCCAAGAAAATTCAAGCGGCTTGCCAGTCATGCTAGACTGCGGCCCAAAGCTTAAGGACGAGACACATGGAGTCCAACCAAGGCAAGACCGGCGGGGCGCGCCCGGAGCGCGACCGCGTGGTCATTTTCGACACCACCTTGCGCGATGGGGAACAATGCCCCGGCGCCACCATGACCTTCGAGGAGAAGCTCGAAGTCGCCGAGGTCCTCGACGAGATGGGGGTCGACATCATCGAGGCCGGGTTCCCGATCGCTTCGGAGGGGGATTTCCAAAGCGTTCAGGAGATCGCCCGGCGCGCCAAGAAGGCGGTGATCTGTGGGCTCGCCCGCGCGCAGTTCAAGGATGTCGACCGCTGTGCCGAGGCGATCAAACCCGCGCAACGGGGCCGCATCCATACCTTCATCGGCACCTCGCCGCTGCATCGCAAATATCAGATGGGTATCGACGAGGCTGAGGTCTTGGAGCGGGTGACGGCTTCGGTCACGCGTGCCCGCTCCTACACCGACGATGTGGAATGGTCGGCGATGGATGCGACCCGCACCGAGTCCGATTTTCTCTGCCGCTGCGTCGAGGCGGCGATCAAAGCCGGCGCTACCACCGTCAATATTCCCGACACGGTGGGCTACGCCACGCCCGACGAATTCGCCGCGCTGATCCGCATGATCGTCGAGCGCGTGCCCGGCGCCGGCAAGATCGTCTTCTCGACCCATTGCCATAACGACCTCGGACTGGCGGTGGCCAACTCCCTGGCTGGTGTGATTGCCGGGGCGCGCCAAGTCGAATGCGCCATCAACGGGCTCGGCGAGCGTGCCGGAAACGCCGCGCTCGAGGAGATCGTCATGGCGATCAAGACGCGCGGCGACGCTATGCCTTTCTATACCGGCATCGACACCACCATGTTGACCCGCGCATCGAGGCTCGTCTCGCGCGTGACCGCCTTCCCGGTGCAGTACAACAAGGCGATCGTCGGCCGGAATGCGTTTGCGCATGAGAGCGGCATCCATCAGGACGGCGTGCTGAAATATGCCGGCACGTTCGAGATCATGACACCTGAGAGCGTGGGCCTGAAGGAATCCTCGCTGGTGATGGGCAAGCATTCGGGACGCCACGCCTTCCGCGAGAAGCTGAAGGAGCTCGGTTACGAGCTCGGGGACAACGCCTTCGAGGACGCCTTCGTCCGCTTCAAGGCGCTCGCCGATCGCAAGAAGCATGTCTATGACGAGGATCTCGAGGCGCTAGTGGATCAGGAGATCGCGTCCGCGCACGATCGCATCAAGGTCGTGGCGCTGACCGTGATTGCCGGCACCGGCGGTCCGCAAAAGGCGACCATCACCCTTGACGTCGACGGCAAGCAGCACACTTGCGAGTCGGCCGGCGACGGGCCGGTCGATGCGACCTTCCGCGCCATCAAGGCGATCGTGCCGCACGAGGCGCGGCTCCCGCTCTATCAGGTGAGCGCGGTGACCGAAGGGACCGACGCCCAGGCCGAGGTTAGCGTGCGGCTGGAGGCCGACGGCAAGACCGTGACGGGCAGGGGTTCCGATACTGACACTTTGGTCGCGTCGGCGCGGGCTTATGTCAGTGCTCTGAACAAACTGCTGGCGCGCGAGGCAAGGCGCAAGCCCGAGACCATGCTCGCCTCCTAGGCGGCCCACGTTAGACTGGCACTTTGCCGCAAAGTTGGACGGCCGCCGGGACAGGCGGCCGTTCCTGCATTTGCGCGATTTTGCAACCGAGATGCCGCCTTGGCGGGCGGCTTTAAGGGCGGTTCTTAAGCGTTTTGGTGCCCGGAAGCCGCTCCCGCCAGGTCGCTGCCGCCTCGCGCGAGCGCGCGTCGCCGGGCAAGCCTGCAAGCAAATTGTTTTTGCAAATTTTCCTCCCGACGCATTGCTCTCGACTCGGATTTGCAGCAACATGCAGAAGCGTTCGGCGGACGGTCAAACCCCTGTCATAAGGAAAATTCACTGTCCGCACGGGCGTACCTCGTGGGCGTAGGATGGCTCGTTGCGGGGAGCCAGATTGGGGCGGGCGTATGTTCTCGCGGGTCATGGGCTTTGTCTCGGCGGACATGGCCATCGACCTTGGCACGGCGAACACTCTGGTCTACGTGCCGGGACGGGGGATCGTGCTCGACGAGCCCTCTGTTGTCGCGGTCACCCAGCAGCGTGACGGCGATCGGCGGGTGATTGCCGTCGGCTACGAGGCCAAGAGCATGCTTGGCCGCACCCCCACCAAGATCGAGACGATCCAGCCGTTGCGCGACGGCGTGATCGCCGACTTCTCCGCCGCCGAGGAAATGATCAAGCATTTCATTCGCCGCGTGCTGAAGCGGCGGCTGTTCACCAGCCCGCGCATCATGATCTGCGTGCCGGCGAGCGCGACCCCGGTCGAGCGCCGCGCTGTGCACGAGGCCGGCCTCTCGGCCGGCGCAAAGAAGGTCTATTTGATCGAGGAACCGATCGCCGCCGCGATTGGCGCCGGACTGCCGATCCAGGAGGCCCGGGGCTCCATGGTGGTGGATATCGGCGGCGGCACCACCGACATTGCCGTGCTCTCCATGGGCAGCGTGCTCTATTCGCGCTCGGTGCGAAGCGCCGGCAATTCCTTCGACGAAGCCATCGTCAATTACGTCCGCTTCAAATATAACTTGCTGATCGGCGCGGCTAGCGCCGAGGCGCTCAAGAAGAGTTCGGGCTGCGCCATCGCCAAATCCAACGGCGAGCGCGTTCCCGTCCACATCAAGGGCCGCGATCTCAATCGCGGCTTCCCGGCCGACATTACGCTCGAGCCCGAAGACATTCCCCAGGCACTCAATCTGCCGATCCAGCAGATCGTGGGCGGCATTCGTCAGGCGCTCGCCGACGTGCCACCCGAGCTCACCGCCGACATTTGCGACTCCGGCATTTATCTGACGGGCGGCGGCGCGCTGCTCGACCGCCTGGACGCCCGCTTCTCGCAAGAGACCGGAGTCAAATTCAAGATCGCCGAAGACCCATTGCGCTGTGTCGCGCGTGGAACTGGAAAGGCCCTGGAGCAGCTCGACACAATGGCGGATTTTCTGGTCAAGCCATGAGCCGGCCTTTAGCGGGGAGGGGAGCTTGCTGGCTCGGTAAGCTCCCACACTAGGGAGGAAAGCGGCCGGACGCCGCTGCCTCGAAGGACTATCGCGGGAATGCGCGGGCGCACTTCACCGTTTAAGCCGAGACCGCAGCGATCCTGGCGGGCCCCGGGGGAATTGCTCAACTTCTCGCTCTTTTTCCTTTGCGCCGTGCTTCTCGTGCTGAGCCGCATCAGCCACGACGCCGTCGTTGACGTTCGCGACCGCTTCGTCGATCTCTCCGCGCCGCTGCTTGAAGCCGCCTCGACCCCGGCCATCATGAGCCGGCATGCCTTGGCGCGCGTTCGCTCCTATCTTGCCGTGGCCGACGAGATGGACCGCCTCAAGGCGGAGAATGCTCAACTCAAGCACTGGGAATGGCGGGCCAAGCTGCTCGAGCGGAATGTGGTGCATCTGCGCTCGTTGCTGAACGCGGTGGATGAGCCGGCCCTCAACTACATCACCGGCAGCGTCATCGCCGATGCGCGGGGGCCGTTCCTGCGCAGCGCCCTGATCAATCTCGGCCGCAATCACGGGGTACGCATCGGCTATGCGGTGATCAATGGCGACGGCCTGATCGGGCGTACCGTGGACGCCGGCGCTTCGGTATCCCGCGTGCTTCTGCTGAACGACCTCAACAGCCGCATACCGGTCCTGGTCGGAGCTGGCGGCGTCCGCGCGGTCGCCTCTGGCGACAGCGGCGCCGAGCTTAGACTCGATTTTCTCCCGGACGGCGCCATGGTTTATCCCGGCGACGAGGTCTACACCTCGGGCAGCGACGGCATCTTGCCGCGCGGCCTTCGCGTCGGTGTCGTCGCCGGGTCGGCGGGCGCTTACAAGGTTCGCCCCCATGCCGAGTTGAGCGCGCTCGACGTGGTGAGTGTGCTTTATTTCGACACGCCGGCCTTGCTGCGCACCGATCCGCCGCCGATCACCGCCGAGCGTAATCTATCGCCGCTGCCTGCCGGGACCGAGGAGCCACCGGCGGTTCCCACCGCGGCGAACGAGCCCAAGCCCGCAGATGCCCCGATCAAGCAAGCGGGCGCGACGGAGACGCCAGCCGCGAGCGAAGGCGTAGCGCAAGCCCAGCCATGAATGCCATGCTGCCAGCTCTCTCGGTGCTCTTCGCGGTGTTGGCCGCCGCCGTGCCGTGGGGGCTTCCGGCCGATGCGACCTTCGTCCTGCCTCTCGTGGTGGTAATGATGGTATTCTGCTGGCGGACCTTGCTGGACACTGTCCTGCCGCCATATCTCGCCCTGCTGCTCGGACTTCTGACCGACATTACCAGCGGCGGCCCGCTCGGCTTTTGGGCGCTGATGTGCCTGATCGCCGCGACGGTCGGTGGCCGCGCGCGGCCTTTCACCGACGGTCCGGACATGAAGCGGCTCTGGCTGGTCTGGGGCATCGTCGCCGGTTTTGTCGGCCTGGTCGGCTGGCTGCTCGCGTCGCTCTACTTCTTGCGTTGGATCGACTGGTGGCCGATCGCTGTCGGTGCCGCCGTCTCCATTCTGCTGTTTCCCGTCGTGCTCCACGGCCTGTTGTGGATCCGGCGCGGGCGTCTCCTGCCTGAGCGGACTGCGCTTTTCCGGAGGTGGACATGAAGTCGTCCGACCTTGGCGCACGCCTGCGCCGGCAGGCAACGCGCCGGGCTGCGATCACCCGCTTCGTCAGGGGCGTCTTGTGGGGGCCGGAAAAACCGGATTACGCGCTCAGGCTCCGCCACCGCTTCTCTCGCCGCGCGGTTCTGATCGGTGGCACCCAAGCCGGCCTGTTCGGGCTCTTGCTCTGGCGGCTCAGGCAATTGCAGATCGTGGAGACGTCGGAATACCGGCTCCTCTCCGACGAAAACCGCATGAGCGTTCATTTGGTGGCGCCGGCGCGCGGCGCGCTCTATGACCGCACCGGCAGGACCATCGCCGAAGACAAGGAGAACTTCCGCGTCATCGTCATTCCGGCTTTCTGCCAGGACCTGCGCGCCACGCTTGAGGCGATTTCCGAAATCGTCCCGGTCTCGGCCGCAGACAAGGACCGGGTGATGCGCGCGGCACGGCGCCAGAGCGGCTACTTCCCGGTGCTCGTCACCGAGGGTCTCAGCTGGCGCCAATTCACCTTGCTCGGCCTGCTTGCGCCGCAGCTGGCGGGGGTCCGTCCCGACCGGGCGACCTATCGCCGCTATCACCATGCCGGCAGCATGGGTCATGTGGTGGGCTATGTCGGGATGGCCGACAAGGCCGAGGTCGACGAGGATCCGGTCATGCGCGTGCCGGGCTTCCGCATCGGCAAGGCCGGCATCGAGAAGGGTCTCGACCGTGAGCTGAGGGGTTCTCCGGGCACCATCAATTATGAGGTCGACGCCCATGGCCGCGTGATCCGCGAGCTTAGCTCGACGCCGAGCCTGCGCGGCAAGGATGTCGTGCTCACCATCGATCAAGAGCTGCAGGCGATCGCGCTGAAGCGGATCGAGGGCTTGCGCGTCGCCTCAATCGTGGTGATGGACGTGCTGACCGGCGGCATTCTGGTCATGGCGTCCTATCCCAATTTCGATCCCAACGAAGTCTCGTTCAAGATCGATCCAAGGAAATGGGCGGAGCTCGCCAGGGCCAAGGACCATCCCCTGGAGAATCGCGCCCTGCGCGGCCAATACCCGCCCGGCTCGACCTTTAAGGTCGTCACCGCGCTGGCTGGGCTGGAGACGGGCGTGATCACGCCGAACGAGACCATGACCTGTCCCGGCGCCTACCAGTTCGGCCGGCGCACCTTCCGTTGCTGGAAGCGCCACGGCGGCGGCATCAATCTGCACGAGGCGATCAAGCAGTCTTGCGACGTCTATTTCTACGAGACGGTGAAGCGCGTCGGCATCGACCGGCTGGCCGAAACCTGCCGGAAGCTCGGCCTGGGGCAGATTTACGACCTGGCTCTCGCCGGACAGAAGCAAGGCATCGTCCCGGACACCGCTTGGAAGCGCAAACGGTTCGGCCAGCCCTGGTATCCCGGCGAAACCATTAGTTGCGGCATCGGCCAGGGCTATGTCTCCACCACGCCGCTGCAGCTCGCTGTCGCTACCGCGCGCGTTGCAACCGGCACGGCCGTCGTGCCGCGCCTGGTTGTTCCCCACGATCGGGCCTTCGAACCATTCCCGATTTTGCAGGTGGATCCGCAGCACTTGCAGCTTGTGCGAGCCGGCATGTATGGCGTGGTCAATGAACCCAAAGGGACCGCCGGGCGGTCGGCTTTGGCGCTTCCCGACGTCAAAATGGCCGGCAAGACCGGTACTTCGCAGGTCATCAGCGCGAAAAATCAGCACAAGCTGAAGGGTTGGGAAGGCGAGACCCATGCGCTGTTCATCGCCTACGCGCCTTACGATTCGCCGCGCTATGCCGCGGCCTGCGTGGTGGAGCATGGCGGCGGTGGCTCGCGCGCGGCGGCGCCTGTGGTGCGCGACGTGATGACCGAGGTTCTCTTGCGCGATCCGGGCGCGAAGCCCGCTTTCGTGGCGAGCAACCAACCGGGGCTGACGCCATCCGTCGCCGCCTCGGAGCAACCCGAATGAAGTCGATGTTTGCCGAAGGCTTCGAGCGGCCGCAGCTGCTTCTCAAGAAGAAGTTGCTTCTGCTCAATTGGCCGTTCTTGCTCGTGATCACCGCCATCACCATGGTTGGGGTCGCGGCCCTCTATTCGGTGGCGGGCGGCAAGCTCGATCCATGGGCCAGCCGCCACGTGGCGCGCTACTGCCTTGGACTTGCGCTGCTCTTTGCCATCGTGCTCGTCGACATTCGCTGGTGGATGCGTGCGGCTTATCCGCTTTATCTGCTCGCTGTAGTGCTGCTCGCCTTGGTGCCGCTGATCGGCGTGGAGAGCGGTGGCGCCACCCGCTGGCTCGGCTATGAGGAATATTCCTTCCAGCCTTCCGAGCTGATGAAGATCGCCCTCGTGCTGGCCATCGCCCGCTATTATCAGTGGCTTCCGCCAAAGCAGGTGTCCTGGCCTTGGGCGGTGGTGCCGCCGCTGCTGATGATGGCGGTGCCGGCGGTGCTCGCGCTCGAACAACCAGACCTCGGCACCGCGGCGCTATTCGGCATCGTCGGCTGCGGGCTGTTGTTCCTCGCCGGCGTGAGCTGGCTTTATTTCATCGGCGCGCTAGCCGGGGTGATTGCTATCCTGCCGCATGCCTGGGAGCGGCTGCACGATTATCAGCGCGAGCGTATCCTGACCTTCATCGACCCGGAGCGCGATCCCTCCGGCTCGGGCTATCACATCCTTCAATCCAAGATCGCCATCGGCTCCGGCGGCTTCGGCGGCAAAGGCTTCATGCAGGGCACGCAAGCCCAGCTGCATTTCCTGCCCGAGAAGCATACCGACTTCATCTTCACCATGTTCTCCGAGGAGATGGGCTTTCTCGGCGCTGCCCTCTTGCTCTTGCTCTATCTTCTCGCGCTGCTGTTCATTGCCTATATGGCGCTTAGGTGCCGCAGTACCTTCGCGCGGCTGGTCGCCGCCGGCATGGGGCTTTGCCTGTTCGCCTATGTGTTTATCAACGTGGCGATGGTGACGGGGCTCGTTCCGGTGGTCGGCGTGCCGCTGCCGCTCGTCTCCTATGGAGGCACGTCGATGCTGACCATGATGGCCGGCCTCGGCTTCGTGCTGAACGCCCATGTCAACCGGAGCGTCCTCATCCGGCGGGAGGAGATAGGCCCGTTCTGGTGATCATGGCGCCTGAAGGGACGGCGCCCTGGACAGGGCGCGCGGGGCAGTGCTAAGGGGAGCACCCTTGGAGTGGCCCCCAATGGTCACCCATGACGGTGCGCCTTGCAGCGAAAAAAGGCGGACTAAAGGGCGCATAGCTCAGGTGGTAGAGCAGCTGACTCTTAATCAGCGGGTCCAAGGTTCGAGTCCTTGTGCGCCCACCAATCTTTTTAAGGACATAGGCGAGATCGGTGAGCCTGCGCGATTAGTCTCCGGCCGCAAATCCCATAGCATTCGCCAGGGCTCTCTCGCGTTCCGCGGCCGACACCGTGCCCTTCGGCACGGGACCGCAAGCCGCCTCCCAACTCTGCGGCCCGAAGCCGAGCTCGGTTGCCGCGTTCCTTTCATCCGCGGTCAACTGCGACCAGCCCTTCGCGTCTGACGCCGGCGGCTTATTGCCGTCCCAGCGAGCCTCATTCCAGCCGAGGTGTTCCCGCAGCATCTGCTGAGCGTGGCTCATGTCCGACCAATCGAGATTGTTCCAGGCGCAAATAGAGGCGAGGGACGCGACCGCCGCAGCATTTTGCTGGGGCAGGACGGCGACGGCGAGCGCAAGGCGAACTGCGGCAGCCAGACTCTTCGCGGACATCTTCCATGACTCCTCTCTGTCGTTCGGTTGCCGCAATGGTGTTAGAATGTCGGCGTATCCACATGCCCCAAACGGGTGAGGAAGATAGGTCCATGATCCGAGGTCTGCTTACAACGCTTGCCATCGTCTGCGCCCTCGGCCCGGCCGCGGCCGCGGCCGAGCCGGTGAAAGGCGAGTTCGGCGGCCAATGCGTGATGGGGCTCGCGCTCGGCAAGGAGATCAAGACCGATTGCTCGGTCAACACCGTCTATAACGGCAAGACCTTGTGCTTC
>JBQGDO010000015.1:0-3692 GCA_052039105.1 Methyloceanibacter sp.
CTTCCCCGACGTTCCCGTGAAAGTCCTCAGAAACTCGGCCCTGGTGCACGAGGTGGGCGGCGTCGGCTACTATCCCACCTCAGGCATCCCCTTCGTTCATGTCGATACCGGCAATGTGCGGATGTGGCCGCGCATTCCGCGGCTTGAGCTCGCCGCACTGTTCCCCGACGGCAAGACGAAGTACCTGCCGAGCGACGGCAAACCGATTACCCTCGCCGACTACCGGCTCGCACACGCCAAGGGTCTCGTAGGCAAGACCATGGTCGCTTCCGCGACACCAAAGCCCAACGGCAACGGCCTGACCGCCCAGTCCGAGACCGCAACGCCGCGCCCGATACTCGCCGCTTACACGCCGCCCATGATTGCCGAAGATCCGCGCGAGCCCGGAACCCCGCCCGCCAAGCTTGTCACCTATGCGAGCGCCGGCGGTGTTGGCTTGCCGAGCTAGCGGTCAAACCCGCCCAAACTCGCAGCGCCAGCCCCGCCGTCCTCGCCTGCCCCTTATGAGGACGCAGAAGTCGTGAGCGCCCCCGAGGCCGATGACGACCACCCCGATGCGTTGAGCTACGTTCCTTTCGAGATCGCCGGCCTGATGACCGACAGCTCGGTCACCTATAGTCGCACCGTCGCGCCCCTAACCCATCCCGAGCAGGACGATCTCGACTATCTGTTCGAAGACATGGACCGGCCGGTGGCCTTCACGCTCCGCAAGGGCTCGGGCTATGTGAGCCTCGCCGCCGCTCAACGCTTCTCCGGCGATGCTGTGAAGAGCCTCTATGCCGAGCTTGAGCCCGCCGCACCCGCGCCCACCCAGCTCGCTCAGAGCACCCGCTAGTCCAATCCTTTGATTGAAACTCGGTGAAGCGTGCTTTGGCGCGGTCAGCGCGATTTGCCTCGATCAGCGTCAAGAACACCTTCTAACCAGCCGAGACCCACGAGCAGGAAAAGGGCGAGCGCAACCGACAAGCCGACGATCGTCCAAGCTGCCAGACCGCAAGCGATGCCAAGGGCCGCTGTGACCCACACCGTGGCCGCAGTTGTCAGTCCTGTTACAGTTTGCGATTTTACGTCGCGCAGAATTACACCAGCGCCAATAAAACCAATGCCGGCCATGATGCCCTGGATGATGCCCTGCACCACGCGGCTCAAGGCATCAGGATGATTAGCGAGGCCCTCGAAATGGACCGTCGACAACGAGACGACGGCCGCACCGAGCGACACGAGACCCAGCGTGCGCATGCCGATTGGCTTGTTGGTAAGATCGCGATTGATGCCGATCAGCACGCCCACAGCCACCGCGGCGCAAAGCCGAAGGGCGATGTCAGTAATGTCGAATGAGGCGACGTTCTCGTCCATCGGACCTAGGCTGCCTCCGCTTCCGCCATGCCGAGGGCGTGCAGATAGGTTGCGAGCACGGCCTCTTCCTCGCGTCGCTTGTTATCGTCCTGCTTGCGCAATCTGACCACGGTCCTGAGCGCCTTGACGTCGAAGCCCGAGCCTTTGGCCTCGGCATAGACGTCGCGCAGATCGGCGGCGAGTGCCGCCTTCTCCTCCTCGAGCCGTTCGATTCTGGCGACGAAAGCGCGAAGCTGATCTTTGGCTGATGTCTGAAGTTGCACTTTGTGGTCCCCCCGCATCCTTGATTCGACCTTCGCCCAAGCTTAGGGCGGCGGCTTGCGGCGGCAAGCGGAGGGCAAGGCTTATCCCGCTTATCCAAAGCGTGTGCGCCGCCTATTTTTGAAACTTCGCTTTCCAGTCTTCGTACGACATGCCGTGGACGATCTCGCGCGCCTCCTCCTTGCTGAGCGGCAAGCCCTTTTCCGCGGCGGCCTCCTGGTACCAATTGGCAAGGCAGTTGCGGCAGAAGCCGGCGAGCTCCATCAGATCGATATTCTGCGCGTCGGTGCGTTTGCGCAGATGCGCGACCAGGCGTCGGAAGGTTGCCGCCTCGAGCTCGGTCTTTGTCTTCTCATCCATGGTGCTCGATCCTTTCCTGTCCCGTACAGCCGCTTGGCCGCGGCGTCCGGTCGGTATAGGAGCCATGCAGCTCGATGGCCTGCAACGCGTTGCCGCGTTCTTGCATTACCTTGCGCAGAGCGCGGGCAAGCTGCATCGCCCACTCCGTCTGGCCTTCCTCGGCGAGGATCAGATCTTGCCGGACCTCGATCAGCGCATGAGCGAGCCCCCTCCCCGTCCCGTGCCGGTAAAGCGTATCGCCCTTGAGTTGGCCCGAATAGGGCGCGTTATCGCCGACCTCGATTCCCGGGATCTCCCGCAGCGCCGCGAGCAATGGCAGCGCCAGGCGCGGGTCCTTGTCCCACAAGACGCCGACCGACCAGGGGCGCGGCACGCCCTTCCAGGCTTGCGTGAAACTGTGCACGGAAACGACGACCGGTGGCTTGCCGGAAGCGATCGCCGCTTCGATAGCGCACTCGATCGCCCGATGATACGGCTGATAAAAGCGGTCGATCCGCGCCTCGATCTCGGCCGCGTCGAGCCCGATATTGCCCGGCAAGATCAGTCCGTCGGAGATCTGCATGATCAAGGTCGGGTCGTCGAGACCGCGATTGGGATCGATCAGAAGCCGCGAGAAGCAGGACAGAACCGCAGGCGCACCCAGCTCCCGCGCAAGGCGTTCCGCCACTCCCGCCGCGCCGACGTCATAGGCGATGTGACGGTGCAGATCCTGCGCCTTCAGGCCAAGCGTGCCGTAGGCTTCAGGAAGTGCATTCTCGGCATGATCGCAAAGGATAAGCAGGCCAGTCTGCGCGTCCCCCTCGATGAAGCGGTAGGGCTTGGCGCCCAAATCTTCTTGTAGAATCGTATCCAGTCTCAGCTCCACGCCGCCGCAGCCGGGTATTCCCCCTACTTGGTCGTGCCGCTATCGCCGGGGCAAGAAAAAAGCTTGCCAGTGGCCAAGCTTGCGACGCAATTACCCACGATTTTCAACGGGTCTTTCGCAACCGCGAACAGGCCCTATAATCGGGTGCCGATTGAGAGAAATGCAACCTATTCGGTGCTATCGTTCGACATTCTTTTACCGTGATTGCAGGGCTCTAGAGGGATGATGCTTGGTTTCCAGGTGATTTGCGCCCGTGGCGAAGCTTCGGCGGCCCGTCCCTCGCGGCTGCTGCGCCGCTTTGGGGCGCCCTTCGCCCTTGCCGCCTTGTTGGGCTTCGGCGCCAGCCCGGCCTATGCCGACCTCAAGCTTTGCAACACCACGGCGAGCCGGGTCGGCGTTGCCATCGGCTATAAGGACGCCGAGGGCTGGGCCACGGAGGGTTGGTGGAATATCGCTTCGCATACTTGCGAAACCCTGCTGAAGGGCGTGCTGATCGGCCGCTTCTATTACATTCACGCCGTCGACTACGATCGCGGCGGCGAATGGGCCGGCAGTCTTTATATGTGCACGGACGACAAGTCCTTCACCGTCCGCGATACCAAGGATTGCTTGAAGCGCGGCTATAAGCGCACCGGCTTCTTCGAAGTCGACACAGGCGAAGAGCGCGACTGGACCGTCCGCCTCACCGACCCAGAGGACGAAGCGAAGTCCCAATGAGGCGAAATCGCCGGGTCAAGATCGTCGCTACGCTCGGTCCTGCCTCCAACAACGAAGAAACGATGCGCCGCCTTTTCGAGGCTGGTGCCGACGTGTTTCGCGTCAATATGAGTCACGCCACGCATGACGGCTT
>JBQGDO010000016.1:0-1943 GCA_052039105.1 Methyloceanibacter sp.
CAAGGCGCTGCAGGCCTGGGCCGAGCAATCCTGTGGCTTTCTGGGCCGCTCGCCCGATCATCTCGCTTCGGCGCTGGTCGGGCAGCGCATGGGCATCGAGATCTTCCGCAAGCACGGCGAAGAGCGCGCCAAGGCCCTGGCGGACTATTTCGAGGAGGCCAGCCGCAACGACTATTTTCTCACCTACGTGATCATCAACCCGCAGGCGGAACGCGGAAAGGACTGGGGCGAGCAGGCCGAAGACCTGGTTGCGCGCGTCGTGGACGAGGATGCCGGCGGCATCACCATCCGCGGCGCCAAGATGCTCGGCACCAGCTCGATCATGGCCAACGAGGTGCTGGTCGCCAATTTGCAACCGCTGAAAGCGGGCGAGGAGGATCTCGCCTTCTCCTGCGCGCTGCCGATGAACACCAAGGGGCTGCGCGTGCTCTCGCGCAAGTCCTACGAAGCCGCCGCCGTCTCCGTCTTCGACAACCCGCTTTCCTCGCGCTTCGACGAGAACGACGCGCTGATGTATTTCGACGACGTCAAGGTGCCGTGGGGGCGGGTTTTCGTCTACCGGGATCCCGATATGTGCCGCGCGCAATTCCACGATACGCCGGGCCATGCGTATCAGAACTATCAGGCCCAGATCCGGCTATCGGTGAAGATCAAGTTCCTGGTCGGGCTCGCGCACAAGATCACCGAAGCGATCGGCACCGCCACCATGCCCCCGATCCGTGAGCAGCTCGGCTATCTCGCCGCCAATGTCAGCATGGTCAACGCCATGATGGCCGGCATGGAAATCGAAGGCGAGATGCGCGGCGAGTGGTGGGTGCCCAACAAGCATTACATGTATTCCGCGCAGGTTCTGACCCAGGACCTCTATCCGCGCGTCATCAATACCTTGCGCGAGCTGGCGGGCGGCGCGCTGATCATGTTGCCGTCGTCGATCCGCGACTTCCAGAATCCCGAGCTCGAGAGGATCATCGGTTTGACCCAGCGCTCCGCGAAGATGCGGCCGCAGGAAAAGGTCAAATTCCTCAAGGCGGCATGGGATGCGATCGGTTCGGAGTTCGGCTCGCGTCACACCCAGTATGAAATGTTCTATGCCGGCGCGCGTTTCGTGACCACCGGCCACAGCTACCGCACGTTCGATTGGGGTGGCGCCACCAAGATGGTCGATGATCTCATGGCGGGCTACGACCTTTCGGACGAGCTGTCCCGCACGTCGCATTAGCGCGCGCAGGCAGTCTACGGATGGAAGCCATGATCGCCAATGTGGGATCGGACCGTCGGGACGCCCGCTTGCGACGGTCCTGCGCTTGACACGGGGAGCCCATGTTTGCCTAGTAGCCGGAACCACCGTTCGCCGATCTTGATGCGCCTCGGCCTTGGTCCATACGATGCATTGGCCCCTCTCGGCATTGACCGCCGGGTCGGGTCCGGGGCGACCCTTCTACGGCAAGCCGGCGAAGCGCAATCTCGAATGTTGAACCTTCAATCGATCTCCCGCGAAAGTGGGCACTGGTGACGTAGGTTGGACCATTTCGGCCCCGCTTCGGCGTGCGAGCCGCTCAGCATATGGCTTCCTGTCGGGAGGATGCCCCCTCGTCTACGCGCGTGTGGCCGCGGCGCACGGCGCGTAAGGCCGGGATCGAGAGTGACATGATCTATCAGCAATTGATCAACGGCCTGATGCTGGGCGCATCTTATGCCCTGATCGCCATCGGCTACACGCTGATTTTCGGCGTGCTCAAGCTGCTCTACTTCGCCCACGGCGAAGTATTCATGGTCGGCGCCTTCGTCGGGCTCTATCTCGTGATCCTCGGCGGGGCCAACACTTATGTCGCCCTGCTGGGCGCGATGATCGCCTGCGCCCTGCTCGGCGTCATTGCGGTCTACGTGTCGGTTCGCCCGGTCGCCAAGGATCGCCCGTTGGCGCCGCTGATCAGCACGATCGG
>JBQGDO010000017.1:0-2051 GCA_052039105.1 Methyloceanibacter sp.
GTGAGATCCTTGGGATGAGCTCCGCTGTTTTGAGTCTGCTGAGCACCGATTCGATCCGTCGCCATACCCAATCGGGATACTGGCGGGACGAGACCATCTACGCAATCGTGCGCAATCATGCGCTACGATTTCCGGGCAACACCGCCGTCCGTGATCGCTTTCAGCATATGACTTACGGCGACTTGATCGCAACTGCCGACCGTCTGGCAGACGACCTCGTTCGCCATGGCCTGCGGGCTGGGCAGCGGCTCCTGCTCTGGCTTCCGACCCGCATCGAGTCCGTCCTCGCGCTGCTGGCCTGCTCGCGCAATGGCTACGTCTGGTGCCCGTCGCCGCATCGCAATCATACTGTCGCGGAGGTCGTAGACCTCATCGAGCGGACGCGGGCCGCGGCGTTGATCTACCAACCCGGCTATAACGCCGATGTCGACCGGCAAAGCATCGAAAGCGAAATTACGACGCTACCTTCGCTGCGCCGCGTGCTGCGGCTCGACCCCCCGGGCGCGAAACCGATCCTCGACATGCTCACCGCTACCGGCCGCGACGACGAATCAACGGGCAGCGTAACGCCGAACGGCGACCCGAATTGCATCAGCTATCTGGCTTTCACGTCCGGCTCGACCGGAGCTCCCAAGGGCGTCATGCATAGCGACAACACCTTGCTCGCGACCGCGCGCGCCATCGTCGTGGACTGGCGCATCGATGCGACCTCGGTCGTGTATTCGATGAGCCCGCTCAGTCACAACCTCGGTGTCGGGACGTTGCTCACGGCACTCCTGGCCGGCGCAGAGTTCGTCATCCACGACTTGCCCAGAGGAAGCAGCCTGCTGGATCGGCTGGTCGAGACTAGGACGACCTATCTGGTCGGCGTGCCCACTCACGCGATCGATCTTCTGGACGAGCTACGCAGCCGTGGCTCGTCGCCGCTCGAACGCGTCAAGGGTTTCAGAATCTCTGGCGCTGCCGTGCCAGGCTCCGTCGTCGCCGAGTTGCTCGGGTTCAACGTCCTGCCTCAGAGCGGCTATGGCATGACAGAGACCTGTGCTCACCAGTACACGCTGCCAACCGACGACCCTAAGCTCATCATCGAAACGTCCGGCCGGGCATGCCCCGGATATGAGCTTCGCATTTGGGATGTCGACGACTGCGACGTGGAGGCCAAGCCGGGCGAGGTCGGCCAGATCGGGGGGCGTGGCGCGAGCCTCATGCTCGGCTATTTCGACGACCAGTTGAGCACCGAGAATGCCTTCAATTCGCACGGTTGGTTTATGACCGGCGATCTCGGTTGGTTGGACTCGAACGGATATCTTCGCATCACCGGCCGCAAGAAGGAGGTCATCATTCGCGGCGGACAGAACATCAATCCAGCCCGCATCGAAGACCTGGTCATGCGCCACCAGGCAGTGGAACGGGCGGCTGCGATCCCGATTGCGGATGCTCGCCTCGGCGAGAAGGTCTGTCTGGCGGTCATGTTTCGGCAGGGGCAGAAGGTCACCGCCGATCAGATTCTCGATCACTTGGATGCGACCGGCTTGGCAAGGCATGAAATGCCGGAGTACTTCATCGAATGTCCGGAGATACCGTTGATGCCGAATGGCAAGATGCGAAAGCTCGACATCGTGAAATGGATACAGAGCGGGCGGGTAGCGCCGACCCCGGTGCGTTGGCAGTCGCCAAAACAAGCCTGAGGACCGGATCGGGAGCGAGCGTGAGCACCTCAATGACCACTCCCGAATATCTGAAGCGGGTCACCGGCGTTGTCGTCGAGCGTTTCGGCGAATGGCAGGATGCCAAGATCGGAACATTGGCGATCGCCCCGCCAGGGCCCGGGCAGATCCTGATCAAGTGCGAGGCCGCCGCATTGAATTTCCAGGATCTCCTGATGATCCAGGGAAAGTATCAGTTCAAGCCGGCTTTACCGTTCTTCGCCGGCAGGGATGTTGCGGGTCGGGTCATGGCCGTGGGGCCGGACGTCGAAGCGTTTTCAGTCGGACAGAGAGTAGCGGCATTGGTGCAATATGGCGCTTTTGCCGAATTCTCGATCGCACGGG
>JBQGDO010000018.1:0-1881 GCA_052039105.1 Methyloceanibacter sp.
CCGGTGTCCTGGGCATGCTTGCCGGAAACCCCGAACACCTGGTCGTTCTGGTAGGAGGTGACGAAGAAATTCGGGTTGCAGTCCTTGCCGGCGAAGTTCGAGGTGCCGGCATTGGGGCTGATCAGGATCGCGCCGCCCTCGGTGACGGGCTTCATGATCGCCCCGAGGATGTTGGAGAAGATCGGCCCGACCACGAACTCGACCTTGTCGCGGTCGACCAGCGCCTTGACCTTGGTCACCGCTACGTCGGGCTTGAGCTCGTCGTCGGCGACGATCACCTCGGCCTCGCGCCCGCCGAGCTTGCCGCCGAGCGTCTTGACCGCGAGATTGAAGCCGTTGCGCAGCTGCTGGCCGAGCACCGCCGGCGGCCCCGACAAGGTGGCGATGACCCCGATCTTGAGCTTCTCCTGTGCCTGTACCGGAGGCCCTCCCAGAACGACCGCCGCGGCGGCGAGCAGGATCAATCGCTTCATCTTCACCTCCTCTGAAATACGCCGGTACGTTAGGCTCGATGCCTATCCCGCGGGAAGGCTGGCTTCGGGTCAAGGGCCAGCAAGTCGCATGCCAAGCCGTTAAGCCTGCGACCGCTTTCTGGTCCCGCGGCGTTGCGCAGCGACGGCACGGCATTTACGCTGCCACCAAAAGCAGCGTTCTTTGCCGCACGGTATCGTTTCCGCCGCGCTTCGTTCGCGGTTGAACGGTCGAGCGCGCGACGGACGCGGCACCACCAGCCAAGGGAGCTCGCACGCAATGCAACCGATGACCGCAGGCATCACCAAGGCGAATACCGGCGTCGACGGCATCGTCTGGAACATCCTGGGCCAGACCTACGTGCCCAAGCAAGTGAGCGAGAATTCGTTCGCCTGGCACGCCACCTTCCCGCCCGGCACCTTCGTGCCGCCGCACATCCATCCCACGCAAGACGAGTTCATCTACATGTTCGAAGGCCGCCTCGACCTCGTGCTCGACGGCAAGGACTACGTGGCGGGACCCGGCGACCTCATCCGGCTGCCGATGAACATCCCCCACGGCATCTTCAACAAGTCGGATCAGCCGGTGAAATGCTTCTTCTGGGTGACGCCGACGCGCAAGCTCTACGACCTGTTCTGGGCGATCCACAGCATGAAGGAGCAGAAGCCCGAGGAAGTCGTCGCGCTCTCGGCCCGGCACGAGGTGATGTTCCTGCCGCCGCCCCCGGCGTAACACCGACGCGGTTTGGCCGCGGCCGCCGCTGATCCGGCCTGACCGATGCACATGCACGAGTCACTGCCGCCGATCGACGAACCGGGGCGCCTTGAGGCTGCGCTCGAACTCGGTCGCGAGCGTGCCCCGCTGCAACAGCTCGACCTGCGGCGAGAATTCGAAGGTCCGCTTCACGGCTTCGGCGACCTGCAGGCGGGCGGTCTCGGCGTCGCAAGTCCCCTTGACCTCGATCAGGACCCGCAGGCCTTCGCGACCGGTCTTGTCCTCGGTCTCGAGCACGGCTTGGAAGTCCAGGACCTCGGCGTTGCGGAACATCATGTCCTCGAACTCCGCGTGGTTGACGTTGACGCCGCGAACCTTGAAGAAGCCGGTCGTGCGGTTGGCGTGGCGAATCATCGGATAGAGATCGGCATAGGTGCCGCTGCCCTTCGACCGCGGCACGAAGCTGATCAGGTCTCCCGAATTCCAGCGCAGGAACGGAGTTGCGTGATTGGTCCACAGCGGCGTCACGCACAGGGTGCCGATCTCTCCGTCCGGCACCGCCTTGCCGGTGTCCGGATCGACCACCTCGATGAAGTACATGTCGGTCCAGATGTGGATGCCGTCGTGGGTGGCACTCTCCGCCCCCATCAGCCCGGCCTCGCTCATGCCGAATACGTCGAACACCTCGGCGCCCCA
>JBQGDO010000019.1:0-2169 GCA_052039105.1 Methyloceanibacter sp.
GTCGGTCGCGAATTCGCCCCCGCCCGATGTGATCTCCCTCACACCACCACGATAGGCACCCGGGATAAGACTCTTGGCCTTACACCCATGTGGGAGGCCGAGATGAGGATAATCGCGTTGGTGTTTTGTCTCCTCGCGCTAGCGCTTCCGTCTCACGCCGCGCAGCCCAGGGCGAAAGCCCAAAACGCCCCGTCTATGGAGCAGAGGTGTCGTGCGCTGGTCGGTCGGGAGGTGCCCGAAGGCAAAGGGCAGGACAGCCACGTTGGCCAGCTCCAAGTGCAACGCTTCAGCGACTGCATGATGGGACGCTGATAGTAAGGGCGGCCGAAGTCGTGGTGGCGCTCCTAGTAGGAGCCGCGGCTCAGAGCCCACGCGGGAGGCTGCGATGGCGGCATTCGCGGGGAGTTGGCGGCGGGAGTAAGCGCGAGATCGGGACTGCGCTATGTCCGCTTCGCTCCGCTTGCGCGCGACTTGTGTGCGCTGCCGCGAACGTCGTTCAGTGCCACAGCACTAAATCGCTTCGCGATACCGGCGCTGTGCGGCTCGTCCTGAGCGTTATCCCCAGGGGAGAGATTCGCGGGTAGCGGGGGAGTGCCCTGTCTTAAGGATCGAGGTGTCCCAACCTCACTCAAGACAGGAGTTGCCTATGACAACCGATGCTATCCCCCCGCTGCGTCAGCGTATGATCGAAGATATGAATGCGCGCAAGCTGTGTGCCGGGACGCAGCGAGGGCACATTCGGGCCTGCAAGCGGTTCGCGGCGTTTCTGAAGCGATCCCCTGATACAGCCACCCTGGAGGATATCCGCCGCTTCCAACTGCATCTGGCCGAGACCGGCGTGAGCATCTGCACGCGGAACGTCATCATGACCGGGTTGCGCTTCCTGTTCCGGGTGACGCTGCGCCGACTGGACCTTGCCGCCGAGATCTATCACCTGCGCGAGCCGCAGAAGATCCCACAGGTGTTGAGCCCGGATGAGACGCGGAGGCTGCTGGCCGTCGCCAGCAGCCTCAAGGCACGCGTGATGCTCAGTCTCAGCTACGGCTGCGGTCTGCGCGTGAGCGAGGTAGTCCGACTGAAGGTCAAGCACATCGACAGCGCGCAAAAGATCATCCGCATCGAGCAGTCCAAGGGCCGCAAGGATCGCAACGTCATGCTATCGCCCGAGATGCTCGATCTGTTGCGGCAGTGGTGGAAAGCGCGGGTTGGCTTCGATACCAGGACACCCATTCAAGAACGCTGGCTGTTTCCTGGCCGCAGGCCGGGCCAGCCGATGACCCGCCGCCAACTCAGCCGCCTGTTCCACGAGGCGGCCAATGGCGCCGGGATTAAGAAGAGCATAACGCTGCATGCGCTGCGCCACAGCTTCGCCACCCACCTGCTTGAGCGCGGCACCGACATTCGCGTGATCCAGGCATTGCTAGGTCACGACAAATTGGACACGACCGCACGCTACACGCGGGTCGCAACCGGCATGATCGCCAACGTCAAGAGCCCGCTCGATCTACTGGCGGAGTCCAAGAAGAAGCCGAAGAAGAGCAGGAAAGACCCGCCGCCAGCGTAACGACCGGCGGCCGTGTCCCGTCCGGCGCTGGAGGTCGCGGATATCTTCCGCGGCCACGGGGCGGCATGGCGTGTTGCTAATGCCGGTCGCGTCAGCTTGGACCAGTTGAAGGTAATGTCAGCCATCGAGCGCTGCCGCACGGCAGCGCTCGGGGGACATGTCGAGCGTTGCGAGAAGTGCGCCCACACGATCATCGCCTACAACTCCTGCCGCAATCGGCACTGTCCCAAGTGCCAGAACGCAGCCGCTCGGGAATGGTTGGCCGAACGCGAGGCGGAGCTGCTGCCGGTGCCGTACTTCCACGTGGTGTTCAGCTTGCCGGCTCGGATCGCTGACATCGCCTATCAGAACAAGGCAGTGATCTACGATCTGCTGCTCACGATCTCGGCCGAGACGCTGCTCACCATCGCGGCCGATCCCCAGCGCCTCGGCGCCCGCATCGGCATCCTCTCCGTCCTCCACACCTGGGGCTCGGCGCTCACCCACCATCCGCACGTGCACATGATCGTCCCGGGCGGCGGCTTCTCGCTCGACGGCAAGCGTTGGCTGTACTGTCGCCCGCGCTATCTCCTCCCGGTACCGGTTCTCTCCTCCCTG
This sequence comes from Methyloceanibacter sp., assembly GCA_052039105.1. Taxonomy (GTDB): domain Bacteria; phylum Pseudomonadota; class Alphaproteobacteria; order Rhizobiales; family Methyloligellaceae; genus Methyloceanibacter. Next base: position 2,162 of record JBQGDO010000019.1, read on the forward strand.
TTCCGCCG
>JBQGDO010000020.1:0-3030 GCA_052039105.1 Methyloceanibacter sp.
TCAACGCGTTATATAGCCCCGGCGTTCCCGCTTTGCCATCATCGTCACTTTTTTTCCATCACGCATTGGAGAGGATGCTGGTGTTTGCGGGCAAAGTCCATAACCTGCGTCACCTTGGTCTCGGCCACCTCGTAAGTATAGACCCCGCACTCGCCGATCCCATGCTGATGCACGTGCATCATGATTCGATGGGCGGCTTCGTGGTCCTTGTTGAAGAAGCGCTCGAGCACATGGACCACGAACTCCATCGGCGTGTAATCGTCGTTCAAAAGCAACACGCGGTAGAGGCTCGGCCGCTTGGTCTGCGGCTTGGTCTTGGTGATGACCGCGGTGCCCGGCGTCCCCGGCGCGCGGCGCTTGTTGTTGTCCTCGTCGGCAAGGCGCGGCGAGGGCGGCATGCCCCCGGCGCCTGCATTCGGTTCAGTCGATCTTCGGCTCATGGCGACTTTACGGACCAAAGAATGGCAGCGGTTGGACGCGAGCGACAGCAGACGATCTCTACATCATACGGATCGTGCCGCTCCGGTTCCAGATCGTCCGCTCCTCCCGCTGTCGAGGATTTCCAGCCCATGTTTAGCAAATCCCGTGCCGATCACGGGGATTTGCGAACGATCCCGATTCATTGCGGACAAATCGCGGCAAGCGCATCGGAAAGTTGCGGATTTTCTCTGGCGCCACGATCGCCGCGGCCGGGATATCCTGGCGGAAGGCGGCGCTAAGCTCGCTTCCACGCTACATTCGGCCGGCGGCGGCATCGCCGCAACAATTGCGTGCGCCCTGCCGATTGCACGCCCTGCCCCGCAACCGTATCAGGGCGAAAAGAATTTCGGGCAGCGTATCGGCCTCGACGCGCCGCGCATCAGCTCGAAACATGAGGCACATACGACAAAGCCCGGCCGCAGCAGCCGGGCTTCTCGTCATTCGCGCAGTCGCGCCGGGGTTATTTCGCCGCGGCAACCTTGCCGAACTGGCTCTCGAACGGCTTGTAGGTCTCCTTGGCGAGATCGGCATAGAGTTCGCCCAGCTTGGTCGCCTCGGCGACAAAGCTCTCGTACGAGCTCCTGGCGTAATCGCTCTGCACCTCGATCGCCTTATCGAGCGACTTCGCGCCGATGAGCTTCTCGGCAGCTGCGGTGCCCTGCTCGAACACCTTCTTCGAGTAGTCGGCCATCTCGATGGCGATCGCCTGCACGCTCTTCGAGAGCGCGCCGAACGATTTCATCGCCGCATCCATGTTGTCTTTGCCGAACTGCTGAAGGTCGTCCATATTGCTGACCATCTCTCAATCTCTCCCGGCGCCGTCGCCGTTTCCGTGTGACCCCACCCTCATGTCCGCGGGCATATCGTCCGGGACGGTCGTAATATATTGCATTGCACAAAAACCGTCAAGCCTTATTTTGCAGTGCAATATAAATCTGACCGGCTCCCGGCTTAACGCTTTCGCAATCGGCCTCTCCTAACCTCGGTGGCCGTGCCGCAGGTCGTCTCGCCCGGAACGGGATGTGGGACGGTGCCAAAAAGGGCCGAAAAACTTCAGAAAACCGCCCTTTTTGCCTCGTCCAATCACTCCACCTCGGCACGACAGGGGTGTCGGCGCTCCCGCATGGAGCGCACGGGGAACGAGGACGGGGGAAATATCATGCCGCGGATCCGGACCGGAGCCCGTTACGGGCTTCGTTGCGCTATGTTCGGTTTTGTTGCTGCTGTTTTCACACTACCAAGCCATCCAACACAGGCCGCGCCGTACGCAGACATCGTCGTCGACGCCAATTCCGGCACGGTGCTGCATTCAACCAATCCGGACGCCCAGCGCCATCCGGCTTCCCTCACCAAGATCATGACGCTCTATCTGCTGTTCGAGCAACTCGAGGCCGGCAAGCTCAAGCTCGACAGCCAGCTCCAGGTCTCGGCGGAAGCGGCCGAGCAGGCGCCAACCAAGCTGGGACTCAAGCCGGGAAGCACGCTCGCGGTCGAAGACGCGATCAAGGGCATGGTCACGCGCTCGGCGAACGACGCCGCCGTCGTGGTCGCCGAGGCAATCGCCGGCGACGAACGCGAATTCGCCAAGCTGATGACGCGCAAGGCGCAGGCGCTCGGCATGAGCCGCACCGTGTACCGGAACGCCAACGGCCTGCCGGACAACGAGCAAGTCACCACGGCGCGCGACCAAGCCATTCTCGGCCGCGCGGTCCAAGAGCGCTTCCCGCGATATTACAAATATTTCTCGATCCGCTCGTTCACTTTCCGCGGCAAGTCGATCGGCAACCACAACAACCTGCTCGGCCGCGTCGAGGGCGTGGACGGCATCAAGACCGGCTATATCAGGGCCTCCGGCTTCAACCTCGTGACCTCGGTGCACCGCGGCAATCGCTACCTGGTGGCCGTGGTCATCGGCGGCGCCAGCGCCGGCAGCCGCGATGCGCGCATGCGCGAGCTGATCCAAGACAAGATCGCGCAGGCCTCGACCAAGCGCACCGCGCCGATGGTCGCCGAGGCGCCCAATGCGGCGGAGACCAAGCCGGAGCCTAAGGTCGCCGCCAACCCCGAGCCGAAACCCGAGCCGAAGCTCGCCGCCAAGGTCGAGCCGAAAGCTGCGTCGAAGGCGGAGGCCAAGGCCGAGGGCAAGGCCGAGCCGCGCTTTGCCATCGCGAGCGCAACGAGCATACCCGTGCGCTTCGGTCCGCCGGCCGCCCGCACCGAGCCCGCGGTCGCACGGTTGGAGCCGCCCGCAACTACGACGCCCGGCCAACGCACGGCCGCCGGATCGACCGAGCCGATCCGGCCGGTGCTGGTCAAGACGCTCACGGTCAGGGCGGGGACGCAGACCGCCTCGCTCGCGCCGATGCAGATTCCATCATTGCCGGACGCCGAGGCCCAGCCGGTGCGCGCCGCCGCTCCCGTTCCGCCGGCCGCTCCTGCAGTCGCCGTCAAGCCTGAAGCGCCGGCGGCGCAGCCCGTTGCCGCGCCGGCCGTTAGGCCGGAGCCGCCAGCACCCGCACCGGCGGTCGCGGCCAAGCCCGAAGCGCCGGC
>JBQGDO010000021.1:0-10007 GCA_052039105.1 Methyloceanibacter sp.
CCAAATCTCGGCCTTCATCACCGTGCAAGAAGGCTGCGACAAGTTCTGTACTTTCTGCGTCGTGCCTTACACGCGCGGCGCCGAGTTCTCGCGTTCGGTTGCCGAGATCGTTGCCGAGGTCGAGCGGCTTGCCGCGAACGGAACGCGCGAGATCACGCTGCTCGGGCAGAACGTCAACGCCTATCATGGCCAAGGGCCTGACGGCCGCGCCTGGACCTTGGCGATGCTGTTGCGCCGTCTTGCGCGTATTTCGGCAATAGAACGCTTGCGCTACACGACGAGCCATCCGCTCGACATGGACGACGATCTGATCGCGCTGTTCGGCGATGAGCCAAAGCTGATGCCCTATCTGCACCTGCCCTTTCAGGCAGGCTCCGACCGCATCCTCAAGGCGATGAATCGCAAGCACACAGCCGCCGAGTATGCGGACGTCGTCGGCAGAGTGCGCGAGGCACGGCCCGACATCGCGCTATCCACAGATATTATTGTCGGCTTCCCCGGCGAGACGGACGAGGATTTCGCCGCAACCCTGGAGCTTGCCGCGCGTATCAGATTCGCGCAGGCTTTTAGCTTCAAATACAGCGCACGGCCGGGGACACCGGCGGCGGAACTCGCCGGCCAAGTCCCGGAAGAGGTCAAGCGCGAACGGCTTCACGCCTTGCAGAGCCTGATCGAGCGCTACCGGCACGAATTCGACAAGGCTACCGTCGGCCGCAGCCTCGATGTGCTGTTCGAAGGAAGCGGACGGAAACCAGGTCAGGTGGCCGGGCGTTCACCTTACCTTCAAGCAGTGCATGTGGAGGGGCCGGAGGGGCTGATCGGCCGGATTAGCGCGGTTGACATCGTGGCCGCGAGTCCAAACAGTCTCACCGGTGTCATAAACTCGGGATTTGAATGGCACGAGCCAGTTCAGGCGGCCGTGTGACCAAGGCCAGCATTCGCAAAGCATCGATGGCGCGTGGACGAGGAGCGGCGCTGAAACGCTCCGTTGCGGAGTCCAACGGCGGCGAGCCCACGGTCGTCTATTTCGACGACATCAGGCTGGTACGCGACCTGCTCGGGGACTACGACGCCAATCTCGCCGTGCTCGAGGATCGGCTCGGCGTGGAGGCGATCGTCAACGGCAATGCCGTGAGCCTGCGCGGGCCGGAAGCGTCCTGCGCCACGGCCAAGTCCGTGCTCGAGCAGCTCTATGCCCGGCTTTTCCAGGGCGAGATGATCGGCGTCGGCGAAGTGGTCGGCGCGATCCGCCACGCGCGCACCGAAGGGCCTGACGGGGAAGAGCCGAGCGGCGAGCTGCCCCAGGCGCAGCAGATCCGCACCCGCAAGCGGCTGATCACCGCGCGCACGCCGGCGCAGAGCGCCTATCTCGCCTCGCTGCAGCGCAACGATCTTGTGTTCGCCACCGGCCCGGCCGGCACGGGCAAGACCTATCTCGCGGTCGCCTTCGCCGCCGCGTGTCTCGAAAGCGGGCGCTGCGACCGGCTGATCCTGTCGCGGCCGGCGGTGGAGGCGGGCGAGCGGCTCGGCTTTCTCCCCGGCGACATGCGCGAGAAGGTCGATCCTTATTTGCGACCCCTCTACGACGCGCTTTATGACGTGCTGCCGCCGGACCGGGTGGAGCGCGGCATGGCCAGCGGCGTGATCGAGATCGCGCCACTCGCCTTCATGCGCGGCCGCACGTTGTCGCACGCCATCATCATTCTCGACGAGGCGCAGAACTGCACGCCGGTGCAGCTCAAGATGTTCCTCACCCGGCTTGGCGATGAGAGCAAGATGATCGTCACCGGCGACCCAACTCAGGTCGACCTGCCCCCCGGCAAGGATTCGGGCTTGCTCGAGGCGATCAAGCTCTTGCGCGGCATCGAGGAGGTCGACCATATCGCCTTCACGCGCGCCGACGTGGTGCGCCGGGAATTGGTCGGCAAGATCGTGGACGCTTACGAGTCCGCTCCCCGCAAAGGTGAGCGTCATGGCTGAAGGTGGCCCTAGTCGTAGGCGCGCCGCTCCTCCGGCCCCACGGCTCGGGGTCGAGGTGGTGCGCCATGACGAAGCCTGGGCAGAAGCGCCCATTTCCGACGAGGCGCTTACGCGCGCCGCGAACGCTGCTCTCGACGCCGCGCCGCCCAAGCTACTGGGACACTATGAGATCGCGCTCGTCCTTACCGGCGATGCTGAGATGCGCGCGCTGAACCTCCACTGGCGCGGCAAGGATGCCGCCACCAATGTCCTCTCCTTTCCCGCCGACGACGACATCAGCGAGCCGGGATTTCTCGGTGACATCGTGCTTGCCTACGAAACCGTAGAGAGGGAGGCGCGCGAGCAGGGCAAATCCCTAGGGGATCACGTGACGCATCTCGTCGTGCATGGAGTGCTGCATCTCATCGGCTTCGATCACGAGGACGATGCGGAGGCCGAACGCATGGAAGCGGTCGAGCGAGCGGCGCTGGCCTCGCTTGGCATTGCCGACCCTTACGTTGAGCGAGACGCGCCGAGCGCAGCGGAGGCGTCGAGATGAGCAACACCCCAATCGCCGACAACGATCTTCCCGCCGAGGAAACTGAGCCGCCTGAAGAGGAGACCTCCTGGTTCGATCGGCTGCTGGCCACGTTCGGACTGGGCGAAGAGCCGGATCTGCGCGAGCTGATCGAAGACGCGCTGGCCCGCAGCAAGAGCGACACTTTGAGCGCGCAGGAGCGCGGCATGCTTCGCCGCATCCTCCGCTTCGGCAAGCTCACAGTCGAGGACGTCATGGTGCCGCGCGCCGATATCATCGCGGTGGAGGATAACGTGCCGATCGACGAACTGATGCGCGTGTTCCGCCAAGCCGAACATTCGCGGCTGCCGGTGTTTCATGAAACGCTCGACGATCCGCGCGGCATCATTCATATCCGCGACCTGATGTCGTGGATCACCGCAGAGGCCGAGACGGCGCAGGCCAACGGACTCGATCTCGGCAAGGTCGACCTCAAGCGCACGGTCGGCAGCATGGATATCATGCGCGAGCTGCTCTACGTGCCGGGTTCGATGTCGGTGCTCGACCTCCTGCTCAAGATGCAGACCACGCGGCTGCATCTTGCGCTCGTGGTCGACGAATATGGCGGCACTGACGGGCTCGTCTCCATCGAGGACCTGGTCGAGGAAGTGGTCGGCGACATTGCCGATGAGCATGACGTCGAGGAGGAGCCGATGTTCCGCACCGACCCGCGGCTTGGGCTCATCGCGGATGCGCGGTTGCCGATCGAGGAGCTCGAGCAGCAGCTCGCTCTCGAGCTCGTGTCGGAGGAGCTCGAGGAGGAGATCGACACCCTGGGCGGACTCGTGTTCTCCATCGCCGGGCGCATTCCGGCGCGGGGCGAGCTCGTCAAGCATCCGAGCGGCGTCGAGTTCGAAGTGCTGGACGCCGATCCGCGGCGGATCAAGAAGCTGCGCATCCACGTCCCGCCAGCTCCCGAGGGCGAGGCGGCCGCAGCGAAGCCCGGCGACCAGACCTCTGAATGAGCCGCGCGGCGAGCTGGATCGCGGAGCTTGGGGGCTGGCGCCGCGCCGGTTTCGGCATCCTGATCGGCGCGCTCTCGGTGCTGGCTTTCGCGCCGGTCCATGCCTGGCCGGTACTTTTCTTCACATTCGGGGCGCTGGTCTGGTTGCTCGACGGCTGCCACGGACAGCATGAGAGCCTCCGCGACAGGCTCAAATGCGCCGGAATGACCGGATTCTGGTTCGGTTTCGGCTATTTCCTGGCCGGCCTCTATTGGATCGCCGAGGCCTTTCTGGTCGAGCCGTGGCGGCATGGCTGGCTGCTTCCCTTCGTCATGACCGCGCTGCCGGGCGGCATGGCGCTGTTCTTCGCCGCGGCCACCGCGCTTGCCATGTTGCTCTGGCAACCTGGCGCCGGTCGCGCCTTCGCCCTTGCCATCGCTTTCGGCCTTGCCGAATTCGCTCGCGGCCACGTGCTCACAGGGTTGCCTTGGAACTTGGTTGGCTATGCGATCCTCAGCCCCCTCCCCCTGATGCAGCTCGCTTCCCTGTTCGGGGTCTATGCGTTGAGCTTGCTTGCGGTGATCCTGTTCGCCGCGCCGGCGGCATTAATTGCGCCAATGGGGACGGACCTTGCCGGACGTAAGGGGACTGCGGCTGTCGTCTTGATTGCGCTGCTTGCGTTGGGGCTCGGCTATCTGTGGGGCGCGGGGCGATTGGCCGAAGCGCCGCAGGACGCGACCGGCGTTCGCTTGCGCATCGTGCAGGCCAATGTCGACCAGGCCGACAAGTGGCGTCCGGAGAATGCGACGGAGATTTTCACCGACTATCTTGATCTCACCAAGTCGGCCGGGCTCGAGCAGATCGACATCGTGATTTGGCCGGAGACGGCCGTGCCCTTCTTCCTCGATGAGTCGCCTAAAGCGTTGCTGGCCATTGGCGCAGCACTGCCGGACGGCGCGACCTTGCTCGTCGGATCGGCGCGGTTCGTCGAGGAGCGTGACCCGCAAGGCGTGCTCCAAACGCAGCGTGTCTATAACAGTCTTCTCGTCGTCGATGATCAGGGCCGCGTGGTCGACGGCTACGACAAGCTTCACCTCGTTCCGTTCGGCGAGTTCCTGCCGTTCCAGGATTTCCTCGAAAGCCTCGGCTTCATGCAGCTGACCGGCGTGCGTGGCGGCTTCAGCGAGGGCGAGGGCGCGCGGCTCCTCTCGATCGGACGAGCGCCGCCGGCGCGGGCTCTCATCTGCTACGAGATCATCTTTCCCGACGAGATCGTCAGGGACGGCGCGCGACCGGGCTGGCTCATTAATCTGACCAATGATGCGTGGTTCGGATCGAGTGCCGGTCCCCACCAGCATTTCCATCAGGCGCAAGTCCGGGCGGTCGAGCAAGGCCTGCCGGTTGCTCGTGCCGCCAATACCGGGATCTCGGCGGTGATCGACGCTTACGGCCGCGTTCTCGCCGAGATCGGACTCGGCGAGAAAGGGGTGATCGATGCAGATCTGCCCAAAGTGGGCTCCGCAACGCTATTCGCACAATTTGGAACTATTCTTGAAACCGGCGTGCTTGTTCTTGCGTTGATGGCTTGGCTTGCTTGGCGCGCACGCCTTTTAAGGTGAACTGGGCGCCGGAATGGGGGTGCGACTCATGCATGCTTGACGGGTCAGGAGAGCGCCCCTATGAACGACGGGGCGGGGGCAATCTCACCAAGATAGTGAGTTAACTGACTTTTCCGGAACCATGATTGTCACGAGTGAGCGAATGGCAGGCAAGAAGCCTAACCCGGTAGATGCGCATGTCGGAAGCCGGGTACGTTTACGCCGAATGTTGCTTGGCATGAGTCAAGAGCGTCTCGGCGAGAGCATGGGACTGACGTTTCAGCAGGTACAAAAATACGAGAAGGGCGTGAACCGCATCGGCGCCAGCCGGCTGTTCCAGATCTCGAAAATTCTCGATGTCCCCGTTCAGTTCTTTTTCGAAGAGGCGCCGCATGTCGGCGACGGCAGTCCCGCGCGCGGCATGGCGGAGGCGGACTCCGAGACCTTCATCCTGGAATTTCTGAACAGCCGGGAAGGACTCGAGCTCAACCGCGCCTTCGTCAAGATTGCCGACCCAAAGGTGCGCAAGAGTGTCGTCGATCTGGTGCGGGCCTTGAGCGCAAGCGGCGGCACCTCCTAGCTCGCGATTGGTTGTTGACCTTCGCTGCAAGGGTTGTAAGAACCGGGCGCTATTCGGGCCGCCCGGCCTCAACTCTTGAACAGGGGGCGCAACAGTGTCGCGCACGAACTACCTCTTCACCAGCGAGTCGGTGTCGGAAGGCCATCCCGACAAAGTCTGCGATCGCATCTCGGACGCAGTGGTCGATCTCTATCTCGCCGCCGACCCTCTTTCGCGCGTCGCCATCGAGACCTTGGTCACTACCAACCGCATCGTGATGGCGGGCGAGGTGCGCGGACCCGCTAGCGTCACGCCGCAATTGATCGAACAGGCGGCGCGGCGTGCCGTGCGGGAGATCGGCTACGAGCAGAAGGGCTTCCACTGGGACCTCGCCGAGTTCCAGTACTATGTGCACGAGCAGTCCGCCGACATCGCCATGGGCGTCGATCCCAATGCCGAGAAGCAAAAGGAAGAAGGCGCGGGCGACCAAGGCATCATGTTCGGCTTTGCCTGCCGCGAGACCGAGCCGCTCATGCCGGCGCCGATCTTCTACGCGCACCGCATCCTGCACGAAATGGCGAAGGCGCGTCATTCGGGCCGCACGCCGGAGCTCGGTCCCGACGCCAAGAGCCAGGTCACGCTCGTTTATGAGGGGGGCAAGCCGGTGCGGGCAGACTCGATCGTGGTCTCCACTCAGCACAATGAAGAAGTAAGCCAGGCGCATGTCGCTGCGTTAGTGCGCGGCTTCGTCGAGGAGGTCATGCCGAAGGGTTGGGTCAACGGCGCGACCAAGTTCTACGTCAACCCGACCGGACGGTTCGTGATCGGCGGCCCGGACGGCGATTGTGGTGTTACCGGCCGCAAGATCATCGTCGACACTTATGGCGGCGCGGCGCCGCATGGCGGCGGCGCCTTCTCGGGCAAAGACCCGACCAAGGTCGACCGCTCTGCGGCTTATGCCGCGCGCTATCTCGCCAAGAATGTCGTGGCGGCGGGGCTTGCCGACAAATGCACGCTCCAGCTCTCCTACGCGATCGGCGTCTCCCAGCCGCTGTCGCTCTATGTCGACCTGCACGGCACGGGCAGCGTCGACGAGGAGAAGCTTCAGAGCGCGCTCCGGCAGGTCATGGATCTGAGCCCGCGCGGTATCCGGGAGCATCTCAAGCTTTCCCGCCCGATCTACGAGCGGACGGCGGCTTACGGCCATTTCGGGCGGCAGCCTGACAATGACGGCGGATTCTCATGGGAGCGGCTCGATCTCGTCGAGCCGATCCGCGCCGAATTGTCCTAGGGTGGGCATTGGCGCGAAGCCCCGCCGTGCCCACGATTCTCGGCGTGACGGTAGGTGACGGCTAAGCCATTGCCCACCCGAGGGTTTTCCTAATGACCGAGGCTCGGCCGCTCAGATCCTATGGCAGGCGCAAGGGCAAGGCCCTGAGCGCGCGGAAAGAGCGCCTGCTCGACGAACTTTTGCCGAGACTGAGGCCGGACCTGACCAAACCGCCCCCTGTCCGTTTGGCCGCATTGTTCGACGCCCCGGTCAAGGAGGTGTGGCTGGAGATCGGCTTCGGTTCCGGCGAACATCTCCTGTGGCATGCCAAGCGCCACCCCGAGATCGGCTTTATCGGCTGCGAGCCTTTCATCAACGGCGTGGCGAGCCTGCTTGGCGTCATCGAAGACCGCGGGGTCGAGACCATCCGCATCCATGACAGCGATACCCGCGACGTGCTGGCTTGGCTGCCTGCCGGTTCGATTGGCCGGGTCTTCCTGCTGTTCCCCGACCCCTGGCCGAAGAAGCGCCAATTGAAGCGGCGGCTGCTCACGCCCGAATTCGGGAGCGAACTTGCCCGGGTCTTGCGTCATGGAGGCGAATTTCGATTTGCCTCGGACGACGCGGACTACGCCGAGCAGGCGCGGCATCTGTTCCGCCAAAGCGGCGCTTTCGCGCCAACCGGAGATTGGCGCAAACGTCCCGTCGACTGGCCCGAGACGCGTTATGAGCGGAAGGCCCTGAGCGAGGGCCGGAAGCCCGTTTATCTCGCCTATGACCGACTTTGAGGCCTACGAACGGCGCTTGAAAGGCTGGAAAAAGCTCGTATATTAGGGCCTGAACTCATGATTGGTTTTGATCAGGAGTGGGCCGCGGCCCGCTCCTTTTTGTTAGGCTCAACGGCTTCGCTCTTTCGAGCGAGGATCACGGCTAGCTCAAGCATGTCGGGCCCCGCCGCCAACGCAGACAAAAGGTTCGTCCGCGAAACGGGCGTGGAGCGGCAGATCGCCGATCTCGCCGAGCCCGTGCTCGAGGAGCTCGGCTTCAGGCTGGTCAGAATCAAAGTTACCGGGCGCGACGGCGGGACGGTGCAGATCATGGCCGAACGGCCGAGCGGCGAGATGACGGTGGAGGATTGCGCGACGATCAGCCGAAGCCTGTCGCCCGTGCTTGACGCTTATGACCCGATGCCGAGCGCCTACCGGTTGGAAGTCTCTTCGCCGGGGATCGACCGGCCGCTGGTCCGGCCGAGCGACTTCGCGTTGTGGGCCGGTCATGAAGCCAAGATAGAGCTGAAGGAGCTGGTCGACGGCAGGAAACGCTTCAGGGGCGTGATCGAGGGCGTGGAGGATGACGAGGTGCAGTTGAGGATGGAGCTGGATGGCAAGCCCGAGCCGGTGACGATCGGCCTTCCCTTCTCGCTCATCAGCGAGGCGAAGCTCGTTGCCGATCTCGGCAGCTTCAGGGCGGATCTTGCGGGCAAGAAGCCCGCACATTGAATTTTAGCGCGGATCGCGCGCCACAGAGGGCGCGCTCCGCATGATGTAACGATTGGAGGACTAAACGATGGCTCAGGCAGGCGTTAGCGCCAACAGGCTGGAGCTTTTGCAGATCGCCGACGCGGTCGCGCGCGAGAAGGCGATCGACCGCCAGGTGGTCATCACCGCCATGGAGGACGCGATCCAGAAGGCGGCGAAGTCCCGCTACGGCAGCGAAAACGAGATCAGGGCCGAGGTCGATCCCAAGACCGGCGAGATTTCGCTCTCGCGGCTGCTCGAAGTGGTCGAGGACGTGACCATGGAGGCGACGCAGATTTCGCTCGAAGAGGCGCGGCGCAAGAACCCCGCGGCTCAAGTCGGCGACTTCATCGCCGAGCCCCTGCCCCCGCTCGATTTCGGCCGCGTGGCGGCGCAGACCGCGACGCTGGTGATCGTGCAGAAGGGGCGCGCGCCCGCGCCCGAGCGCCAATACGACGAGTACAAGGACCGCATGGGCGAGATCGTCAACGGCATCGTCAAGCGGGTGGAGTACGGCAACGTGATCGTCGATCTCGGCCGCGCCGAGGCGATCGTGCGGCGCGACGAGACCCTGCCGCGCGAGAATTTCCGCTACGGCGACCGCATCCGCGCCTATGTCTACGACGTGCGGCGCGAGCAACGCGGCCCGCAGATTTTCCTGTCGCGCACCCATCCCGAATTCATGGCGAAGCTGTTCGCACAGGAGGTGCCCGAGGTGTATGAGGGCATCGTTACCATCAAGTCGGTGGCGCGCGATCCCGGCAGCCGCGCCAAGATCGCGGTGGTGTCGAAGGATTCTTCGATCGATCCCGTCGGCGCCTGCGTCGGCATGCGCGGCAGCCGCGTGCAGGCCGTGGTGAACGAGCTGCAAGGCGAGAAGATCGACATCATTCAGTGGTCGCCCGACGCCGCGACCTTCATCGTCAATGCACTGGCCCCGGCCGAGGTGGTCAAGGTCGTGCTCGATGAGGATGCCGAGCGCATCGAGGTAGTGGTGCCGGACCAGCAGCTCTCGCTCGCCATCGGCCGCAAGGGTCAGAATGTACGTCTCGCCTCTCAGCTCACCGGCTGGGATATCGACATCATGACGGAAGCGTCGGAGTCGGAGCGTCGCCAAGCCGAGTTTGCCGAGCGCTCGCAGACCTTCATGGAGGCGCTCGACGTGGACGAGGTCATCGCCCAATTGCTGGCCTCCGAGGGCTTTTCCTCGGTCGAAGAGGTGGCTTTCGTCGAGCCGTCGGAGATCGCCTCGATCGAGGGCTTCGACGAGAACACGGCCAACGAAATCCAGACGCGCGCGCGCGAACATCTGGAGAAGATCGAGGCCGAGCTCGAGGCCAAGCGCAAGGCGCTCGGCGTCTCGGACGCGCTTGCAGAGGTGCCCGGCGTCACCACCGCCATGATGGTCACGCTCGGCGAGAACCGCATCAAGACGGTCGAGGACCTTGCCGATTGCGCCACCGACGATCTCGCCGGCTGGAGCGAGCGCAAGGACAAAGAGACCATCCGCCATGACGGCATCTTGGACGGCTTCGGCCTCTCCAAGGCGCAGGTGGAGGAATTGATCCTGGCGGCCCGCATCA
>JBQGDO010000022.1:0-1938 GCA_052039105.1 Methyloceanibacter sp.
GCTCGATTGAAGCAGTGGCATTTGCTGCGGTGCATGAGTCCGGAACTGGCCCCAAGCCGACATAAGCCGAGCGAAAATCGCGCAATGCAGCGGTCGTCCGCCGCACCGGGTGTGCTATCGTTGGGGGCGGTGGGTTCAGCAGCGTCTCGCCTCGATTCAGAACGATTCAGCGCCCAAGGACCTGCCAAGCGGCCCTGTGCCAAGCTGAGCCTGACGAAGACTGCTCCGCAAGGACTGCATCGCCTGTCGGCGTGACCACAAGTGCCCGCTGAAAGCGGGAGGGGAGGAAATCCCCATGTTTAACATGACACGGCGCAGGCTCATCGCGCTCCTCGGCGGCGCAGCGGCTTGGCCGCTAGCGGCGCGGGCGGCCAAAGCGCGGTCGCACATCGCGGTCCTCTCAATCAATTCTGCAGCCAGCGAGTCAAAGAACATTGCAGCCTTCGTCGAAGGCTTGCGCGTCCTCGGCCATGTGGAGGGCCAGACCGCGAACATCGACTACCGCTACGCCGATGGCGACATGGCACGGCTGAAACCGCTGGCCCAGGAGCTGGTTGCCCTAAGACCGGACTTGGCCCTTGCCAGCGCGCCAGGCCCAGTAATTGCGGTTAAAAGCGTTGCGCCCGACTTGCCGATCGTCTGCCCGACGATTACCGATGTCCTGGTGCCGGGCCTAGCGGGGAGCTATGCGCGCCCGGGCGGCACCGTGACCGGCATCGCGTCGTACGTCGAGGAGCTGCTCGGCAAGGTGCTTGAGCTTGCGCTTGAAGCGCTTCCCGGGTCGGTCCGGATCGGGTTTCTCGCCAATCCCACCGGCGCATCTATGGGGCTCTGGACACAGCAGGTCGAGGCCGCCGCCCGTGCTCGCGGCGTTGCGGTGCTGTTCCAAGAAGCCCGCACGGCCGACGAACTCGTTCGTGCATTCGAGGGCTTCGCCAAGCGGCAGGCGCAGGCCGTCATCGTGCCGTCGAACGGGCTGTTCAACTCGCAAGTTAAGCGCATCGCAGAACTCGCCCTCGCGTCGCGTCTGCCGACGGTCACGACATATCCCCACTTGCTCGAAGCCGGAGGGCTCGCGAGCTACGGGGTCGATGTGCGCGAGAACTTTCGTCGCGCCGCCGCCCATGTCGACAAGATCCTGAACGGCGCCAAGCCCGGCGATTTGCCGATCGAGTTCTCGACCAGGATTGTGCTGGTCATCAACCTCAGGACCGCTAAGGCGCTCGGGCTCAGCGTCCCGCCCACGCTGCTCGCGCGCGCCGATGAGGTGATAGAGTGAAAAGGCGCAAGTTCATAACGCTGCTCGGCGGCGCGGCGGCAACCTGGCCGCTTCCGGCGCGTGCGCAGCAGCCTGCAATGCCTGTGATCGGTTACCTCGGCTCCAGTTCGGCGCAGTCGAGCGTCAAGAACCTGGAGGCATTCCGCAAAGGCTTGAGCGAAACCGGCTATGTTGAAGGCCGCAACGTGGCAATTGAGTTCCGCTGGTCTGGAGGGCGCGACGATCGAATGCCGGAATTGGCGGCCGATCTGGTCGGCCGACGGGTGGCGGTAATTGTCTCGCCCGTCAGCACCGCGGGGGCGCTCGCAGCCAGAGCCGCGACTTCAAGTATTCCGATCGTCTTCGGAACCGGCTCCGACCCGATCGCACTGGGTCTGGTCGCCAGTCTCAATCGGCCCGGCGGCAACGCCACAGGAGTCGTGAGCCTCAACGTGGAGCTCACCGCGAAGCGGCTCGGACTATTGCGCGAGTTGGCGCCGCAAGCGACCCGATTGGTCGCGCTCGTCAGTCCCAACGCCGCGATGACCGATGCCATTGTCAAGGACGTGCATGCGAGCTTTCCAACCCTGGGGGTTCCTGTCGAAATCCTTTACGCCGGCTATAGCGATCGCGACATCGAGGCGGCGTTCGCAAATCTCTCGCAAAAGCCCGGCGCCGCA
>JBQGDO010000023.1:0-6089 GCA_052039105.1 Methyloceanibacter sp.
GTTTTCTATGGCAACGTCGGAAGCCGCGAGCGGCTGGCCTTCCCCGTCGTCGGCCCGGCGGTGAACGAGGCAAGCCGCATTGCAGCGATGTGCCGTTCGGTGGATCAGCCTGTTCTGACATCGTCGGCGTTTGCCGACGTCGGAGACATCAAGCGCCGCCTCGTTTCGGTGGGACGATACGCGTTGCGCGGCGTCGCACGCGCTCAGGAGCTATTCTCGCTCGATCCTACCGCACCAGGAGTGAGAACTACCGCGAAGCGCGACCGCCCCTAAGCGGCGGCGATGAGCGCGGCGGCAAGCTCCTGCGGCCGGTCCACCATCACGTCGTGGCCGCAGGCGAAGCTGACGAACTGCCAGCCCCGATCGTCCTTGAGGCGCGCGCCGAATTGCTGGAACGGCGACGGCTCCCAGCCGGCGGCGAGCATGTACACGCGCTTCGGCACCTGCCGGCTGCCGAGCACGAGCTTCTGCTCGAATGTCGGCAGCGGATGCTTGACGCACATCGCGTCCACCCAGGCGGCGTCCTCGGGGTTGACGGCGAAATGAGCCGCCGGAATGGGCGTGACCTTGTAGCCTTCGCCGTTCTGCGCGGCGTCGGCTCGCATCTGTCCCGACAGCTCGGCCGGCAGATAGTCGAACAGAGCCTTGCCGTTCTCGGGCACGAAGGCGTCGAGATAGACCAGCGAGCGGATCTTCGCCGCGATCCGATCGGCGACGCCGGTGATGACCATGCCGCCATAGGAATGGCCGCACAGCACCACGTCCGACAACTCCTCCCAGCGGATGACACCGACGATGTCCGCAACATGCGTGTCGAGATCGATCGTGCGGCTCATCAGGTGAGCGCGCTCGCCGAGGCCGGTCAAAGTCGGCGTGTAGACCTCGTGCCCGGCCTGGCGCAACAGCCGCGCCACCCGCTTGTAGCACCAGCCGCCATGCCAGGCGCCGTGGACCAGAACGAAGGTGACCATGGTCGTCCTCCCGTCATCGGCCGCGTCGGGGCAACCTACGACTCCGGCAGCGTCTTGTCATGCGCGCCCGGCGCCGCCACCGGCGATCCGCGCCACGGACCAACAGCTTGCGCGACGGCATGCCCGGGCCGGTGTCGCGCCGGATCATTGGCCGGTCCAGCTTTCAGTCGGGCATTCCCGCCTTGCGCATCGCGAGGATCAGCCGCTGCCGATCGACCTCACGGCGCAAGGGATAGAACTCGCAAATCCTGGCGATGGTCAGATTTGGATCGACCTTGAGAAGCCACTGCACCGACCGCTCTGCCTCATCACCGTGGCCGCGCATGGCGTTGGAAGCGATCGCCACGCGAAGAGCCGGCGGCCAATTCGGCTTGACGCGCAGCGCCATGGCAGCCCAGTGGGCGGCCTCGTCGTCGCGCCCGGCAATAAAATGCGCGAACCCCATCGCGCTCTGTGTCAGGAACATGCGAGGATCAAGCGGGTTGAGCCGGATCGCCTTGCTCAGGCTGTCGATCGCCCCCTCGGAATCGCCGGCATATCCTCGGACCCAGCCGCTTCGTTGCCAGGCCACGGCAAGGTTCTCGTCCAAATCGAGCGCGCGATCGATCAGCAGCAGCGCGCGATCGACGTCCTTGAAAAAGAAGGCGAGCGCGTGCCCGGCCCAACACAGCGCGACGGGATCGTCCATCCCGATATCGGCCGCCCGATCGACGAGGCGGGCGATCTCCTTCTCGTCGAAATTCGACAGCCAGCCGCTCGCCTTGCCCAGGAGGTAGCAGGACGCCGCGAGGCCATAGGGTGTCGAATAGTCGCGATCCTTGTCGATCGCGGCGTAGAAGAGTCGCAGCGCCTCGACATTGTCCTCCTTGGTCCAGCGGTTCCAATGGGCGAGCCCACGAAGATAGAGATCATAGGCGGCGAGATCCCCGGTTCCGCCTTGCTTGGCGCGATCGATCTCCGCCTTCTCGAGTTGCGGCGCGAGGGCACCCACCACACGCGTGACGATCTGATCCTGCAACTCGAAAATATCGGCCATGTCCCCGTCGAACCGGTCGGCCCACAAATGGTGGCCGGACGCGGCCTCGATCAACTGCCCGGCGACACGCACCCGGCCGCCCAGCTTGCGCACGCTGCCCTCGAGCACGTAGCGCACGCCAAGCTCGCGCCCGACCTGCTTGATATCGATGCCCTTGCCCTTATAGGTGAACGACGAATTTCGGGCGATGACGAAGAAGGCGCGGTTGCGTGACAACGCCGTGATGATGTCCTCGACGATTCCGTCGGTGAAATAGTCCTGTTCCGGGTCGCTGCTCAGATTAGAGAACGGCAGCACCGCAATGGAGGCCCGGTCGGAGATGCCGGGCGGGGGATCGGTCGGGCTTCGGCCGATGTCGCCCCGCTCCTCTCGCACGATTCCAACAAAGCGCAGGCCCTTGCGCGGAAAAGTCCTGATCAGCCGTTGCTCTTCCCCATTGTCGCCGAGCGCCTGGCGGGCGGCATTGAGCCGCGTGCTCAGCGCGGATTCGGAGACGATGCGTCCGTTCCAAACCGCGGCGAGAAGATCGTCTTTGCTGACGACGCGGTCCCGGTTGCGGACCAGGTGGTGAAGCAGATCGAATACTTGCGGCTCGACGCAAACCAGCTCCCTCCCGCGAAGCAGCTCGCGGCAATCCGCATCGAGTGCGTAGTCTTCAAACAGATAGCGCACGCTGCATTCCGAGCAGGCGCATGTGGCGCCGGCACAAAAAATAGCACGGCTTCTTGAGCGAAAATCAAGGAAATCGTGAGGTCGCGGTAAGCGCACCTGAAAGCCAACCGGTGCGCCGCGTGGCACCTTGACGCGCGTGCGGGGCGCTGGTGGAGCCGGATGGCACTGAAATTAGGAGCACGGCCATGAGCGATCCATTGCGACGCGGCCGCACCGTCTCGCTCGCAGCGTCGCTGACGGCGTTGGCGACGATGGGCTTGCTAGCGTCGATATCGAACGCGGCGGCGCAGAAATTCGTCGTCGAGCCGGTGGCGGAAACGAAACTCAAGCAATTGCCGCCGGGACCGTTGTACTGGCGCATCGAGAATTTCCCCACGCTTGCGGCGGCAAAATCCGCTGCCGGCCCGACCGGACTTGCCGCCGAAGTCGCCGGCAAGGTCTGGCTGTTCACGCTCGGTCCCAAGGACGGCGCACCGGCGGGCGGCAGCAAGGTCGCCGAGATCGGGCCGGTGCCGCCGGTCAGCGCGCCCGAGTATCTGCTGCGCATCAACCGCGCCGGCGGCCCGCCCGGAGCCAAGACGGCCATCCATACACATCCGGGGGCAGAGGCCTTCTACGTGCTCGCAGGCCGCATGAGCCAGCGCACGTCTCACGGAACGATCCAGCTCGATGCCGGCCAGTCGGCACCGGGACATGGTCCGGATACCCCGATGGAGGTGGCGAGCAGCGGCACGGCCGACTTGAACCAGCTCGTCATGTTCCTCGTCGACGCGACCAGGCCATTCTCTTCGCCGGCCAAGCTCGACTGAGAAGACGGCGCGACCGCCCCTACTGATTGAGCAGGTTCTTTGCCTTGGCGAGCTCCCAAAGCTCCTTGGTTTCGTTGGGAGAAGACTTGCCGGCGGTCGCGAGAATTCCCTCGTTGTACATGGGGTTGAGCTTGGGCGCCAATGCTGGGCCGAATTCGACGATCTTGACGCCGTTCTGCTTCATCCGCGCTTCGTCATCGATGGCAACGCGCTCGAGCGCCGCCTTGCCGATCTGCTCGATCTTGCGCCCTTCCTCGAGCAGGATTTTCTGCTGCGAAGGCGGCAGCGACTCCAGCTTCCGAATGTTGATGAGAAACAGCACATTGCTCAGCCCGAACAACGGCCGGGTCATGACCTTGCCGACTTCATAGAGCTTGTAGTCGGCGGAGGCGAAAGCGGGAAACGTGATCCCTTCCAGCACGCCCTTCTGCATCGCGGAATAGGCGTCGGCCGGCCCCATATTGACGGGCGTGCCGCCGAGCGCGCGCACGACGCCCTCGAACGTCGCGTTCGCTCTGATCTTCATGCCTTTCAGGGTACCGTCTGCGGCAAGTCCGTCCTTGAGAACGAAGTGATTGCCGGGTGCTGGATGCAGCGCGAGGATGCCCAGTCCGTAGCGCTTCCGATAGTACTCGTCGGCCTTCTGGGTCAGCCCGGCGGCGCGCAGCGCCTCCATGTCGGGCTTGAAGGCGTCGAACATGTTGGCGACGCCGGTCTGCGCTTGATGGTAGCCGGGCGTGGTGAAGAGAATGTCGAGCACGCCGGCCGACACCGGTTGAAGCTGCTCGAAGGGCGAGGCCACTTCCGGACCGCGCCGTTCGATCCTGATCTCGCCTTTGCTGGCTGCTTCGACATTCTTGATGAAGACCGTCTCGATGTAGGGAACGTTTGGATTGTTCGGAGTCCATGCCGACAGGAGGCGCAACGTGGTTTCGGCATGCACCGCCGAGGACATCAGCGCCAGCGCAGCCGCGAGTGACAGCAAGACGGGCAGCCTGCTCCGGATATGAGTCACCGTACCCTCCTCCAATATGGCCTTTGTCCTTTGTTGCTTGCGGCTCATCCTAGTGCGGCGGATTTGACGTTCCTATCAGCGTTACCGCGAGTCCTTCATAGCAACGTCAAATCCAAAGCCGCACTAGTGTGGCGGTTCAGAAGTCCGCATCATTCTTGCGGCGAGTCAGAAATGCGGACTTCTGAACGAAAGCCACACTAGATCAATAAGTTGCTAGTGTCCCTGGATTCCGAAGTTCGCAAACGAGGGTGCTGCACGAGGATGCGAACTTCGGAATCGGGACACTAGAATCATAGAGTTGCTATGTCCCTTTGGTTCCGACGCTTGTAAACGGACGTGCTGCAAAGGGATACAAGCGTCGGAACCGGGACACTAGAGCCGCATTCCGATTGGGTCGAATCGGGATGCGCCGCCATCGCGCGGGCGCGCGCCCGACGCGCGCTCGAAACTCAATGCCACAGCCGCCTGGTGGCGATGTCCGCTCCCTGGCGCATTGCTTTGAACTTCTCCCACACCACGGTCGGATGGACTTCGGTCTTGTAGAGCGCTTGTGACGAGAACCCGCAGTCCGCCCCCGCCATGACGTTCTCGCGCCCGACCAGATTGGCGAAGCGGATCAGCCGTTCCGCAATCAGCTCCGGATGCTCGACGATGTTGCTGGCATGGGTGATGACACCGGGGCACAGAACCTTGCCGTCAGGCACCTTGACCTGCTCGAACAGGTGGTATTCGTGCTCATGGCGCGGATTGGCCGCCTCGAAGCTGAACGAGCCGGCGTTGATCCTGAGCACGTATTCGATGATCTCGGCCAGCCTCGCTTCATGGATGCGGGGGCCTTCGTTGATGCCGTAGCAGGTGTGGAAGCGAACTCGCTCGGCCGGAATGCCGCTCAGCGCCGCATTGGTGGCTTCGACATAAATCTCCGCCCGACGCTTCTTCTGCCTGTCGTCCAGGTTGGGCTCGACAAAAATATCCGGCAGGAAAGGGTCGTCCACCTGCACCAGGATGCCCGCGGCGACGATCGCCCGGTATTCCTTGTTCAGCTCGGCAGCGAGGGCGTGGAAGTACTCCTCCTCGCTCTTGTAGTATTCGTTGATGCCGACGCCGGAGGGCGCGGTGGCCGGCAGAAAGACGTGATGGTCGGGCACACCGGCGGCCTTCGCGGCGCGCTTTAGATTGGCGATGTCGATTGCAAGCTTGGCCTCGCCCTTGTACTTCACCGGGCCGGTGCACACAACGGGCACGATGGGCAGGATGGCGCCGCCCATCATCGCTTCCTTGAAATATTGAGCGTAATACTCCGGGAAGGCGGAGACCTCCTGCTGGAAGATGACAAGCTTCTGGCCGGGGCGGGATTCGAAGCCCTCGAAGCGCTCGCGGATATAGGTGAAGAAGCCCGGCTTGGAATACTCGCCGTCGGTTACGATCTCGATGCCGCACTCGACCTGCTTGCGCACGCAGTCGGCGATCGCCTCCGCCAGCACGACATTCAGCTTGCTCTCGTCGCAGGGCTGGCCTGAATACCTCGCCTTCAACAGATCGAGCAGATCGTGCGGCCGCGGCAAGCTACCAATATGCGTGGTCTG
>JBQGDO010000024.1:0-7829 GCA_052039105.1 Methyloceanibacter sp.
ATTCCTCGACGAGCTCTCTGTCATAATCTGGCAGTCGGCGAATGGCTTCATCCGACAAATGCTGGTCCCGCACGTCTAGCGCCCAGGTGATCGTGCCGGTGGGAATGTCACGAGTAGCGAACACGCCCCGCCCGATGGCGGGGCTGACAAATCGCAGTTCGGTATCCGGATGCACCATGTCTAGTCTAACTCATAGTTCAGCGTCGTATTTGGTGAACATGCGTCCTCCCAATGATTGCTCGCTTCAAACACAATCGGACTCTTGCCGGCTTTGTGGAGGCGACAGGCCGCGGTCAGCCCGGCAACACCGACTGAAGAATTTCTGCTGTGTTCGAGCGCTGCATTTTCTCACCACGACAGGAAAACATGAGAATTATAAGCGCGCCGGTGCCAGGTGGAAGACCTCATAAACGAGGAGTGCGAATGCGCTTGGCCACGAATGCCGTCCCAGCTGGCGAAGATGCCAGGCGGCGCCGGCACTCGTTGGCTAGTGTCGATGAGCACGCATCTGTTAGCTTGGGCCGTGATTACTATGTGGTTACTAGCAGTTGGTCAGCCTGGCTTCCAAAAGCTTAAGTTATTGATTTCGTGGTGACCCCGGCAGGATTCGAACCTGCGACCCTCAGATTAGGAATCTGATGCTCTATCCTACTGAGCTACGGGGTCGTAGCCACGACGGCGCGATCGGCCCACGGGCCTTATATAGGTGCTTACCTTAAGCGCCTTTGTTTAGCTCTTGCGGCGCGATGCTTCGAGCGCTTTTTGCCCGCGGCCGGACTTACCCCGATTTAATATGCAGGCGCCGGGGCCGTTGGATAAGCTTGGCAAGTCGAGTCTGCGTCGCGCGGGAAAAACTATGTTGCTCGGATTGACGTTGGCGCTTGCGGTCTCGGGGGCGACGATGAGCACGGATCTTATGGGCAGCGACTGGCGACCGAGCTTCTTGAGCGCCTCGGACCTGCCTGCCGGCCATCACATGCTTGTCCACTTCGCTCCAGACGGCAGGATCAGCGGCAATGGCGGCTGCAACCAATTCTTCGGTGCCTATGCCGTCTCCGGCGATCGCATCGATATCGGGCCGATCGCCTCCACGCGCAAAGGCTGCCCCGGACTCATCGCCATCGAGGGCGCCTTCTTCGCCACTTTGCGGGCAGCCAAGAGCTTTGCGCAAGAGGCCGCGACCTTGACGCTCTACGATGCGGCCGGAACGAAGCTCGCCCAATTCGTCCGCGCCGAGTAAAACGATCCGGAACGGACGCGAAAGGAGGCAGACATGCGCGTTACGCCGTTCTTTGTTCTTGCCTTGCTCTTCATGCCTTTCACCGTGTCGGCCGAACCGGTTATCCTCGGCGAGCGTAATGGGACAGAGGTTGTCACCGTACGCGGTGTCGAGCTTGGCAAGGGCAAGCAAGACCTGCCCTTCTTCCCGGGTATTTCCGGTAAGACCGCCGGCGCCAAGGGCCTGTCCCTATTGATGGTGGTCATTCCGCCCGGCGGGTCGGCCAAGGCGCATATCCACGAGGGCTTCGAGTCGGCGATCTATCTCATCCAGGGAAAGGTCGAGACCCGCTACGGCGAGGGCCTGAAAAAGAGCGTGGTGAACGAGGCCGGCGATTTTATTTTTGTCCCGCCTGGCCTGCCGCATCAACCGGTCAATCTCAGCAAGACGGAGCCCGCCATCGCCATCGTGGCGCGCAACGATCCGGAAGAGCAGGAGCACGTAATTTTGCTTCCCGAAGCGCCGTCGCCCAAGGACTGAACGGAGGGGGATGGCCGGGCGTTACTCCGGCAGCTATCTCGACGATGCAGCGGCTGGCGCGCCGCGGCGATCCTGGCTGACACCGGTCAAGTTTCACTCGCCGTGCGCATCCCCTTTGCGGTCAATTAGGCCTTTCCCGGCGCCGCGGCAACAGGCCGAAGCGGACTGCTCGCACTCCCGTTTGATGCTACCCTGCTGCATGGGGGGTGACGGTGGTGAGCCAAGTCTTCCGACAAGCCGGCGCAGCCTTGGCCATTACCGGGTGCCTCCTTGGCACTGGCGCGCTATCGGCGGCCGCATGCGATCTACCCGAGACCGAGCTTGCCACCGTCGCGTCTGTCATCGACGGCGAGACGCTCGAGCTCGCCGACGGCCGCACCGTGCGGCTGATCGGAGCGAAGGCCCCTAAGCCACCGCTTGGCTGGCGCGGTGAGGATCCGTGGCCGTTCGTCGCCGAGGCGCGGGCGGCGCTCGAAGGCCTCGCCGCCGGCAAGAGGCTGAAACTGAGCTTCGGCGAGCGCCGCAGCGACCGGCATGGCCATTTGCTTGCGCAGGTCTTCGTGGTGAAAAGGGCGCGCGGCTCTGGCTCCAGCAGGCGATGGTCGCCAAGGGGCTCGCCCGCATCTATTCCCTGCCAGACGATCGCGCCTGTGCGGCCGAGCTTCTGCCGCATGAGAGGGAGGCGAGGGAGAAGCGGCTCGGCCTTTGGGGCTCGGCCGCCTACCGCATCGTCGGTGCCACCGATCTCGAACGCTTGCGCCGCCTGATCCATTCCTACCAGCTTGTCGAGGGGCGCATCGTGGCAGTGGGCGAAGGCGCCGGACGCCTCCATCTCAATTTTGCGGAAGACTGGCGCAGCGACTTCACCGTCAGCATCGAGCGCAAGCAGCTTTCGGCCTTTGCCGCCGCTGGGATCGACGTCAAATCGCTGGCCGGCAGGCGCGTGTTGGCCCGGGGCACACTCGCCTGGCGCAACGGCCCCATGATCGAGGCGAGCCATCCCGAGCAGCTCGAGCTGTTGCCGGATGGCCCATCTCAGGGGATGTAGCCGGCCAAGCGACCGCTAGCTTTATTGCTTGAGAGTGCGATAGTCCTAGGCCGGGCCGCAGGCAGGCATCCGGGGAGTGTCAAACCAGCGCCATGGAGTCCTTCACCCGCGTCTTTCCGCTGGACTGGGCCACGCTCCAGAATGTGGGGATCGTTGCCGTCGCGCTCGCGCTCGTATTTGGCTTGATTGCCTTTCTTGGCCGCAAACTCCTTCGAAAACACGAACGGCAAAGCAGGATCGCCGCCGAACAGATCGGACTGTTGCTGACCGGCCAGATGCTGGCCCGCTCCGAGCAGGAGGGCGACCGCTTCTCGTTGAAGGAGGCCAACAGCATCAAGGCTCTGATCTCGGATGCCATGCTTGCCCTCAACGCGGAGGGAACGCGCGCGGCGAGGGGGGCGATCGGCCGGCTGAAAGGCGCCGATGCCGCGCCCGCAGCCGCGATCTTTGCCGACATCGCCAACTCGAAGCAGGAAGCGGCAACCCAGGCCGCGCGGCAAGCCGCCTCCGCGCTCCGCCATCAAGGCGCGGTCACCTTGCCGCAAGATACGGGAGCCGCCCTCGAGCTGTTCCAGCGGGCTTTGGACCTCGATCCTGAGAACCCCGAGAATCTGCTCGCGCTCGCCCTGGTCAGGTTCAGGCAAGGGGACATTCCGAGCGTCGAGGCTTTGATCGAGAGGGCGCATCAAGGCATGACCGGCCGCGAGGACATCGCCGGAACGATCGATATGTTTGCCGGAGTGCTCCAGCTCCGGCGCGGACGTTTCCACGAAGCGATCCAGAAATTCGAGGCCGCCGCCCAAATCTTCGAGGCGCGCGAAGATGCCAGGGCCTTGGTCGACGCCATGATGGCGCTTGCCAGCACCCAGATGAAGGCCGGCAATCTCGATGCCGCGCTTGCCAACTACAACAAGGCGGCCGCGCTCTGCACCAAATTCAATTATGAGGTCGGTCTCGCCCAGCTTTACGCCGATCTCGGTCTCCTGCTGCAGAGCCTCGGTAAATATACCGAGGCGGAGCAGATGCTGCTGAAGAGCTTCGCCGTCGCCGACAAAAACGAGGAAATCACCATCGCCTCTGTCGTCGCCGGCAATCTCGGCTTGCTCTATCGCGAAACGCAGGACCTCGATCGCGCAGAGGTGATGATCCGCCAGTCGCTGCAACTCGAGGAACGCCTCAAGCACAAGGACGGCGCCGCCAGGGCCCACCTCAATCTCGGCACGATCCTGTTCGAGAAGGCCCGCTTCGACGAATCCGTCACCCATTTCAAGGAGAGCCTGGGGCTCTACGAGGAGCTCGGTCTGACCGAGCACGCCTGCAACGCGGTCTACAATCTCGGTAATGCCCACCGCGCGCTGAAACAGGCCACCGAGGCCGAAGCTTGCTACCGCAAGGCGGTCGAACTGTTCATGGCGGCGAACAATGCCGCCGGCGTTGCCAAGGCCGCGGGCAATCTCGGCGCCGTGTTTCTCGACAGCGGCCGCTTCGACGAGGCGGAAGAGGAATTCAACGTGGCGCTGGATGCTGCCCGCGACGCCGGCGACGGCCGGGCGATCGCCATGCAGATGCGCAATCTCGCCGTGCTCGCGCATATGCGCGGCAAGCCGGAGGAAGCCTGCAAGAAACTGCGGCGGTCGCTCGAGCTCTGCCTTGAGATCGATGCCCGCACGGAGGCGCTCGAGCTCAAGGTGCTGATGGGCCAGATCGGCTGCCTCTAGGCGTAGCCGACGCGGGGAGACGCAGCAGCGTCTCCCGCGACCGCCGAATAAGCGAAGAGCTTACGCTGCTCGCGTGCGCGACTCGGCCTCGGCGGCAAGCTTGGCATGCCGGGCGGTCTTGGCCAGAACGTCATCGATCTTGGCCACGGCGCTCGCCTCGTCCATTTTCTCGACGGCGGCAATTTCGCGGGCCATGCGGTCGAGGGCGGCCTCATAGAGCTGGCGCTCTGAATAGGACTGCTCGGGTTGGGCCTCGGAGCGGTAGAGGTCGCGGACCACTTCCGCGATCGACACGAGATCGCCGGAATTGATCTTGGCCTCGTACTCCTGCGCGCGCCGCGACCACATGGTGCGCTTGACGCGAGCCTTGCCCTTGAGCGTGCCGAGTGCCTTCTTGACCACCTTCTCTTCGGAGAGCTTGCGCATACCAACGCTGGCAAGCTTCGACGTCGGCACCCTCAGCGTCATCTTGTCCTTTTCGAAATTGATGACGAACAATTCGAGCTTGGCGCCAGCAATTTCCTGCTCCTCGATACTCACAATCCGGCCGACGCCGTGGGCCGGATAGACGATATACTCGGTGGTACGGAAGCCGTGTCTTTGCTGCGGTTTCTTCTTGTCAGCCATACTCTTGTCTCACTCTCCAAAAGTGCTTTGTCTTACGCTGTGCCGGGAGTCAGCTCGCCCAAGTTCCTTCGCCAGGTCGAAAACGCTGGCATCCGTCGCATCGACGTGGCAGTGGGCACAAGATGAGCCGCCGATCAGAAGCCTGATCGCGCCACCTCCCTCAAATCAGAAAAAAAAGTGCGCCCAAACAGGGACGCCTCTCTCGGTGCTTGTTGCGCCGGCAATTCGCGCCATTTCGCCGTCACAATAACACAATCTTAGTGAATCGGGAAGCCATCCCGTGTCGCAGCAAGGCCCTTTTTGCGCCGCAACATGCGACATTTTGACCATAGGGTTAACGCTTAACCCTTTGAATGTCCTAGTCTCCTTCGCCCGGCTCCGCAGAGAAATATTTGGCGAATTTGTCCGGCTCCGACACAAAGGCGTCAGCATCCGGGGGGGCCGCCTTCTTGGTCGTGATGTTCGGCCAACTCTCCGAATATTGCCGGTTCAGCTCGAGCCAGCGCTCCAGCCCGGGTTCGGTATCCGGCTTGATTGCGTCGACCGGGCATTCCGGCTCGCACACCCCGCAATCGATGCATTCGTCGGGGTGGATCACCAGCATATTGGCGCCCTCGTAGAAGCAATCGACGGGGCAGACCTCGACGCAGTCGGTATACTTGCACTTGATGCAAACTTCAGTGACGACGTAAGTCATCGCTTCCCACACGCTTTCGAGGCCTTCCGGCCCTGCATTTTAGCCCCGCAGGGCCGCCAGAGTCGCCCGAGGAAGGGCTTTGCGTATAACAATCGCGTCAGCAGCACAAGGTAACGCCTTTTGGATTCCGAGCACTCTTGGCAAAGGCGCTGCGCCTGCCGTCCAGGGGCGGTTTCTCGGCGCAATCACTAATTGGGTATAAAGTAATCTATGGCATCCACTGCAACCGGAGGAAATGTTCCCGGCTAACCCGGGTATGATTGGCAGTTCTGAAGCCACGCCCATCGAGGCCTAATCCGCCGCATGACGGACCTATCCGAGTTCACCCGCAAGAAATGGCGGCCGGCCAGACACGTCTGGCCGATTATGGCCGCCGCCTGCCTGGGGCTTGCCGTTGCCGTGGCGTCATGGTTTGCCGTCTCGGTCTGGGAGGAGCGGCTCGCCAAGGCGAAGTTCGTGGCGCTTGCCAGCGACTATGCCACCGTCCTGCAAAACGGCCTCGACGACTATCTAGGCAAGCTTCTTGCGGTGCGCGCGTTTTACGACGCCTCGTATGAGGTCGACCCTGACGAATTCGCCGTTTTCACGAAACAGATCACCCGGGGCTACGACGACACAATGCGCCTCGTCTGGGCCCCGCGCGTAACCCGGGATCAGCGTGCCGCCTTCGAGCAAGAGGTAAGGGCCACGGATCTAACCGATTTCAACATTAGGACCTGGGCGCCCAACGATCCGATAGCGAGCTCGCCGCCGCGAGACGAGTATTTCCCAATCCTTTTTTCGACGGTCGCCTCGAAGCGGACCGCCACCTACGGCACCGACCTCAATTCGGAGGAAGTTCGGAGCCAAGCCATCCGCCGCGCCCGCGACAGCGATAAAATCGCCACCGCCCAAACCATCACGCTCCGCAATCAGATCGGCGGCTCGCACCAAGGCTTCCTGGCCGTGATCCCCGCATATCGGCACGGACTGCCGCACGACACGATTGAAGACCGACGACGCAACACACTTGGGGTGATTGTTGGCGCCTTCCAGACGGCGGCGGTGTTCGACTCCATCCTGCGCAAGGCGAAGTTGCCACAGAATGTCGACCTCTATCTCTATCCAAAGAACGCTGCTCCAGACGCACTGCCGGTCTATATGCGTGCGGCGGCCAATCGCGATCAGCGACTGGAACCGAAACCAGCGGGGGCCCCGATCGGGGAGCCGTCGTGGTCTGCCTTCCTCAAGGCCGGCGACGCAAGTTGGCGGCTCGTGATCACGCCGGCACAAGAAGGTCTGATCCACTACTACCGGGCGTGGCTGGTCCTCGCTGCGGTGCTTTTGGCGCTTGGTGCGCTGCTGGCCTACATGTGGGCCTCGCTTCGCCACGCCCTGCGACTCGAACAGGCTAACCGCCGCATCCTCGAGCTGGCGCAAACCGATCTTCTCACCAACCTACCCAACCGCCGCGCCTTCCTGAAACGGCTGACCATGGCGTTCACCGCGAGCTGGCGCGGCGCACCGCCGTTTGCCGTGCTCTATCTCGACATCGACAACTTCAAGGATGTGAACGACACGCTCGGTCACGCCATGGGCGATTTGCTGCTCAAGGAGGTTGTCAACCGTCTCGGAAGCGCCGTGGGCCCCGACGATCTGGTTGCCCGCTTCGGCGGCGACGAGTTCGCCATCTTCGTGCCGAACGTGACCGATCCGGCTCAGGCCGGCGAGCTTGCAGCGAAGATCGGCGAACTGCTTGCGGCGCCGTTTAATATCAAAGGTCACAAGGTCCGGATCACCTCCAGCATCGGCATTGCCGTCTACTCCGCCGATGTGACCACTCCCGAGGCGATGATGATGCAGGCCGACCTTGCGCTTTATGGCGCCAAGGACGAAGGCCGCAACTGTTACCGCTTCCACAGCCGCGATCTCGATCGTGAGGTGCACGAACGGGTGCGGACCGCCGAGGAATTGCGGGTGGCTTTGGAGCAGGGCGAGCTC
>JBQGDO010000025.1:0-35626 GCA_052039105.1 Methyloceanibacter sp.
CTGCACGGCTGAGGTTTAGGCGCCGACGGTGCCGTTGATCCAAGCGGCGAGATGATTCTTGGGATAGGCGCCCTTCAATGTGCCGGCGACTTCCCCGTCCTTGAACAGGATCAAGGTCGGGATCGCGCGCACATTGTAGAAGGAGGGCGTGCGCGGGTTTTCATCGATATTGAGCTTGGTGATGCGCACCTTGCCGTCAAGCTCCTTGGCGATTTCTTCCAGCGCGGGCGCGATCTGCCGGCAGGGACCGCACCATTCGGCCCAGAAATCGACGACCACCGGGGTCGTTGATTTCAGGACCTCGGCTTCGAAGGTGTCGTCGGAAACTTTCTCAGTAGCCATTTGCTTCTCCTCGCGGCCGGCCCGCGCCAGTGGAATCGCCGATCTTGTCCAGTCAGCCCCGGAAACTAGGTATGCGCTCCAATGCCGTCAAGGCTTGCACTTTCGGTCGGAGAAGCGCCGTTCGGCCGCATCAAGCGAAGTTGATGAGATCTCCATCAGGCGCGGCCCGTCTGTCCACAATAGCGCCGCGCGGAGGGCCCGCTCCGGATACAGCTTTCTGAGCGCGGCGCGATAGGCGGCAAGCTGGGCGATATAGGCGGGCGCTACCTCTTCGGCGGTCCGTGGCGGCGGACGGTTGGTCTTGTAGTCGAGAATCAGGAGGCCCGCTTCGGTCTCGACCAGGCGGTCGATCTGGCCCTCGAGATCGGCGTCGCCGATCCGCGCCACGATGGGCACCTCGGCGATGCTCCCCGGCTGGAACAGCGGCGCAAAATCCGCATGCCTGACGATGGCGAGCGTCTCGGCCACGATCTCCTCGCGGAGTGCCTCTGCCAGGTTCGCGCCGCGCGCCGCCACGAACAGGCGCGCTGCCCGCTCCTGATGCTCCGCTTCGACCTCCGGTAGATATTGCAGGAGCGCATGCACGAGGCGGCCGCGGGCGAAGCGGCCGTTCTCGCTCAGCTCGAGCGGACCGAGTGGCGGCTGCTCGGGCCCAAGCGCCTCGACGCCGCCTTCAAGTCCGAGCGCGAGCCGCGATGGCGCAAGTTTCGGCCGCGCTCGCTCAGGCGGCGCCGGCGCGAGCGCCCAATCGGGGAGGGTGAGGTCCGCTTGCTTTTCCTTGGCGCCGTGCGAACGCTCTACGCTCTTTTTCTGTTGGCTTTCCATTCGCCGCAGCTTCTTGCCTTCGGGGCCGTCGTGTTCCGTCATTTTGCCACCGAGCGCCGAATTGATCAGGTTGTACCAGGACTTTTGGTCGCCACTGTTGACACCCCGCCAGCCGCACACATAGAGCCGGTCTTGCGCGCGCGTCATCGCCACGTAGAGCAGCCGGTGATATTCCTCACGGTCGGCGCGATCCGATTGCAGCTTCGCGTCAGCAAGTCCGATAACGCCCGAATGTCCAGGCGGCGCCCAGGCGATATGGCCGATTTCCTCTTCCGGCTCGCCCGCACGCGGCAAAGAAAACAAGCGCGGATTTTGCGCGCGCGGCCCCATGCAGGTGTCGGGCAGGAACACGATCGGCGCCTGTAGCCCTTTAGCGCCATGCACCGTTATGATGCGCACTTCGTCGCGCCCTTGCTCCATGTCGCGCTTGATCTCGGCCTCGCCGCTCCTGATCCGATTGACGAAGCCTTGCAGCGAGGGCGCCGCTTCTCGGTCGAAGGCAAGCGCGACATCGAGAAACTCGTCGATCGCCTCAGCCGCTTCAGGTCCGAGCCGGGAGAGCATGGCCTTGCGCAGGCGCTGCCCGTCGGCGCCGAGCAGTTCCGAATAGAACTCGTAAGGCGGCTGGAAGTCGACGCGCGACAGCCAGTGCGAAAGTTGCTGGGCCGCTTGTGCGAAGCGGTCATCGCCCTCAGCCTTGTCTTTCAGCGCCGACCATAGCGACTGGCTGCCGCGCTTGTGCGCCAACGCGAACAGCGCGTCGTCGTCGAAGCCGAAGAGCGGACTCTTCAACGTGACGGCGAGCGCAAGATCGTCCTCGGGCATCAGTAGAAAATCGGCAAGCGCCACCAGATCCTGCACCGCGAGCTGGTCCAGGAGTTTCATGCGGTCCGCGCCCGCCACCGGAACGTTGAGCCGCTTCAGTTCGCGGATCATCGGCGTGGTGAAGGGATCCCGGCGCCGCACCAGGATGAGAATGTCGCCGGCGCGCACCTTGCGGCCCTGCGCGGGCAGCTCCTCCTTGTCGATCCAGCCCTTGATGGTTGCGGCGATGCGCTGGCAAAGCCGGTCCACCGAGCGCGCGCCCGCCGTCTCATCGGCCCAGGGCTCGAAAGCGTCAACCGGGTCGCTCCGCTCGTCGGCTTCGATCTCCCAGAGTTCGACCGACCCGGCGTCATGCTCGCGGAACACCTCGTGATGGATCGCCGTGCCCTCGATCCAAGTCAGCCCGTTCGCTGCGGGCGGCTCGGCGAACACCCGGTCCACGGCTTCGAGGATCGGAGCGGTGGACCGGAAGGAAAGGTTGAGCGGCACCTCGTGCCAGTTCAGTGAGAGCGCCTCGGCCCTTCGCTTGAAAGCGCGTCCGACTTCGCCGAAGCGCGCCGGATTGGCGCCTTGGAACGAGTAGATCGACTGCTTCTCGTCGCCGACCGCGAATAAAGTGCGCAAACGCTTACTTGCCCCGGCGAAGAACTCCTCGGCAAGCCGCTCGATGATGGTCCACTGCGCGGGGTTGGTGTCTTGGGCTTCGTCGACGAGAATGTGGTCGACGCCGCCGTCGATCTTGTAAAGCACCCAGGCGGCTGCGCCCGACCGGAACAGCAAATCTTGCGCCTTGACGATCAGGTCGTCGTAGTCGAGCGCCGCTTCCGAACGCTTGCGGCGTTCATACTCGCTCCGCACGGCGTCGGCGATGACGATAACTGCCGCGCTCGCTTCGGCGACGCGTAGATGCATGAGCTTGGCAGTCAGGTTTGCGAACGCGGTCTGCGCCACGTCGAGCATGGCGGCGACCTGCGGTGCTTCATCGGCGAAACCGGCAGTGACCACTCGCTCCCGGGGTTCATTTTTGTCGGTCAAAAACACCGGTGCGAACGCGGCAGCCCGTTCTTCGCCTTTGCTCGTTTTCGCTTCGCGCAGCCGGGCTTCGACTGCCTTGTCCGTCTTTCTGGTGCCGTGAGCGGCAAGGGCCGCAATAGCAGAGTCCATTTCATCGTTTGAGAGCACATCCGCCATGGCCTCAATCAGCGCGTCCTCTGTGTGCTCCGCCACCTCGAACAGGCGCTTCAGCGCCGGTCCCTCGGCCTCTGCCCATTCCGGCCGACTGTCATGATAGGCCATCATGCGGGCGAGCTCGGAACGCTTGCCGACGACGGCGTCGACCACCTGACGGAAATACTCGCCTGCGGTGAGCGCGATTAGGGTGGCGAGTGCGCTGCCGAGCGCGGTGTCCTTCTCCTCCGCCGCGCGTGCGACGGCGGCATCGAAAGCCTCTCGCCGCATCAGCGCCTGCTCGCGCTCGTCGAGCACGGCGAAATGCGGCGTGACCTCCGCCTCGAGCGGGAAGCGCTGCAACAGGCGCTCGCAGAAGCCATGAATGGTATGGATCTTGAGCCCGCCTTTGGCTTCGAGCGTCCGGGCGAATAGCCGTCTTGCCTGGTGCAATTCCTCATCGTTCGGCTCTCGCCGCAGTAGAGCGACAAGCTCCGCACGCAACTTGTCCGATGGCAGTGTCGCCCAGCTCGACAGCAGTTGGAGCAAGCGGTTCTGCATCTCCGCTGCGGCCGTCTTGGTATAGGTCAGGCAGAGAATCGCCTCGGGCCCTGACCCCTCGAGCAGCAATCTGAGCACGCGCTTGACCAGCACGGCCGTCTTGCCCGTTCCGGCATTGGCCGACACCCAGGCGGAGGCGCGCGGATCGGAAGCGCGCACCTGATTGGCGTCGTTGGTATCGAGGAGAGGACTCATCGGAAGTCCTCCTCTGCTTCCTGCGTCAGCCATTCTTTGATGCGGGCCAAATGCTCGTATTCGTCGTAGCGGTAGTGGTTGGCGAAGGCCTGACCCTTGCGCCGCTTCACCTCGTAGGGCATCGCCGGATCGCTGTAACGCTTGACCAAGCCGATGAGCCGGTCGCGCGCTTCGCGGGCGAGATCGGCAGGAGTGAGACTGCAGGCGTCCTGCGCCGCGTCGCCGTCATGGCGGCCCGATGCGCCGATATAGATCAGGCCGCTGACGCTGCGCTTGCCGAGATTGGCAAAGCCTCCTTCCTCGGCGATGACCGCTTCAAGGGGGAGTTGGGGGGCAAAAAGTTTTTCGACATGATTAGGTATCGGCGGCTTGCCGGTCTTGTAGTCATAGATGACGACCGTGTCGTCACTGGCGACATCGATGCGGTCGGCGCGCGCAGTGAGGCGAAAGCCCGTCCCGGCAGCGAGATCGAGTTGGCCGGAAACCTCGCTCCAGACCGCCTTCGCGCGCGCTCTTCGCTCCGGCTCGGTCGCCGCAAACCAGCGGGCGAAGCGTCGAAATTGCGGTTCCCAGAATGCCTTCACGAAAGGTGAGCCGCGCAGCTTGGCGAAATGGAGATCGGCGATCCGCGCAAGCTCTCCTTCGATGTCGTCCGGGAGCGTCTCGCCAAACGCGCTGGTGAACTCATGCAGAATCTTGTGCACGATCTGCCCGCGCGCGGCGGGGTCGGGCTCGGCGCCGAGTGGCTTGAGGCTCTCCAATTTCAGAATGTGCTTGGCGAAGATTTCGTAGGGATTGGCGATCCACCGCTCGATCTGCGTCACGCTCAGGCCGGCTGGCCTCGCCTCGACCGGAGGCTTTGGCGCCGGCGGCTTGACGGGGTTGAACGCGGTTACATGGTCGCGCTGCTGCGCCCATGCCACCCAGGGCTGCTCGGGTTCGATGGTCTGTTCGAGACCTAACGCCTTCACCAACGTAAGCAGCCGCTGCAGCCATCGCGACGGTACGGTCTGGACGCCATCCACCTTGTGTGCGCGGGTGAGGTAGACCTCGCGGGCGCCGAGGCCTTGCGCAAAGTCATGCGCGGCGAGACCCGTGCGCCGCTCAGGCGGGCTCAGGCCAAGTTTCTCGCGCATGGGTCGGCTGAGCCAGGGACCGGATTCCTGGTGGCGAGGCCAAACGCCTTCATTGAGACTGCCCAGGATCACCACGTCGGGCTGCTGCAGCCGGGCCTCGAGCGGACCCCAGATGAACAGGCGCGGATGCGCCGCCGCGCGGGGCCGCACCGCCTGGCCGGCAATCAGGCTGCGATAAACCGGCGGATAATCCTCCGGGCCGAGCGTCAAACCATGGCCGGCGTCGATCAGTTCGGCGAGCATGGTCGCCAGCGCCTCGCCCGCGTCACCCTGCCAGAGCCGCGCCGGCGAGCCACTGGCGTCACGGGCGAGCGCCTCGGCCACCGCGACATGGGCGCGGGCAAATTCCGCGGCGGAATGCCCGCCTTTCGTCAGCGCTGCAAGCGGCGCAAAAGCTCTTTCAAGATCGGCGACGAGACGGAGCGCCGCCGGATGCTCTTCCGGCGACAAGGCACGCGCGCCCCGCCTCTTCTCCTCTCGGCCGGCCTCGATCCCCGCCCGCGCCCCGTCCAGGCCCTGTCCCACGTAGACGTCGCGGAACGCGCCACGCTCGAGCGCGCGCGCAGCCTTGCGCATCTGTTCTGGATTTCGGCCGAGCAGCGTCAAAGGATGCTTGAGCAGGGCCATGAGCTCGGGCGGTGCGAAATCGGCCTCGATGGCCCCGAGCACGAGATCGAGAAAGGCGCCCGGAACCGTCCGTGCGGCGGGGACGCCTGCCGAGTCGTCGATCGAAAGCCCGTAGCGCTTGAGACGCACCGCCACCCGCCGCGCCAGCATGCGGTCGGGCGTGACAAGTGCTGCGGTCTTGTCTTGCGCCTCGACCACGGAGCGCATGATGAGCGCGATGGCCTCAGCCTCATCATGCGCGGTGGGCGCCACGACCACATGCATGCCGTCGAGCGCAGAGGCGAGACCGGCTCGCGCCTCGGCGCCCCTATCCTCGGCAAGGAAGTCCTGCCAGTGGTCGGTGCTGTCCGCCGGCCGCAACGCTTCGCTCGCTAGCGCGAACCGGGCGCCCGCCGCAGCATCGGGCGCGCTGCCGCTGACATAGTCCACCTCGTCACGGCTCGTGCCGAGGTTTCGTAAGAGCTCGGCCATGCACGCTTGGGGATGCTCGGGATGCTCGGCCAACATCTCCCAGCTTTGGTCATCGAGGGCCTTGTCGAGTCCCGGCAACACGACGGCGCCCTTCGGCAGCGCGGCGATTGCTTTAAGCAGCCGCGCCGTGGCGGGGATGGTACCGGTCGAGCCCGCGGCGATAACGGGACGATCCGAGCCTTTGCTTAGTCGTTCCGTCTCTTGCGCCATGAGCGCGCTGCGCCGGGCGATTGCCGAAACGAGCCGATTGTCTTGCAGGAAGCGCGGCCAATGTTCCTTGACGATCTTCAGGAATTCGACGATGGCTTGCCAATGTTCGGCGAACTCCTCGGGGACAATCTGGTCCAGTCCCGAGAGATCAACCTCTTCGCTCTCGATCGTGTCCATCAGGCGGGCCAGATCGGCTGCGAGATAGGAGGCTTGCCCGGGACTCAGCCTGAACCGCGTCGCGTCGATCTCTGCTTCGGTTGCCGCGAGGGAGGGCGGATGAGCAAGCGCCAGCACGAGGCGCATCAGCGCAAGCCGTCGCGGCATAGGTCCGATCGCCGCGGCGCCCGGCGCGGCATCGTCCTCCATGCCGTCCTCCGCGCCAAGAATGAGCGCCGCCTCCTCGTCGGGATCGCCGAGTGCTCTGATCTGCGGCAGGAGGAGGGCATCGCCTTTGGTCTCGGCGAGGAAGGCCTCACGCAACACGCGCGCGGCGCGGCGGGTCGGCAGATAGATGGTGGTGAAGGGAAGGCTCAGCGGATCTGGCGGGGCTCCCCCCGGCGCGGGCAACTCGCCGGCAAGAATGGCCCTCGCGAGCGTGGTGAGGAACGGCGCCGAGGGCGGTATCGTATAGAGCCTCGGTGCTCCCGGGCGGGCCTCAGGCACCTTCCCGCTCGAACAGGCTCTCGGCCTCGGCCAGGGCCTCAGGCGTGCCGACATGCATCCAGCGACCGTCCATGCGCATGCCGTAGAGCTTACCCCGGGCGAGCGCCTTGTCCCACAAAAGGTTCAAGGAGAAACGGCCCTGTGGCGCGTCCCTGAACAGTCTTTCGTCGCAGAGCGACACCCCGGCGAAGGCAAACGGCACCACTTCGCCTTCCGCCCGGCGGGCGAGGCGGCCGTCCGGCGCCATGGAGAAATCGCCTCTGGCAGCATAGCCGATGCTGGTGGCAGCCGGCGCCAGCAGGAGCAGGCAATCCATCTCCGCCGGGTTCCACAGGCGCAACATGCGCGCAAGCGCCGGCGTTGCGCCCTCGCTCCAAACCGAGTCGGCATTGTGAATGAAGAAGGGACCGTGGCCGAGCAGCGGCAGCGCCTTCTTCACGCCGCCGCCGGTGTCGAGCAGCACGCCGCGTTCGTCCGACACCAGAGTTTCCGGCGGCCCTCCCCGCCGGGCGGCAAGGTGCGCTTCGAGCTGCTCCGGCAGATAGTGCACGTTGACGATTGCGGTCGTCACGCCCACTGCCGCAAGCTTGTCCAGCACGTGGTCGATCAGCGGCTTGCCCGCGAGTGGCACCAGCGGCTTCGGCATGCGCAACGTCAAAGGCCGCATGCGCTCGCCAAGCCCCGCGGCCAGCACCATTGCCGTCCTCGCCTCGGTCATGGACGCGGCCTCTTACACGGCGATTTGGGGCAGCGCCTGCGCGGCGGGAAACTCGCGCGCGTAGAAGCGGCGAAGGCCGGCCAATGCGGGGTGGGCGAGATCGCGCTCCAGATAGCGCGCGACCCTCGGGATGTGAGCGAGATAACCGCGCTTGCCGTCACGTTTCGCCAACCGCGCAAAGATACCGAGTATCTTAGAATTCCTTTGAGCGCCGAGCGTGGCGTAATGCGAGACGAACTGATCGCTCGAAAAATGCTGGCTTTGCGCCCCCCGAGCGGCACAGTAGCGAGCGAGCAGGTCCCGTTCAAGCGCCTCGGGGACGTCGAGACGGGCATCCTGGAGCAGGGAAACGAGGTCGTAGGCCAGGGGGCCGCGCAAGCCGTCCTGGAAGTCGAGAATTCCGACCCGTTTGAGGCCTTCCCGCTCGGGCAGCCACATCAGATTAGGGGAATGGTAGTCCCTGAGCACCCAGCCGAGGTCAGCCTTGGCGGCCTCCTCCAGCAAGGGGCGCCACAGTGCCCTGAACTCATCGGCGAGGGCTGGCGGCATGTCCCTGCCGTGCAAGGCCCCCCAGAACCAATCGATCAACAGGGAGACCTCGGTCAGCATGGCTTCGGCGTCGTAGCGGGGCAGCCGGTAGGGCGGTTGGCCCTCGATGGGTAACAGCTCGGGTGGCTCGCTGCGGGCGAGCTCGACCAGAA
Source organism: Methyloceanibacter sp. (assembly GCA_052039105.1). Lineage (GTDB taxonomy): Bacteria > Pseudomonadota > Alphaproteobacteria > Rhizobiales > Methyloligellaceae > Methyloceanibacter. The sequence continues at coordinate 8,442 of JBQGDO010000025.1, forward strand.
CATCGACGGCCGGCGCCCACAGCTCGGCAAGCGGATGCCCGCGTGCCACCTCGCTGCCGAACACCCTGTCGCCAAGGTCCTCGAGGATCAGAAAGCCTTGGTCCAGGGCGAAGGCGTAGATCGCCGGAGCCGACAGCCCACGTTCGCGCAGGGCCCCCGCCACCGCGACGAATGGAGTCACGTCCTCGGCGAGATGGACGAGCGCACTATAGGGCTTGCCGTCGCGGATCGGCGGCCCGTCCGGCTGACGCGGCGAATTCATCAAGATCGCACTACGGTCCGGCGACACGAGCCGCGCATAGGAGCGGGTCGAGGCATCGCCTTGCAGATAGCGCGCGCCGGCCTCGGCGTAAGGCGTCTTGTCGAGAAACGCCGCCATCGCGCGCAAGCGATCGAGCCGCTCCGCCCAACTTCCATGACCGGTCAGCACAAGGCGGCGCGCGTTTGGCGTCGCCGTTTCGTCCATGGCGATATCGAGACGATCATGCGGAAGCCATGCGGCCGCGCGCTCCGGCCACTCGATGAGCAGCGCACCTTCGCTTAGCGCATCCTCGAGGCCAAGCTCGCCGAGCTCGGCCGGTCCCAACCGGTAGAGATCGCAATGAGTGAGGGTGAGACGCGGCGTCTCGTAGCGCTGCATCAGCGCGAAGGTGGGGCTCGGCACCTCGTCTTCGCCGCCAAGCCGCGTCACTAGCGCGCGGGCGAAAGTCGTCTTGCCCGCGCCGAGCGGGCCTGAAAGCGCGATGACGTCACCCGGCCTGAGGAAAAGCGCGAGACGGCTTGCGAGAATGTCGAGCTTGACGAGATCGACGTCCTCGAGACTCCAACGTGCGGTCATCCGGCGCGGCTTGACTTGTAAAGCGGCTCTTCGATCTCGACTTGGCCCGGCGCTTCTTGCGTGAGCGGCAAACGCACCGTGACGCACGTGCCCCGGCCGGGCACGGAGGTGAGCGCGACCGTTCCCCCGTGCAGCTCCGCGAGAGTCTTGACGATGGAGAGCCCGAGCCCGGCCCCGCGATGGCGAGAACCACGCGACCGGCTCTCGAAGCGATCGAACACCGCTTGCTGGTAATCGGCAGGGATGCCGGCTCCCTCATCCTCGACGGAAAACGCAATCATTTGATCCTCGCGCCCGCAGCTGAGAGCGATCCTGCCGCCAGGCTCCGAAAAGCCGATAGCGTTGGAAAGCAGATTATACAGCATTTGAGTGACGCGTTTGCCGTCGGCGACGAAGGTTTCCACGCCGGGCGCCAGCGCGATATCGAGCTTGACGTCGTTCTGCGTAAGCCTCTCGTCGACGCCCTGCACCGCCTGATCGATGACGTCCCGCACCTTCACCGGCGAAAGCTTGAGCTCGAAAGTGCCCGCATCGATCGTAGCGAGATCGAGAATATCGTCGATGATAGCAAGCAAGGTACGCCCCGACTGACGGATGTCGTTCAGATAGTCGCGCTGCTTGTCGGTCAGGGTCCCGGCCACCGGACTGGCCAGGAGTTCGCTGAAGCCGATGATATTGGTGAGCGGCGTGCGGAGCTCGTAGGACACGTGGCTGATGAAGGCGGTCTTGAGCCGGTCGGCCGCTTCAAGCGCCTCGGTGCGTTCGATCAAGGCGCGCTCGGCGTGCTTTGCGTCCGACACATCCACATAGGTCAGCAAGGTGCCGCCGTCGGGCAGCGGCAGCGCGGCGCACGCCAGCACGCTGCCATCGGAGCGATCGAACTCGCTTTCGAAGGCTACGCGGCCCGATACGATGGCCGTCACTGCGGTCCTGATGCGCTCCCAGTCCTCAGGCGAATCGTAAAGCGCGCGGCACCACTCGATCGCCTCCTCGATATGCGGCTCGGCGTCGAGCTGGCGCGGGCTCAAGCGCCAGATCGTCGCGAAGGCGCGATTGTAGAGTCGCAGGCGGCCGTTCGGCGCGAACACGGCGACTCCCTCCCGCAGCGTATCGAGGGTCTCCCGCTGTACCTGGATCAGTGCGTTGTAACGGCTCTCCAGCGCCAATCGCTCGGTGACGTTCTCGTAAAGATAGGTAACCCCGGCCTCGCCCTCGCTGTCGGCGACGACATGCAAGGTGCGACCGTCGGGCAAGTGCCACTGATCCTCGACTTGCGCATTGGTGCCGTAGCTCGAGAGCCAGCTCTGCTTCCAGTCGCGGTAGTCGGCCTTCTCCGGCAGGCGCCGCGCCTGGCGCAGCCTGTCGAGGATCTCGCCGTCGCGCGGATGGGTTTGCAGCCATTCCGGATCGAGCTGCCACAGTTCGACATAGGCCTGGTTGAAATGGCTAAGCCGCTGATTGGCGTCGAACACGGCGAAGGCGGTCGCCAATCGGTCGAAGCTCCTGAAGCGCGTCTCGAGACTCGGCGCAGGCTCGGCGTGGGCAGGTTCGCTTCGATGCGCCTCATCGAGCAGCCCGCGCAAGGCCGCGACCTGCTTCTCCAGCTGTCGATGTCTTGCTGAAAACGCAGCAGAATCAAGCCGTTGTCCGGCGATGGCGCGGACCTTCAGCACGAGGGTGCGACCGGCGGTGCGCCCGTCGGCCTCGACATAACGGTCGCGCTGCGTGCGCAGCATCAAGTTGAAGCTTTCGCCCTGATCGGCCAATGCCGCGAGTGCCACCTCGAGCTCCTCGGCCGACTCCGCATCGAGCCAATCGCCGAAGCTCAGAAGGCCGAGCGTATCCTGCGGGACGCCGAGCACCGGGGGCAACGTGGCAATCAGAACATCCGGTTCACCGGTTTCCGTGATGGTGAGTAGTGCCTGCGGCTCTGCCGCGAGCAGCGTCTCGAGCGTGCCTTCGCTCAGGCGGTAGCGTTCAGCCTCGCGCAGCGCCTCGGTCTCGGCCCTGCGTGCGCGCTCCCGCGCCCTGAGAGCGGCAATGGCGGCTCCCACGGCAAAAGCGATCAGGCCGAGCACGATGCCGAGCGTGAGCAGAGCGCGCGGATCGAGCAGACCTGCATCGTCGGCCGCCACCGCCGCGCCGGACGGAAGCATAATGAATGGAACGGCAACAGCTAGGACGCGGGACAGCACTTCTGCCCACCTTGATAAAGGTGCAGCCTTGCCCCCGCTGGTCCGCATGGTCCCTCGCTCCCACGCCGCCGCCCATGGCCTCGCCTCGCTTAACGCTGCCACAGACTGAACGCGGGTCGATCGACCCCGCGAGCCTCAAGGCGAATCAGGCTTAGATTAGCTGCATCGCAGAGTCTTGCCCACAGCCGAGCGGCCCTGCGTTGATCCCGCACGGACTCCGCCACACGAGGATTCGCGTATGCACGAGGCGGGACAGCGAACCTTCGAGAGGGTGTGACGCTTTCTGCTATGATGGTCTTGAAGGCAAGTTGCGAGATGATCGACAAGAACAACCCCGTCCTGTCGCTGCGGATCGCGCTCGACACACCGAGCGAGGCCGCTGCTATGGCCGCCGCAGATCGGCTCAACAAGGGTGGCCTCAAGGTGGAGCATATATCGCCGCGAGGTCTCCTCGTGTCGGGGCCCAAGTCTCAACTCGAAGATTTTTTCGATACACGCATTGATTTCAGTGATAAAGTGCCACAATTCTTTGGCGAACCTCATTTTGATCGCTTGCCTCGGACGGTCACGTACCGGGCTTACTTTCCAAGCGAGCCGATCTACTTCTGACGGTTGCCGGGGGAAAAAGTGGCTCAGGAAGTCGTGGTGAGACTCGTTCCCAAGACGCGCAGCGCCGCGCCGCGCCTCGAGGTCGGGGTGGAGTCGGTTAAAGTCAAACCCCTGGCGTTGTCTCCCGATCCACGCAAGGCGCGCACTGCGCTGGGCTTTTTTGCCGAGCGCCCCCGCGTGGAGGTCAAGCCGACAGAAAAGGATCGGCTTGAGGTCTCTTTGCGCGAGAAAGATTTCACGGAGCTGTTCGGCGCCGGGCTGAAAAAGGGCAGCTATTCGCGTCAGTCCAGGGGGCGCCTCACCGCCCAAGAGACGTTCGCTGTTCCGGATGCTCCCTTGGAGGTTCCCGACTCTCTGAAGGACACGATCGAATTCGCCTATGTTCCGAGACCGATCGAATATTATGGCCCATCCTACCGGCCGCCTTCGGAGAACGTGCCGCATCTCCGTTTGCAGGATGTCAGTGCGGCGCTGAACGCGCCGCGTGCGCACCGGCAGAAATGGACCGGCGTTGGCGTTAGGGTCGCGATGGTGGATAGCGGCTTCTTTCCCCATCCGTTTTTTGCGGCCAACGGCTACAAGCTCATTTCGTCCGCGGCGCCCGGCGTCGACAAGCCTGAAGACGATGCAAGTGGCCACGGCACCGGCGAGTGCGCCAACATTTTCACGATTGCGCCGGACTGCACGGTCCACGGAGTCAAAAACGGCGCCAGCGCCGCGACCGCGCTCGAAGCGGCAATTGCTCTTGCACCTGACGTGATGTCGAATTCCTGGGGCTTCGACATCGATGTAAAGTCCCGAAGCCAGCTTCAGGCAGACAATCCGAATTTCTTCAACGAGCTGGTCGATATCGAGACGATTCTTTCCGACGCCATTCAGTCCGGGATCGTGGTCGTTTTCTCGGCGGGCAACGGACATCGCGCTTTTCCGGGCTCTATGCCGCAGGTGATCTCGGCTGGGGGTGTCACCGTTCTGGAGGACGCTTCGCTGAGCGCCTCAGATTTCGCCAGCTCCTTCCAAAGCAGCATTTATCCCGGTCGCGACATTCCGGACTTCTGTGGCGTCGTCGGGGCGTCGGGCCGCAGCCCGCAGCTTCATCACATCATGCTGCCTGTGCCGCCGACGAGCGCTCTCGACGGCTCCAATTTTTCGTCTGGAGCGGAGGAAACGGGCTGGGGGCTTTTCTCGGGCACGTCCGCCGCGTGCCCACAAATCGCCGGCGCCATCGCGCTTTTGAAGCAAATCCGCAAGAGTATTACAGCCGAAGAGGCTCGCACCGCCTTGACCAAGACCGCCACCGACGTCACGACCGGTCAGTCGGCGATGGGCGACAAGGCCAAGACTGGAAAAGACCTGGCCACGGGCGCCGGACTCGTCAGCGTGAGATCGGCATGCGAGTTCGTGGCGGGAATAGCCTAGCCTTCAGCCTCAGTACCGATATTGCTCCGGCTTGTAGGGACCTTCCACCGGCACGCCGATATATTCGGCCTGGTCCGGCTTGAGCTTGGTCAGCTTGGCGCCGACCTTGCCGAGATGCAGCCGGGCGACCTTCTCGTCGAGCTGCTTCGGCAGGACGTAGACCTTCTTCTCGTATTGCCCGGGCCTGGTCCAAAGCTCGATCTGGGCGAGCGTCTGATTGGTGAAGGAGGCGCTCATCACGAAGCTCGGATGGCCCATGGCATTGCCGAGATTGACGAGCCTCCCTTCCGACAGAAGGATGATGCGCTTGCCGTCGGAGAACTCGATCTCGTCGACCTGCGGCTTGACGTTGTGCCATTTATAATTGCGCAAGGCGGCCACCTGAATTTCCGAATCGAAATGGCCGATATTGCAGACGATGGCGCGATCCTTCATCGCCCGCATATGGTCGATGGTGATGACATCTTTGGTGCCGGTGGCGGTGACGAAGATATCGGCGCGCGGCGCCGCATCCTCCATGGTGGTGACCTCATAGCCCTCCATCGAAGCCTGCAACGCGCAGATCGGATCGATCTCCGCGACCAACACCCGGCAGCCGGCATTGCGCAATGACGCGGCCGAGCCCTTGCCCACGTCGCCGAAGCCCGCGACCATCGCCACCTTGCCCGCCATCATCACGTCGGTGCCGCGGCGGATGCCGTCGACCAGGCTCTCGCGGCAGCCGTAGAGATTGTCGAATTTCGACTTGGTGACGCTGTCGTTCACGTTGATGGCGGGGAACAGCAAAGTGCCCTTCTTCTGCATCTCGTAGAGCCGGTGCACGCCAGTCGTGGTCTCCTCGGTCACGCCGCGGATGTTCTTGGCGATCTCCGAATACCAGCCTGGCTTCTCCTTGAGCCGCTTCTTGATCGAGGCGAACAGAACTTCTTCTTCCTCGTTAGTCGGCTTGTCGAGGAAGGCGGTGTCGCCCTTCTCGGCGCGCACGCCGAGATGCACGAGCAGAGTGGCGTCGCCGCCGTCGTCGAGGATCATGTTCGGCGTGCCGCCGTCGGCCCACTCGAAGATGCGGTGCGTGTAGTCCCAGTATTCCTCGAGGCTCTCGCCCTTATAGGCGAATACCGGAATGCCCCGCGCGGCGATCGCGGCCGCAGCATGATCTTGCGTCGAGTAGATATTGCACGAGGCCCAGCGGATGTCCGCCCCAAGCGCCTTCAAGGTTTCGATCAGGACGGCGGTCTGAATGGTCATATGCAGCGAGCCGGCGATGCGCGCGCCTTTGAGCGGCTGTTGCACGCCATACTCCTTGCGCACTGCCATCGGCCCCGGCATCTCCGTCTCGGCGATGGCGATCTCCTTGCGGCCCCAGTCGGCAAGGCTGATGTCTCTGACGTGGTAATTCATCGGGGTCTCTACTCCTGGCCTCGGACTATAAGGATATAAAGAACTCCTTATATGATTTTACAAGGCTTTGCCAAGCCCAACGGGACGCCGACACACTCCGACTTTTGCAGTGTCGCGTGGTAGAAACCGTGGGGCCGGCGGCCGACGGGCAGCTAGCGCTGGAAGACTAGGCTCGAGGCAAGCCGGTAGGTGCCGGTCTTCTCGTTGAGTTGCACGATATTGATCGTGTGTCCCTGATCGGTGACCTTCAGGCTCAGACGCCCCGAGAATTTGTCGCCCCGGATGATGGCGCGGACGATGTCGGGCCGCGCCTTGCCGCTGACCGCGCCGCTCGCATCGTAGATGACCTCGTTCCAGGTGCCCTTCACCTTGCCGCCCTTGTCGGACAGCTTAAGTTGAGCTTCGATCTCGTAATCGTCGCCGGTGCATTGCAAATTTTGCGTCAAGTTGCTGCCTGAAGTTTTGTAGGTGGCCTTGCAATCCACCTTTTTCACCTTGCCGTCGGTGAGCCAGACAGTCCCGCCGCCGGTCCAATCGCCTTTGAGCTGCTCGAAGGGGTTGTCCGCAGCCTTGGCCGGGATCGCAAAGCCCAGCGCGCAGAAGGACGAGACCAGAACGAGCGTCGCGAACTTGACCCTGTGGGGCGTCGATGATGCACCGAGCGCTGACAAGTCGGTATCCTCCTGCTGATCGGATTGGCGTTAGTGCTTGGCAGCCTTTTGCCTGCGGACCCGGTCGGCCTGGGCTTTTGTCATGTCGCCTCCGGCGACGAGCGCGGCGATGCATCTGTTAGAGACCTTCTTGATCGAACGCGACATGCAGGCGCGCAAGCCCTCGCTGCCAAGCTCGTACTTCTTGCAAAAGCGATTGTAGTCCGACTTGCAGTCACGCTTCTGCCGCTCCGTGACGGCGCCGGCCGCGACGGTGAGCATCAAAAGAAAGGCGGTGGAAACCGCCAAGACTGCCGTCGGGTATTTCGTTTTCATACGCGCGACCCCTCCAGAAAGAGTCCCCGGTGAATTGAACTGCCGGCCACCCCAAGACGCAAGAACTTGTGGGATTTTCTACCTTCCCGCCTTTCGCGTAGTTGCAAAAAACGGCGAGAGGGGGGCGGCAGAACCTTGGAAATGCCTGGGGGCGGACCGTTCTGGCCGAGGTTATGCTTGCGTGGAGGGCCTTGGTCAACCGTCGATCTCCTCGCTCTGCACCCGGGCCTTGATCTTCCTCAAGGCAAGGTCCGCAGGGGAACGGTAACCGAACAGGCATGCGTGCTTCCAATCGTAGTCGGGGCCTCCCACACCGAATCTATGTGTGGGACTCCTTCGTGCGCCTGTTCCATTGGACGCTCGTTGTCGCCTTCACCATCGCCTATCTGACGGAGGACGACCAGCTCACCGCGCATGTCTGGGCAGGCTATGTCGTCGGCGGCTTGGTCGTGGCAAGGGTAATCTGGGGCTTCCTTGGACCGCAACCCGCCCGCTTCGGCGATTTTGTCCGTTCGCCGGGCGAGACATTGCGTTATGTGCGCGACCTCGTCTTGCTCCGTGCCGAGCGCCATCTCGGTCATAGCCCAGGCGGCGGCGCCATGATCGTGCTGCTGCTCGCTTTCCTGGCAGCGACGGTGGTGACCGGGCTTGTCGTCTATGGCGGCGAGCAACAGGCCGGGCCGCTGGCCGGCATGTTCACGAGGGACTTCGCCGAGTCCTTCGAAGAGGTGCACGAGTTCATTGCCAATATCACCTTGGCGCTCGTGCTCGCGCATATCGCCGCGGTTGTGCTGGCAAGCTTCGTGTTTCGCGAGAACCTCATCGGCGCTATGGTGACCGGCTACAAGCGCAAGTAGGCTCAATCGTCTTCGCCGAAGCCATTCTCGACAAGCTTGATCAGCGCTTCGAGGGCCATGGCCGCCTCCTTGCCTTCCACCTCGATCAGGATGGTGTGGCCTTGTCCGGCCGCAAGCATCATCAGTCCCATGATCGAGGTGCCGCCGACCGTGTGGCCCTCGCGTGTGACCCGAACCTCGGCGGTGAAACCCGACGCGCAGCGCACGAATTGCGCCGAGGCTCGCGCATGCAATCCCTTCTTGTTGGGGATCGTCACTTCGGCGAAGCGAAGACCGCCGCGCGTTTCTAAGACGTTATCCCGGAGCTTGGCCACGATCTAATTCGCCGCCAGGATTTGACTTGCGACGCTGATATATTTGCGCCCCGCGTCCTGTGCCTGAGTCACCGCCTCTTCGAGCGCGCATTCGCCACGCACACTGGCGAGTTTCACCAGCATCGGCAAATTGACGCCGGCAATCACCTCCACATTCGAGCGCTCCATGGCCGAGATGGCAAGATTGGAGGGCGAACCGCCGAACATGTCGGTGAGCACGACCACGCCCTTGCCGCTGTCGACGCGGGCGAGCGCGCTCAGCATGTCGCTCCGTCTGACATCCAGATCGTCGTCGGGTCCGATCGAAATCGTTTCGAACTGGTCCTGCGGTCCGACGACATGCTCGAGTGCGGCACGAAATTCGTGTGCGAGCTTGCCATGAGTGACGACAACGACGCCGATCATATTGCCTCTTTGCTGAATGCCGCCCCGCGAAAGGCCGCTATCTTTGTCGGGAGTGGTGTTGTGCGCAAGTGCGAAACGCGACCTAGTTCGGATTGCCGGAGGCGACGGAAAATAGCGCCATTTTGAGCTTCAAGGGCCCCGACGCCTCGAACGGCGCAAGCTTCAGCACGGGCACGGCAACGCCGGCAATCACTACCTCCTCCGGCAATTCCGGCGGCATACGCGGCACCTCCTCCGCCTCGACAAGGTCGCAGACGAGTGAAAGCCGCGCCTCCGGCAGATACGGCACCTCGACGATTCCCAAACCTCTCACCTCGATTTTCCCAGCGATGGTCGGCGGCGGCGACGCACGCAAGATTCCACTGCCGTCCTTCTCGATGACCACTTGATCGTCGGCCACCAGCAGCGGTTTCAGCTTTCCTTCCGGAGGGAGCGCCATGAAGCGAAGCGCAAGGTCCGACTTTCCCGATCCCGGCTTCCCGCGCAACAACACCGCGTGTTCCCCCAGCGCCACGCAGGTGCCATGAACGAGCTCGCGCACCTCTTTCAATCATGCCTCGCGTGTCGCTCGGATCAGGTCGCCGGCAGGCGGATGACAAAGCGCGCGCCGCCGTTCTTTCCGTCGCCGCCATCGCCCTTGCCGCGCCCAGTGCCGGCCGGCGGCCGGTTCTCGGCATAGAGACGGCCGCCATGCGCGACCACGATCTGGCGAGAAATATTCAGGCCAAGTCCGGAATTCTGCCCGAAATTCTCCAGCGGCCGGTCGGTGTAGAAGCGCTCGAAGATGCGCTCCAAATTCTCCTCGGGAATGCCCGGGCCCTCGTCCTCGACGGCGATTTGGATTTCCGGGCCGATCCGCCGCGCCACTACCGCGACCCGGCCGCCGGGCGGCGAGAACGAAATGGCGTTGTCGAGCAGGTTTATGATCACCTGGCTCAAGCGGCTGTCATGGCCCACGACTCTGTAGGGCCTGGCGCCCGGCGCATAAGCGATATCCAGCACGACTTCCGGCGTGTCGTCGCGGTGGATATCGTTGAACAGCGCGACTGTCGTCCGCAACAGCTCGGCCACGTCGACGGGTTTGGCGTCCTCCCGGGCGAGTTCTGCATCGAGGCGCGAGGCGTCGGAAATGTCGCTGATCAGCCGGTCCAGCCGCTTCACGTCGTGCTGGATGATCTCCATCAACCGCTCTTTCGACTCTTCGCTCTTGACGAGGGGACGCGTTTCCGTCGCGCTGCGCAACGAGGTGAGGGGGTTCTTCAGCTCATGCGCCACATCGGCGGCAAAACTCTCGATGGCGTCGATCCGCCTGTAGAGCGCGTGCGTCATGTCGCGCAGCGCGCCCGAAAGGTGACCGATCTCATCGGTGCGATCGGTGAAATCTGGAATCTCGGCCCTGGCCTTGACGCTGTGGCGCACCCTTTCCGCGGCCGCGGCGAGCCGCTGTACCGGTCCCGCGATCGTATTGGCAAGGATCACCGACAAGACGATGGTGACCGCGGCGGCGAACAGCGACACGCGCACGATGCCCCAGCGCTCGGCGGCAACGATATTGTCAATGTCGCCGCCCCGGGTGGAAAGCAGGAGCACGCCGAGCACGGCATGCATGCGCTGAATCGGCACGGCCACCGAGACGACGAGTTCGCCTTTGTCGTTGATCCGGACAATGGGAACCGAGGTCCCGGTCAAGGCGGTCGCCACTTCCGGATAGGCCTTGCCGTTGGCGCCGCCGATTTCGGTATAAAGCGGCAGGTCGTATTGGGCGGTATGCGCCTTGATCGCTTGCCAGAACCGGCTCAGCGCATCGGGCTCGGTCGTCGCCGGTGGCGGCAGATCGTAACGCAGCACCTCTCCCCGCGAGTAGAACGTATCGGAATCGAGGATCAGCGAGCCGTCGCGGTTATAGATGCGGGCTCTGGAGCCGGTGGGTTTCACCAGTGGCCGCAAGATCGGCGCTGCGCGCTCGGGATCGATCGTGAATTCAAGCGAATTGAAATTGTCGTAATCCACGCTCGCCTGGCCCTGCTCGGCTTCGAGCAACTTTTCGGGATCGAGTTGGATCTCGTTGGTGTCGACGCCGGCGGACGCCGCAATCGCCCGGGCGATGATCTCGCCTTGGGTCAAGAGGCTTTGGACCTTGGCGTCGATCAGGCCCGCGCGGAACTGGTTGAGATAGAGGATGCCCGAAACGAGGATGGCGAGCCCGATCAGGTTGAGCACGACGATGCGGCGCGTCAGGCTGGAGAAGCCATGGCGGAACGGGCGGTGCTCGGCCAGCCATCCGAGCCCAGCGGCCGCGCGATCGCGAGCGCTCTTCAGCACGCGGCGAGCGCGTTCCTTGAGCGATGCGGCGTCAGGCCGTTGCCAGGACCTGTCGGCCTCGACGGTCATTGATGTGACCCGTCACTCTTTGAAGCGGTAACCCACGCCATACAAGGTCTCGATCACGTCGAATCCCGAATCGACCGCCTTGAACTTCTTGCGCAAGCGCTTGATGTGGCTGTCGATAGTCCGGTCGTCGACATAGACCTGATCATCATAGGCGGCATCCATCAGGGCGTCGCGGCTTTTTACCACCCCCGGGCGAGCCGCAAGCGACTGAAGGATAAGGAATTCCGTGACCGTGAGGGTCACGGGGCGGTTATCCCACATGCAGGTGTGGCGCTCCGGGTCCATTTTCAGCTTGCCGCGCTCCAGCACCTTGGACTTGTCCTCGACGACGGCTGCCGTATCGCGCGGCTGGGCGCGCCGGAGCACCGCCTTGACGCGCTCGACCAGAAGCCGTTGCGGAAAGGGTTTGCGGATGAAGTCATCGGCGCCCATTTTGAGCCCGAACAACTCATCGATCTCCTCGTCCTTGGAGGTGAGGAAGATCACCGGCAGCTCGCTACGCTGGCGCAGGCGCCGCAAAAGTTCCATGCCGTCCATGCGCGGCATCTTGATGTCGAGGATGGCAAGGTCCGGCGGGCTCTCGGCAAAGCCGTCCAGCGCACTTGCGCCGTCGTTATAGGTCTGGGTCTTATAGCCCTCTGCCTCGAGCACCATGCGCAAGGAAGTGAGGATGTTACGATCGTCGTCGACAAGTGCGATTGTTGGCATTGTGTGGGCCCTTGCGGCGCTTGACGTGGTTAAGGGGTGTCAGGGGCTAGGCTGCGTTCGATTATGGCAGCTTTGGGGCGCTACTCGCCACCCGTCTGATGCTGTGGTGCAACAAATATCATTATGGCGCAAGTAAATAAGTCTACGGAAATGCCCGACAAATCCGCGATTGCAGCGGCGGCGCGTGCGCTGTTGCGCCGCGCCTTCAAGGGCAGTTTGGCGAGCATCGATGCGCGCAACTCCTACCCTTACGCCTCGCTGATCACCTTGGCGACGGACAGCGCGGGTGCGCCCATCTTCCTCATTTCCAACTTGGCGCGTCACACGGCGAATCTCGCCAAGGATAATCGCGCCTCGATCCTCGTGGACGAGACCGGCGCCCTCGCCGATCCCCTGCAAGGCGCGCGGCTTACCGTGCATGGTTTGGCCGAACCGGAAAGCGACGCAAAGGTCCGCAATAGGTTCCTATTGCGCCACCCGGAAGCCGAATTCTACGCGGCGTTCCCCGATTTTGGTTTTTGGCGGCTCAAGGTCGAGGGCGCGCACTATATCGGCGGCTTCGGCCGCATCTTCGATCTTGATCGCAACGATCTGCTCATTTCGACCGAAGGCGCCGAGGCGCTGCTCGCCGCCGAGCCTGGCATCATCGAGCATATGAATGCAGACCATGCCGACGCGCTCGAGCTATACGCCACGGCTCTGGGCGATGGCGAACCCGGTCCCTGGCGCATGACGGGCGTCGACCCGGAGGGATTCGATATCATCTGCGGGGTCAACGCTCGCCGCGTTCTCTTCGCCCAGCCCCTGGCCACGGCCGGCGAAGCGCGGGCGGAACTGGTCAGGCTTGCCACGGAAGCCCGCGCGGGGCGCCAATAGCGCCGGTTTTGGGGGCAGCGTCGTCAGACCGTGCCTTGAAAGTCCTGCACAATCGGTGCTAGTTGACACCGAGGCCTCTAGCCGCCCAATCCGCCAATTTCGCCCCGGGGAAACGACCGCATGAGCGTACAGACGAAGATTGCGCCTGAAGGAGCCAAGACGACCAATCCGAAAGTGCTCGCTTTCGTCGAAGAGGCGAAGGCCCTGTTCAAGCCTGAGAACGTCGTCTGGTGCGACGGCTCCAAGGAAGAATATCAGCGCATGCTGAAGGCGCTGGTCGATGGCGGCACCGCCATGTGGCTCAACCCCGCAAAGCGCAAGAACTCGATCCTCGTCCGCTCCGACCCCAAGGACGTCGCCCGCGTCGAAGATCAGACCTACATCTGCTCCAAATCCAAGGACGACGCCGGACCCACCAACAACTGGGCGGATCCCGAGGAGATGAAGACGACGCTGCGCAAGCTCTACGAGGGCGCCATGGCCGGCCGCACGATGTATGTGGTGCCTTATTCCATGGGCCCGGTCGGCTCGCCGATCTCGGGCATTGGCGTGATGGTCACCGACTCGGCTTATGCCGTCGCCAACATGCACATCATGACCCGCGTCGGCGATCAGGTATGGAAAGCGCTCGGCGACAGCGACGATTTCGTGCGGGGGATGCACACCGTGGGCTATCCGCTGTCCACGGCCACCACCGCCGATGTGCCGTGGCCTTGCAACGAGACCAAGTACATTTCGCATTTCCCCGAGACGCGCGAGATCTGGTCCTATGGCTCGGGTTATGGCGGCAACGCGCTGCTCGGCAAGAAATGCCATGCGCTCCGCATCGCCTCCGTCAAGGCGCGGGACGAGGGTTGGATGGCCGAGCACATGCTGATCCTCAAGCTCACCAATCCGGAAGGCAAGGTGAAGTACATGGCCGCAGCCTTCCCGAGCGCCTGCGGCAAGACCAATCTCGCCATGCTTAATCCGACCGTCCCTGGCTGGAAGGCCGAGACCATCGGCGACGACATTTGCTGGATGAAGTTCGGCGCGGACGGGCGGCTCTACGCTATCAATCCCGAGACCGGCTTCTTCGGCGTGGCGCCCGGCACCTCCGAGGCGAGCAATCTGAACGCAATGAAGGCGCTTAACGAGAATTGCATCTATTCCAACGTCGCGCTCACCGACGACGGCGACGTGTGGTGGGAGCAGATGAGCGAACCGCCGGCTCACGCGATCGATTGGATGCGCCGCTCATGGACGCCGCAATCGGGGCGTCCAGCCGCCCATCCCAATGCGCGCTTCACCGCGCCAGCCGCGCAATGTCCGGTGATCGCGCCGGAATGGGAAGACCCGAAGGGCGTGCCGATCGATGCGATTCTATTCGGCGGTCGCCGCGCCACCGTCGTGCCGCTAGTCACCGAAGCGACCGACTGGACGCACGGCACCTTCCTTGGCTCGATCATGGCCTCGGAGAAGACCGCCGCGGCCTCAGGCGTGAAAGGCGACATCCGCCGCGACCCGATGGCCATGCTGCCCTTCTGCGGCTACCACATGGGCGACTATTTCGCCCACTGGCTGAAGATGGGCGAGAAGGGCGGCGCCAAGATGCCGAAGATCTTTTACGTGAACTGGTTCCGCAAGGACGGCGACGGCAAATTCCTGTGGCCGGGCTATGCCGAGAACTCACGCGTGCTGAAATGGATCTTCGAGCGCTGCGATGACACGGCAAAGGCAGTCGATACGCCGATCGGCAAAGTGCCGAGCGAGGATGCGCTTGACACCAAGGGTCTCAGCCTGGGCAATGGCAGTCTCAAGGAGCTGCTCAAGGTCGATCCTAAGGACTGGAAGGCCGAGATTCCGCTGATCAAGGAGCACTTCGCCATCTTCGGCGCCAAGCTGCCGAAGGCGCTCTCCGACGAGCTCTCCGCCCTGGAAAAGCGCCTCGGCTAGGACGTGGAGCCGCTAAGCACGCGGCCTTAGCCGTACGACTGCGCAGGTGATGCGGTAATTGCCGCCTACTTCACAGCCGCGCCTGCAACAGATCGGAGTATGCTATGTCGCAGTCGACTGGCCTCGTCGTTCTGATCGGGGCTCTTGCATTCTCCTTTCTGAACAACGCATTTGCCCAGTCCCCGGAAGGAGCGGTGCTGTTCCAGAATGTGCGTGTCTTCGACGGAAAGAGCAGTGAGCTCTCCGCGTCGACAAATGTTTTGGTGCGCGGCAACAAGATCAAAAAGATAACCCCCGACGACATTCCAACAGAGCAAAGCGTCGATACCACGATCATCGATGGTGGCGGCCGCACCTTGATGCCGGGTTTGATCGATGCGCATTGGCACGTGATGTTGGTGCGGCCAACTCCGCCCGAGCTCCTCGCAAACGATATCGGCTACACGACTCTCCTGGCGGGTGCCGAAGCAACGGCCACGCTGATGCGTGGCTTCACCACGATACGCGACCTCGGCGGTCCGAGCTTCGCCCTGAAGCGCGCCATCGACGATGGGCTGTTGCCGGGACCGCGCATCTTTCCGTCCGGAGCAGTGATCACAATAACCAGCGGCCATGGTGACTTTCGTCCGCTGTCAGACCTGCCGCGGACAATCGGGGGAATGCTCAGCCGCATGGAGCAGCTCGGCGGGAGCATGGTTGCAGACAGCCCGGATGAAGTCCGCCTTCGCGCGCGGGAGCAGCTAATGCAGGGCGCGTCCCAGATCAAGCTCACGGCGGGAGGCGGTGTGGCCTCTCCCTCTAGTCCGCTGGATGTATCGACCTTTACCGAGGCGGAACTGAGGGCCGCGGTGGAAGCTGCCGAGAACTGGGGGACCTATGTTTGCACGCATGCCTATACGCCAGCGTCGATCCAGCGATCGATCGCGGCTGGCGTCAAATGCATCGAACACGGGCATCTGATGGACGATGCCACGGCGCGGCTGATGGCGGAGAAAGGCATTTGGCTGAGCACGCAGCCTTTCGTCGATATGGCGGCCGGCGCAGGGCTCGGCCCCAGCGAACAGGCGAAGCTGCGCGAGGTCATCACCGGCACGGACAATGTCTATGCCTTGGCAAAAAAGTACAAGATCAGGACGGCGTTCGGAACTGACATCCTGTTTTCCCCGGCGCTCGCTGCGCGACAAACTTCCATGCTCAGCGATCTAACCAGGTGGTTCACGCCCGCCGAGGCTTTGACGATGGCAACTTCGACCAATGCCGAATTGCTGGACCTCTCAGGGCTTCGCAATCCGTATCCTGGCAAGCTTGGCGTGGTCGAAGAAGGCGCGTACGCCGATCTGCTCCTGGTCGATGGGGATCCGCTCACGAATATTGAACTGATTGAAGATCCGGCCAAGAATTTTGTCGTTATCATGAAGGATGGAAATATATACAAGAACACGCTCGGTCACTGACGCTGTCGGGCTGGGAGCTCGCGACTTGCCGCAAATCCCGCTTGGCCATAGGCAGGGCGCATGAGCAAGGGGAACAGCGTCGTCGCGGCGGGTCATGAGCTGACCGCGAATGCCGCGGCGGAAATGCTGGAAGAAGGCGGCAACGCCTTCGACGCCGCGCTGGCCGGCATGTTCGTGACCTTCGTCGCCGAGGCGGTGTTCGCTTCCCCCGGCGGCGGCGGCTTCCTGATGGCGCGCCGCGCGGGCCGAGAGTCTTGCGATCTGTTCGACTTCTTCACCGAGACGCCGCGCAGGCGCCGCGCGGAAGATCAGGTCGAGTTCTTCCCGATCCATGCCGATTTTGGCCCGGCCAGGCAGGAATTCCATATCGGTCTCGGATCGGCCGCCACCCCGGGCGCGGTCCCCGGCATCTTCGCCGTGCATGAGGCACTCGGCAGCTTGCCCATGAAGCGCCTGGTCGAGCCCGCAGTGCGGGCGGCGCGGCGCGGCTTCCCGCTCACCGAATTCCAGGCTTATCTCTTCACCGTGATCGCCCCCATCCTCACTGCGAGCGACGGCGTGGCGAAGATCTTCGCGCCGGGCGGCAAATTGATGCAGGCGGGCGAAACCTTCCGCAATGAGGAGCTTGCCGAGACGCTCGACTGGCTCGCCGAGGACGGTGCGAGGCTCTTCCTCGACGGCGATGTCGGCAAGGCGATCGTCGCGCAATCCGAGTCGCAAGGCGGCCATCTCATTTATGACGACCTCAAACATTATCGCGCTGCGCTGCGCGAACCGCTCTATTGGCGGCACAGGCGCGCGCAGGTCGCGCTCAACCCGCCGCCCGCGGCAAGCGGCGCGCTGATCGCTTTTGGCCTGGCCTATCTTGAAGCTCTCGCCGAGCGTGGCGGCTCGATCGACGCGCTTACGCTTGCCGAGGCGATGCGTGCCACCAACGAAGCGCGCGCCACGCACGGGGAGGGGCTTGCCGAGCGGCTTGCCGGCGGCGTGCTGGCGCGCGAACTGCGGAAAGCGCAGCGCCACCCTGCGGCCTATCGCGGCACCACTCATATCAGCGTAATCGACGCGGACGGGAACGCCGCCGCGGTCAGCCTCTCGAACGGCGAGGGCGACGGCTATATCGTCGGCAAGTTCGGCTTCATGCTGAACAACATGCTTGGCGAGGAGGACCTCGCCGCCGGCGGACTGCATGGCTGGCGCGAAGGTGCGCGCATGTCCTCGATGATGGCGCCGACCATCATCTTGCAGCCGGACGGCACGGTGACGGCGATGGGCACCGGCGGCTCGAACCGCATCCGGACCGCCATCCTCCAGGTCGCCGTCAATCTGCTGGATCGCGGCATTGGTTTGGCGGACGCCGTCGAAGCGCCGCGCCTGCATGTCGAGAAATGCGGGACGGTGAGCTTCGAGCCCGGCCTGCCCGAGGATGCACAGGCGGAGTTCCGCAAACTCGAAGAAAAGGCGCATGCTTGGCCCGCGCGCAATCTGTTCTTCGGCGGGGTGCATGCCGCGCGCCGCGGCGGGAATGGCGGCGTCGAAGGCGCGGGCGACCCGCGCCGCCAGGGCATCGCGCTCACCGTGTGACTAGAGCGGGGTTTGCTGCTGCTTCTCCGGCGTCGCCACCACGGTTTCGCCGGGCGTGGTCGGCAGATCGCGCGTGTCTGGGTTCTTGAGGTCGTCGCCCTTGGCGTTCCACCAGGTGGAGGCGTAGCTCACGCCGCCGCTGCGCAGAGCGAGATGCGTCCAGACTTCCTCGCCCGGGTAGTAATAGACCGCCCACGGTCCGAGCAGGCCTTTGGGGATCGCCCGCCAGGTGACCAGAACCTCGTCGCCCTTCTTCGCATCGCCCTTTTTCGTTTCGATTACCTTGAGCCTGGCGAGATAGCCGGGCAGGTCCTCGCCGGTCTTTTCATCCTTGGTCACGCTGGTGCAGGTCACCGACAGGACGCGCACCAGCGCCACGAGATCGCTGTTTTCCAGCAGCTCCTGTTCCGACATCGGCGCGGGCAACGCGAATGCCGGCACCGCGGCGCAAAGCGCAACCAAGGTCAGTGCGAGCCTCTTGAGCGGTTTCATCGTGCGATTTCCTTGGCAGCCTCACGAGCGGAGGTCAATTGCGGGTCTGCGCGTTGCGGCGGGGCACTTCGATCGTTGCACCCGGCGTGGTGGGAAGCTCGGTGATGATGGCCTTGTTGACGAGGCGCCCTTTGCCGTTCCACCAGGTGGTGGTGTAGACGCCGTCCTTGCCGGCGAGATGGGTCCAGACGATTTCGCCCGGATAGTAGTAGACGGTCCACGGCCCCAGTGCGCCGGTCGGGATCGCGTCAAACGTGAGCGTAACGTCGTGTCCCAGAATTTCGTCGCCCTTGGTCACATACATCAACTCCGCCCTGGCGCTGTAGCTCGGCATCTCTTCCCCGGTTCTCTCGTCCTTGCTGACCTTGGTGCAGGTCACCGACAGGACGCGGATCAGCCCCACGAGGTCGCTCTTGCTGAGAAGCGCGCTCTCCGACATCGGTGCCGGCAGCGCCAGGGCGCCGCTTGCTGCGGCAGACACGAGCAGCAGGGCGGTAAGGAACAGGCGAGATCGCATGGAACCGGCTCGAGGGGATTAACAGTTTACCGGGCAATCTGCGGCAGGATAAGGACTTCTGAGCGCCCTGGAGGACACATCATGGTGAACATCTATCTCTTCATCGAGCTTGTGCACACGGCAAGCGCCGTTACCACCGTCGACACGCTCAAAGCGCTTGAGATGCAGAACTGCCAGTTCGCCAACGTCGTGGTCCTGTCGGACGAGAAGATCGTGGCGCAACTCGACTGCAAGGATTCCACCGACGGCGACAAGGCCATTCTCACCAAGATCGCCAAGGTCGATGGCGTGGTGCAGACCAACATCATCGCCGTCGTCACACCCGTAAAGCGCTAGAACGCTTCATTCCTACCGTATTGTCATGCCCGCGAAAGCGGGCATCCAGTAACCACCGCAGTCCGTTTGACACAACCACAGGGGTTACTGGATCGCCCGGTCAAGCCGGGCGATGACAAGGGAAGCGGGCAGAGACTTCAATCCCGATCGACGAGACCCTTCACGCCCTCGTGCCGCGCGCAATGCACGCAGCAAAAGATCGTGCCGTCATGCTCCACGCCGTGCCCGATGATGCGGCAGCCGCAATGCGGGCAGGTCGGCGCCAGCGCCTGGATGGCGCATTCGAAACTGTCGAAGATCATGGTGCGGCCGCCCATGCTCACCTCGAAGCTCTTGTCGTAATCGTTGCCGCATTGCTCGCATCTCGCCATGGCATGCCTCCTTTGCTCTGAGAGCGAACATAACGCCGTCATGCCCGGACTTGATCCGGGCATCAACGTTTTCATTCCGTCATCCTGAGGTGCCCGGCGCGTGCTTCGAGGCTCGCTTCGCTCGCACCTCAGCATGACGCGCCGGGCCTCGAAGGATGGCGAAGTTACCGATAAATCATGGATTGCCGGGTCAAGTCCGGCAATGACGAAAGAGCAGCAATTAATGCGCGGCTTCCCAATTGTCGCCTGAGCGGGCATCGACCTTCAGCGGCACTTTCAGCTTCAGCGCCGGCTCCGGCGCCGTCTCCATCACCGCTTGCGCCACCTCCATGGTCTTGTCGACCTCCTCCTCCGGCGCCTCGAACACCAGCTCGTCATGCACCTGCATCAGCATGCGCGCGGCGAGCCCCGCCTCGGCCAAAGCCGGCGCCATGCGGATCATGGCGCGGCGGATAATGTCGGCGGCGCTCCCCTGGATCGGCGCGTTGATCGCCGCGCGCTCGAAATTGCCGCGCAGGCTCGGGTTCTTGGTGTTGATCTCGGGGTAATGCACCTTCCGGCCGAACAAGGTCTTCACGAAACCGTGCCGCCGCGCCGTCTCCTTCATTGCCTCCATATAGTCGCGGATGCCGGGGAAGCGCTCGAAATAGGTCTTGATATAGGCGCCGGCTTCGCTCCGGCCGATGCCGAGCTGCGCCGCAAGCCCGACCGAGGAGATGCCGTAGATGATGCCGAAATTGATCGCCTTCGCCTTGCGGCGGACCGCCGGGTCCATGCCCTCGATCGGCACGCCGAACATTTCGCTCGCCGTCATGGCGTGAATGTCGAGCCCGTCGGCGAAGGCCTGGCGCAAGGTCGGCGTGTCGGCCATATGCGCGAGCACGCGAAGCTCGATCTGGCTGTAATCCGCCGAAATCAGCTTCTTGCCCGTCTCCGCCACGAAGGCCTTGCGGATGGCGCGGCCTTCCGGCGTACGCACCGGGATGTTCTGCAAATTCGGCTCTTGCGAGGAGAGCCGGCCCGTGGTGGTCGCGGCGAGCGCGTAGGAGGTGTGCACGCGGCCCGTCTGCGGATGAATATATTGCGGCAGCGCGTCGGTATAGGTGCTCTTCAGCTTGGCGAGCACGCGCCAGTCGAGCACCTTGCGCGGCAGCTCATGGCCTTCCGCCGCTAGCTCTTCCAGCGCCGCGGCGTCGGTGCTCCAGGCGCCGGTCTTGGTCCGGCGTCCGCCCGGCAGGCTCATCTTGTCGAACAGGATCTCGCCGAGCTGCTTGGGCGAGCCGATATTGAAATCCTCGCCGGCCAGTTCCCTGATCTCGTCTTCGAGCCGAGCGATGGTCTGGGCGAAGGAGCCGGAGAGGCTCGCGAGCGTAGCGCGCTCGACCTTAACCCCCGTCCGCTCCATCTCGGCAAGCACCGGCGCCAGCGGCCGCTCCAAGGTCTCGTAGACCGTGGTGACGGATTCCGCGGCAAGCCGCGGCTTGAGGATCAGCCACAGTCTGAGGCCGATGTCGGTTTCCTCGCCGGCATATTCGGTGGCGCGCGCCACCGGCACCTGCTCGAAGGCCAGCGCGTTGCGCCCGGAGCCAAGCACCTCCTTCTCGCTGAGGCAGGTATAGTTCATCAGCCGCCCGGCAAGCTCCGCCGGCAGATGCTCGGCGCGGCCGGCGTCGAGCGCATAGGACATCAGGCAAGGATCGTCGACCGCGGCGAGCGCGATGCCGTAGCGGGAAAGCGCCACCATGTCGAATTTGGCGTTCTGCACGATCTTGAGCACGCTGATGTCTTCCAGGACCGGCTTCAGCAGATCGAGTGCCTCGCGCAGCGGGATTTGCGTTGTGGCCTCGCCGCCGAGATCGAGCCCTTCGCCGGCGCGATGCGCCAGCGGCACATAGGCCGCATGCCCCGGCACCAGCGCCAGCGCCACGCCGACCAGCTCGCCCTGCATCGGGTCCGCCGAATTGAGCTTCACGCGGAAGGCGAAATGACCCTGATAGCGCGCCGTCTCGAGCAGATCGGCAAGGCGCGAGAGGGCTGTCACCGTCTCGTAGTTGGAGCGGTCGAAGGGCAAGCCTTCGAGCTTGCTCGCCCGCTCCACGGCGAGTTGCGCCGGCGAACCGCCGACCACTTTCTGCTCGCGCGGCGGCCCCATCTCGCCGCGCGGCGAGCGCCTTAAAGGATGATCGTAATCGTTCTTCTTGCGGGCTTGCGTCTTAGGCGGAGGGGCCGCGCCTTCCGGCGCCTCGACACCTAGTCCGTCCGCCACGCGTCGCAGCAAGGTGCTGAACTCGAGCTTCCGCATGAAGCTCAGCAAGGCCTCGCTATCCGGCTGGCGCACCACAAGCTCGGCCAGAGTCACGTCGAGCGGCACATGGGTGTCGAGAATGACGAGCGCCTTGGACAGTCGCGCCTGTTCGGCGAAATTGATCAGGCTCTCGCGCCGCTTCTCCTGCTTGATCTCACCCGCGCGGGCGAGCAAGGTTTCCAGATCGTCGAATTCGTTGATGAGCAGTGCCGCGGTCTTCACCCCGATGCCGGGCACGCCCGGCACGTTGTCGGACGAGTCGCCGATCAGCGCCTGCACCTCGACGACCTTGGACGGCGGCACGCCGAAGCGCTCCTCGACCTCGGCCTCGCCGATCGCCTTGTTCTTCATCGTGTCGTACATGATGATGCCGGGCTGCACGAGCTGCATCAGGTCCTTGTCCGAAGAAACGATGGTCACGTCTGCGCCGGCCTCGATCGCTTGGAGGGCATAAGTCGCGATGATGTCGTCGGCCTCGTAGCCTTCCTGCTCGATGCAGGCGACGTTGAAGGCGCGCACGGCGTCGCGCACCAGCGGGAATTGCGGAATGAGATCGCCCGGCGGCTCCGGCCGGTTGGCCTTGTAGCCGTCGAACAGATCGCTCCTGAAGGTCTTCGCGGAGTAATCGAACACCACGGCGATATGCGTGGGCGGGGCCAGCTCGCCCGTCTCGCGCAGCAGCTTCCACAACATGGCGCAGAAGCCGTGCACCGCGCCCACGGGGAGCCCGTCGGAGGGGCGGGTCAGCGGCGGCAGCGCGTGATAGGCCCGGAAGATGTAGCCCGAGCCGTCGATCAGATAGACATGGGAGCCTTTACCCGCCGGCTTGCCGGCGGCGTCGGCCTTGTCTTTTGGGGATGCCATGATGGGCAGAATATAGGGATTGCCCGTGCTCCTAGGGAGTCGGTTCGGGCGCTCATCCACCGGAGGCTAAGGCAGGGTCTCGAGCTCGGTCTTGCTGTCGGTCGACCCGGGCGCGAAGGACTTGTCGGCCCCGCCGAAGGTCTTCTCGATATAGTCCCGGAAATAGTTCTCCAGGAACGGGAAGGCGCGGGCGAAGCGGGTGAAGTCCTTCTGCGCGATGAACAAGAGCACGCCGTCTTCCAGCGCCACCACGAGCCCGGTGCGGAGCGCGGAGCGCAGCAGCACCCGTTCGCCGAAATGCTCGCCGGGTGAGAATACCTTCTCGAAATGCTCGCCTGTTTCCGGATTGTCGATGGTGAGCCGGAAGGCCCCCCGGATCACCGTGTAAAAGCCGTCGATCAGCATGCCCGGCTCGAACACCTTGTCGCCTTTGCGGTAGTGGATGTAGCGGGTGGCCGGCGGCGGCACCTGGATCTGCACGATATTCGGCGGCATCACGCTGTTGATCAGCCAGGTCACGCCGACCCGGAACTTCGAGGCGAAGCCCGGCAGGAACGACAGATAGAAGCCCCGCCAGAGCAGCCAGGCGAGCGTGCCGGACAATTTGAAGCCGTAGACGTCGGCGACCGCCTTGCTCATGCCGAGCGAGGCGAGCGAGCCCTTCGACGTATAGGCGAACGGTTTCAACTGCTTGCCGTCGAGCTTGGCCAGGATGTTGTCTGCAAGCTGCCGCCCCTCGCGCACGGCGAATTGCGCCGTCTGGGTGGCGTAATGCGCGGGATCCTCGCCAGGCTCCTCGACCATCGGGATCAAGGCGGCGTCGCCGAGCGCCCATACCCCGTCATGGCCGGGTACCCGCATGAAGCGGTCGGTCTTGATGCGGGCCCACTTCATGTCGAGGCCGAGCGCCTCGACCAGGCGATGCGGCCCGTTGCCGATCGTGGCGACGATGGTCGAGGTGGGGATGACACGGCCATCGGTGAGTTCGACGGCGGTCCCGGTCGCCGACTTGGTGCCGATGCCGGTCAGCACCTCGATGCCGTTCTTCTGCATCCTCCGCGTGGCATAGGCGGCAAGCTCGGCAGGGAAGGTGGGCAGGATGCGGTTGGCATATTCGATCAGGTAGAACTTAATCTCTTCGGGCTTGATGTTCGGGTAGTATTTCAGGGCGCGCCGGACCAGCTCGCGTGTCTCGGCGATGGTCTCGACACCGGAAAAGCCGGCACCCACCGTCACGAAGGTCAAGAGTTGGCGCTTCACTTCGGGATTGGGCGTGATGTCGGCCGTCTCGAGGCAGCCGATGACATGGGTCCTCAGCCGGTGCGCGTCGGCCAAATCCTTCATGGTCAGCGCATGCTCCGGCAGGCCGGGGAAGCGGTTGAGGTCGACGCCGGTGCCGAGCGCGATCACCAGCTCGTCGTAGCGGAGGTCGACCGGCGTCCGCTTGGCGCCTTGCACCACGATGACGGTCTTTTTGGCGAAGTCGATGCCCATGACCTCGGCCTGCCGCATCTGCACCCGGCGCAAGAGCTGGCGCAGGGGCACCACGGCGTCGGCCGAATGGATACTGCCGGCCGCCACTTCGGGCAGCAGCGGCTGAAACACGAAATAATTGTTGGCGTTAACCAGCTCGACATCGAGCCTGCCACGGCCTTGCCGCTCGAGCGCCTTGGCCGCGAAAACGCCGCCGAAGCCGCCACCGATGACGAGGATCTTCTTTTTTTCCACGGGCTTGCCCAGCCTTACCTACGTAGCCGCATACCTACGCCAATGCTGCATTGCGTCAAGTCACGCCTTGGCCGAAGAAACCTCCGGCCCTTTCCAGCTTGAGAATCACGGTGTCCAACTCGAAACGGAACTACCGCTTATCTATGAACTCGATAGCCGGCGCCAAAGGGAGGCATTGCCTGGCGTTGCTTAAGGGATCGCCTTTGACTACGTTCCAGCCAAAGCACCCGTAGCTCAGTTGGATAGAGCGTTGCCCTCCGAAGGCAGAGGTCACAGGTTCGAATCCTGTCGGGTGCGCCAACTTCCGCAACAAAAAAGCCAGAAATAGCGTTATGCTAAGGCCGCTTCGCCTCCATGGTTGGAAGCGAGCTTAAAGGGAGGACGACATGAGGAAGTTTCTTATGGTTGCTGCCGCAGCGGCGATCGCGCTCGTTGGCTTGTCGGCCAATACGTGCGGCGGTGGCGATCAACAGCAGGCCCAGCCCGAGCAGCAGACTCAGCCCGAGCCGGCACCGGCGCCCGAAAATCAGCCCACCGACCAGCAACCACCCCAATAATAATTGCACCGGGCTGCCCGGCGGCCGGAAGCATGATCGAAGGGCGGCGCGGCCAGGAGCAATCTTGGCCGGCGCCGCCCTATTTCATTGCGCGGGCGGCTTCGAGCACCTCCTCGGCGTGACCCGGCACCTTCACCTTGCGCCACACGCCGCGCACCACGCCCTTGGCGTCGATCAGGAAGGTCGCGCGCTCGATGCCCATATATTTGCGGCCATACATGCTCTTTTCCACCCACACGCCATAGGCCTCGCACACCTTGCCGTCCGCGTCGGAAGCGAGCGGGAAGGGGAGCTTGTACTTCTGCTTGAACTTGTCGTGGCTCGCGACGCTGTCGCGGGAAATGCCGATCACCTGCGCCTTCACCTTGGAGAAGTCGGGGAGCGTATCGCGAAAGGCGCAAGCCTCGGCCGTGCAGCCTGACGTGTCGTCCTTGGGATAGAAATAGAGCACCACCGGCTTGCCCTTGAGCGCCTTGAGCGAGACCTCGCCGCCGCCGTCAGCCGGCAAGGTGAAATCCGGGGCCTTGTCGCCAACCTCGACATTCATGGCCGTCCTCTCCGCTTGTTTGCTCGGGTCGATCGATCATGGCGCCGTCGCCAGCTGCTCGGCCATGGCCCAGATGGCTTTGATCTGCGGCGCGTCCTTGCCGAGGAAGTCGAGCCCGGTATAGCCCCACCAGTCCCAGCAGCCATAAGGGTTGGCGGCGCTCGCCTTGGCCTGCGGGAAGAGCACGACGATGCGATTGGCATCGGCCGCCTCGCCAAAGCCCGACTCCTTGACGAAGGTGTCGCCCACGCCTTCCGTCTCCCGCGACTGGGCGCAGCCATGCAGCGCGATATGCACCCGGCAGCCCGGAGCCTCGGCACACGCCTGCGGCACATAGACCACGCCCTCCTGCGCCATCGAGGCGCCAGGCCCGGCGAACGTCTCCTGGTCGAACACGATGAAACGGCCGGTCGGCTCGCCGTCCGGCTCGGCAAGCGGACCGTAGATCCAGGCGAGGATGGCCTTGGCCTGGTCGTAGCCGCAGTTGGAGACATAAGGCTTGTCGGAGATGCCGCAGGCGGCGCCGCCCTCGGCGGTGATGAAGGCATGGCCGCCGTCGCCTTCGATCAGTGTCATATTGCTCGGCGATACGCCCGCCTCTTCGTAGAAGCGCTTGGCCGCCTTCACCACCGGAAGCTCAACCGTCTGGTCGCTGTTGCCGGAGAAGAGATAGACGTTGTCGCCTGCCAGCCCGGCGATCGGGTCAATCGCGCCGTCTTCCGCCAACTCCTTGGCGCGGTTTGCGGATTCGACCGGGTCGGGCTCGCCCCAGCCTGTCTGCATGCACTGATTGAGCGCCTTCGAGGCGTTCTGCGCGACCGCCGTCGGCCAGAAGGGGAAGAGCCGCGCCGCAGCGCTCTCGGCGCAGGCGTAAGGCCCGCCGGCGACAATGCCGGCTCCGACGATGTCCTTGGAGTGGGCGACTTGGATCTGCCCTGCCATGTAGGCCCCGGAGGAGAGGCCCGAGACCGAACTCTGCGCGAGGTCGGCGCCGAGCTTCGGCAGCGCCTCCGCCGCCGTCGCCACCCGCGGCAGGAGCGTGGCCGCCGCGAGCAAGACCGCGGCGGCGATCGCGGCTGGAGCGTTTCTCGGCGGGCCCTGATTCATGTCGCTCTCTTCTCGTGTCACACTGGCATGCGGCTTAACCGTGACGACCGCCGGGCTCATCCGCCCGCCGAGCCGGGAAACTTTTTTGGGTCAGTCGGGCTCAAGGGGCCAAAAATCTCTTGCATCGCGGTCGCGTGGGTGTAAATAGCGCGCTGTTTTGACTTGATCATCTGCTGGTTGGGGAGGACGCCATGTCCAGTGACGCCCTCTTCCAATTGGGGATGGACTTGGATCATGGTTCAAGCACCGCCCAAACGGAAGAAAAGCTTTCCCGGTGCACGCTCTCCGAAGGAGACGGGCACAAGGACTTTTTCTGTGAGCGTGATGGGGTTCGTTTCGCGGGCACCCATCTCATCATCGACCTCGTTCGGGCAGAGCGGCTCGACGAT
>JBQGDO010000026.1:0-10403 GCA_052039105.1 Methyloceanibacter sp.
TGGCGATCCTGCACGCGACAGAACTGGGCGAAAGAGCCATCAGGCGTCTCGTAGCCCCAGATACGCTGCGAGGGCGAGAACATCGGATCGCCGCCGTTGCACTCCTCATCGTCGCCGTCGTCCTGATTGCAGTGGATGACGACCTCGTCGCCGACCTTCCAGCGCTTCACCTTGGAGCCGACCGCCCAGACGATGCCGGAAGCGTCAGAACCGGCGATGTGATAGGGATGCTTGTGGCCGTCGAGGGTCGAGATCGGTTTGCCAAGCGAAGCCCAGACGCCGTTGTAATTGACACCGGCCGCCATCACCAAAACCAGCACGTCGTGTGAATCGAGCTCCCAGGTAGGAACCACCTCGACCTGCATGGCCTCGTCGGGCGGACCGTGGCGCTCTTTGCGGATGGCCCAGGCATACATGTTCTTCGGCACATGCCCGAGCGGGGGAATCTCGCCGATCTCGTACAGATCTTTGACTACGCCTCGGGGCGCAGATGTCGCTTCGGCAACGGCGGTTAGTGACATCTCATTCATCCGGGAGTCCCCCCAGTCCTCTTGTTTGGCCTGTTTTTGCACTGCGATAATTGTCTGCTATTCATCTCGCGTCTGCAACATCTTTGCCAACGCCACGCTTAACGCGAAAAAGGGCCGCGGCGCCGCCCCTTTACCGCCCAAAAAACCTCACTTTCCGGATTGTCCGGCCAGCCGGGCAAGGAGCCCTAGCAAAAACCAAGCGTCCTGCCCAGGGGTCAAAATAGGGGGTCAAAATAGTTGACCGTCCCGGCAGGAACCCCTCCCCGGCCCATACGTTCCACCCCTGTCCGGCACAGCAAGCGGCAACGACCCGCCAGGGTTGCGCTTTGGACACCCCCCCAAGATCAACTCCGAAAGGAGAAGCTCAATGAAGCTCAAACTGGCCCTTTTAACCTCCGCCCTGGCGCTTGCCTTGGGCACGCCTGCGGCCCTCGCTCAGGAGGCCCCCGCCCCCGACCAAGGCGCGGCCGAACAGAGCGCCCCTCCGAGCCAGGATGAAAGCGGAGCGGCCCCTCAGGAGGCACCCCCGGCCGATGAGAGTGCTCCTCAGTAGCTCGGTATACTAAGCCGCAAAGCTGCGGCGTTAGATGGGAAGGCGGCGCCCTTTTGGGGCGTCGCCTTTTCCTTCCCAGCGTCGTGGTCGCTCTTTACCCGCCGGCAAGGCGATGTTGCTCTATCGTGCGGCGCGTGCTTCGATATTCGAAACGCACTAGAGCTGATCTTGAAACCATGAGCGGACCTAAACCGAAGCGGGACAAGCCCTGGCTGTTCCGCACCTATGCCGGCCATTCCACGGCGAAGGCCTCCAACGAGCTCTACCGGAGGAACCTCGCCAAGGGTCAGACCGGGCTTTCGGTCGCCTTCGATCTGCCGACTCAGACCGGCTACGACTCCGATCATCCGCTCGCCCGCGGTGAAGTGGGCAAAGTGGGCGTGCCGATCTCCCATCTCGGCGACATGCGCAGCCTGTTCGCAGGCATCCCGCTCGCCGAGATGAATACCTCGATGACCATCAACGCGACGGCGGCATGGCTGCTTGCGCTCTATGTCGCGCTCGCCGAAGAGCAAGGCGCCGACCATGCCAAGCTCACCGGCACGGTGCAGAACGACATCCTGAAAGAGTATCTCTCGCGCGGTACTTACATCTTTCCACCGGCGCCGTCGCTCCGGCTGATCAAGGACGTGATCGTCTACACCAATCGCGAGATGCCGAAATGGAATCCCACCAATGTTTGCTCCTATCACTTGCAGGAGGCGGGAGCGACGCCGGCGCAGGAGCTCGCCTTCGCGCTGGCTACGGCGGAGGCCGTGCTCGACGAAGTGCGCGGCTCGGGCGAAGTGTCGGAAGCGAATTTCCCGCGTGTGGTCGGCAGCATCTCCTTTTTCGTGAATGCCGGCGTGCGCTTCCTCACCGAAGTGTCGAAGATGCGGGCGTTCGTCGATCTGTGGGACGAGATCGCGCGCGGGCGCTATGGCGTCGAGGACCCGGCGCTGAGGCGCTTCCGTTACGGCGTGCAGGTCAATTCCCTGGGGCTTACCGAGCAGCAGCCTGAGAACAACGTCTATCGCATTCTCTTGTCGATGCTGGCAGTGACCTTGTCGAAGAAGGCGCGCGCCAGAGCCGTGCAGCTCCCCGCTTGGAACGAGGCGCTCGGCCTGCCCACGCCCTGGGACCAGCAATGGTCGCTCAGGCTGCAACAGATCCTCGCCTATGAGACCGACCTGCTCGAATTCGGCGACATCTTCGACGGCTCGGTCGAAATCGACCGCAAGGTCGAAGCTTTGAAGGACGAGGCGCGCGCCGAACTCGCCAAGATTCACGCTATGGGTGGCGCGGTCGCGGCGATCGATTACATGAAGCAGGCGTTGATCGCCTCCAACGCCGCGCGAGTCGCGGCGATCGAGAGGGGCGAGCAGGTGCTGGTCGGTGTCAACGCCTATACCGAGACCGAGCCCTCGCCGCTCCAGGCAGGCGGTACCGAAGGCATCCTCACCGTGCCTGAGTCGGTGGAGATCGAGCAGGTGGCGGCGTTGCAGGCTTGGCGGCGCGATCGCGACGAGAACGCCGTGAAGCGGGCGCTGGTCGCGCTGAAGTCGGCGGCTGCCGAAGGGCGCAACATCATGCCGCCTTCGATCGAAGCAGCCAAGGCCGGTGTCACCACCGGCGAATGGGGCCAGGTCTTGCGCGAGGTGTTCGGCGAATATCGCGCGCCAACCGGCATCCAAGCCAAGCACACCATCGACGAGGCGCGGCTCGAAGACATCCGGCGGCTGGTGGCGCAGACCTCGGGCAAGCTCGGCCGCACCTTGACCTTCGTGGTCGGCAAGCCTGGGCTAGACGGCCACTCCAACGGCGCCGAGCAGATCGCCGTGCGGGCCACCGATGTCGGCATGGATGTGGTCTATGACGGCATCAGGCTGACGCCTCAGGAGATCGTCGAGCAGGCCAAGCAGGCGCGCGCCCATGTGGTCGGGCTGTCGATCCTGTCGGGCTCGCATGTCTCTTTGGTGCGCGAGGTGGTGCAGCGCCTGCGCGAAGCAGGCATGGGCAACGTACCGGTCGTGGTTGGCGGCATCATCCCGCCGGAGGATGTCAACGTCCTCAAGCAGTGCGGCGCCTCTGCCGTCTACACGCCGAAGGACTTTCAGCTCAACGAGATCATGGCGGGCATCGTGCAGCTGGTCGACGCCAAGGCGGAGGCTTTGGTCGAGCAGAACGTCCCAGTACCGCCGCTCAGGCAGCGCGAAAAAATCCCGCTGCAATAGCTCCGTGTGCCGCCTAGGGCACCGTTCAGCCGCAATTCGTCCCGCATAATCCTTTCGGGGGAAGCCACGGAGCGCTTTCAATGTTGGAGGATATCCACATGAAACTTCGTACGATTGGCTTCGCCGCGATGGTGGCAGCGCTGACCACTTTGAGCAGCGCGGCGCTCGCCGACAACTGCACCTGGGCGCCGCAACCTGACGGCAGCACCTGGGGAACCTGCGTCGACGATAGTGGCCGGATGTATTGCCAGAGCTGCCCGGCCGGGGGCGGCGCCTGCTCCGTCGTCTCCTGTTCGGGCTAGGCTAGCCACCGGCATCAGGTCTCCCGCAGGGGGCGCCTCAGCGATGACAGTGGCGGGGCTTTGCCGCTAAACTCCCCGAGTCGCGCTTCTTGAAGCGCTCGCGGCTACGGGGGAACCAATGAATCTTCGCTTGAGCACGCCGCGGCGGGAGACCTTTCTCGTCTCCATCATCATCGCCGCACTCGTCGTCATCGGCATGATCGTGCCGCTGCCGTTCTTCACGGCCTATGCGCTCGGCCTGTTGTTGATCGCCTATTTGATTCTGCTCGCCGGCGTCCTGCTCGACAATCTTTAGGCGGCGGGAGCGGCGCTCGGGCTCAGCCCTTCACGAGGCGAAGGATAGGCTCTTCCTTGCCGCCGCCGCCGAGGAACGGCGCCAGCACCGCGTGCAATTCGCGCCCGCGGATCGGCTTTGTCACATAGGCGTCCATGCCGGCGGCAAGATAGGCACCGCAATCGGCCGTACGCCCGTGGGCGATCAGCGCCACGATCGGCAGCTCGGCTGAGGCGGTATGCATGCCGCGGATGCGACGCGCGATCTCCACGCCATCCAGGTCGGGCATGCCGGTATCGACCATGACCAGGTCATAGTCCTTGGTGGCGAGATTCATGATCGCCGCGCCGCCACTCGAGACAACCTCGTAGCTCAATCCGAATTCCTCGAGATAGGTGACAATCAGCATGCGATTCACGGCGTTGTCCTCGACCACGAGGACGTGGCCGGACAGCGCGCCTTGCGGCGCTGCGTCTTTGCTTTCCTTTGGCTCAGGTGCGGCAATGGCACGGGCGCGCTCAGCCGGGAGCACGAACCAGTAATGCGTCCCCTGCCCGACCACGCTCTCGCAGCCGATCTCGCCGCCCATTAGTAGGGCGAGCTTGCGCGCAATGGAAAGGCCGAGTCCGGTTCCGCCGGCCTTGCCGCCGACTTTGCCCTCCACCTGGACGAAAGGCTGGAACAGGCGCTCCTGGATCGCCTTACTGAGCCCGACGCCGGTGTCGGTCACGTCGAACCTGAGCAGCAGCCGGTCGTCGCTCTCGCCGGCGCTCGCATGCAGGCGGACCGAACCATGGGCGGTGAATTTGAGCGCATTGTCGACAAGGCTCAAGAGGACCTGGCGCAATCGCGTGGGATCGCCGATTACGAATTGCGGGCAGTTGGCGCCAATGTCGAAGCCGCCGGTGAGGCCCTTTTCGTTGGCACGCGTCTGCAGCATCGAGCCCGCACCTTGGATCAGGTCGTGCAGATCGAACGACTTCCGCTCGAGCTCGAAGCGGCCGGCTTCCAGCCGCGCGAAGTCGAGAATGTCGGCGAGGATGCCGAGCAGGCTTCGCGCGGTTTGATGCAAGGTGCCGACATAGCGAGCCTGGTTCGGATCGAGCGCGCCTGCCATGAGCAGCTCGGTCATGGCGACCATGCCCTCCATGGGCGAGCGGAGCTCGTAGCCGATGGTGGCAATCAAATCCGCCTTGGCCTTGTCGGAGGTCTCGGCGGCTTCGCGCGCCGCGCGCTCCTCGGCGAGACAATCGACCAAGCCCTGAATCTGCGCAAAGAGATCGTCGGGACGGAAATCCTCGGGACGCATCGACACGTTGGCCACCCTGTTGTTCAAAACGCGAGGCTCCAACATGGCAGAGATCGCTTAAAACGGGGCTAAGGCGGAAAGGCCCGAGAAATATGGAAAATTCCGCGTTAAAGCAGCTGCTCTTTCGGCGCGCGTCCTGGCACGGTTGTCCCTAAGAGAAGGCGCCATCAAGCGACCACTGAAGGCGCCTGGTTGACGACAGAACAGCCTTTCATGCTTAGAGAAGGCCATGATCGTCTGCTCCTGCACCATGATTACCTCGAAGGACATCGCCGAGGCCGTGGCGTCGCTCCGCACCAAGGATCCCTTGGTCGTGCTGACGCCGGGTCTCATCTACCGCCAACTCGGCAAGCGGCCCTCATGCGGAAGCTGCCTGCCGCTTATCACCAAGCTGATGGTCGCCTATGACGAGGAGGGCCCGAGCGCGGCTGCCGCGATGCAGCATCGCAGCGCCCACGAAGAGCCCTAGCTTGAAGACCAGGAACAGGCCATGATCGCCCAAGGTTGAGAGGAGGACAGGAGAATGAAGGGGAATCCACGGGTCATCGAATATCTCAACAAGGCCCTGACCAGCGAGCTGACCGCCGTCAACCAATATTGGCTGCATTACCGGCTGCTCGACGATTGGGGCTACACCAAGCTCGCCAAGAAGGAGCGCGAGGAATCGATCGAGGAGATGCACCACGCCGACAAGCTCGTGACCCGCATCATCTTCCTCGAAGGCTTCCCCAACATGCAGCATCTTGATCCCTTGATGATTGGGCAGAACGTCAAGGAAATCTTGGAATGCGACCTCAAGGCGGAATATGGCGCGCGCGCGCTCTACATGGAGGCGCGCGCCTGCTGCCGTAAGGAGGAGGACTACGTGTCGATGGATCTGTTCGAAGAGCTGCTCGCAGACGAGGAAGGCCACATCAATCATCTCGAGACGCAGCTCAACTTGCTCAACGATATCGGTATCCAGAATTACGGCCAGCTCAACGCGCATTCCGCCGACGACGTGCCCGAGGAGAACGCTTAAGCCTTGGTGTCGATCGACGGACCGAGATTGGCGCCGGCGGGGGGCGGCGCGCCGCGGCAGCTCGTGGTGTTCCTGCACGGCTATGGCTCGGACGGCAACGACCTGATCGGGCTCGGCCGCGAATGGTCGCGACTGTTGCCGCATGCCGCCTTCGTCTCGCCGCATGCGCCCGAGCCTTGCGGCATGGCGCCGATGGGACGGCAATGGTTCAACCTCACCTTCCGAGATCCGACCGAGATGGTGCGTGGGGTGAAGCATGCCGCGCCCGCGCTCAATGCCTTTCTCGATGCTGAACTCAAGCGGCACAATCTGCCGGCGCGCGCGCTGGCGCTGGTGGGCTTCAGCCAGGGGACGATGCTGGCGCTCGGCGTGGGTTTGACGCGGCAGCCTTCGCCAGCGGCGATCGTCGGCTATTCCGGCGCGTTGGCCACTGTCGAGGCGCTGCCGAAGAATCCTGGGGAGGCGCCTGCCGTTCTGCTCGTGCATGGCGACGTGGACGATGTCATCCCGGTCGATGCCATGTTCATCGCCCGCGAGCAGCTGGCACGCGCCGGGATTTCCGTGGAGTGGCACGTGGCGCAAGGCATCGGCCACGGCATCGATGGCGAAGGCCTGCGGCTCGGCGGCGCGTTCCTCAAGCAGGCCTTTGCCGCCGCTCAGCTCGTTCCATGACATCTGTGCGGGCTGACGGCACCGGGGACCACAGCATGTAGGGGCCTTCACATTCACGACATGCCCCTATAGTATGCCGCGCGGTATCCCGAGTGCGACGGGCATAGGTAAGGACTTTTCGCCTTGAACGTCGCCACCGCATCGGCCGCCCCCGGCACTTTTCCCGCCCTGGTGCTCAACGCCGATTACCGGCCGCTCTCTTATTATCCGCTATCGCTTTGGGGCTGGCAGGACGCGGTCAAGGCCGTGTTTCTCGAGCGGGTCAATATCGTCTCCGAATATGAACGCGCGGTCCGCTCGCCCTCCTTCGAGATGAAGCTGCCCTCGGTGGTTTCACTCAAGAACTACGTCAAGCCGGCACTCTACCCCGCCTTCACGCGGTTCAATGTGTTCCTGCGCGACCGCTTCACCTGCCAATATTGCGGCGACGATCAGGACTTGACCTTCGACCATCTCGTACCGCGTTCGAGAGGCGGACTGACGCGCTGGGAGAACGTCACCACCGCCTGCGCGCCATGCAATCTGCTCAAGGGCGGCAAGCTGCCGCAAGAAGCGCATATGCACCCCGCGCAGAAGCCTTATCGCCCCACGGTGTTCGAGCTTCACCGCAACGGCCGACTTTTCCCGCCGAACTATTTGCATGAGAGCTGGCTCGACTATCTCTACTGGGATACCGAGCTCGAGCCTTAATCGCCGCTCCCGGCCTTCACTCGGCGTTTCTCGACGACAGCGGCTGTGTGGCCGGACCATGCAGCACTTGGCCGTCGAGCTCGAAGCGCGAGCCATGGCAAGCGCAGTCCCAGGTACGGTCGTTCTCGTTCCAGCCGACCAGACAGCCCATGTGACTGCATTTCGCCGAGACGGCGTGCAGTTGGCCGCGCTCGTCTCTGAAGGCCGCAACGTGCTTCCCGTCTATTTTGAGGATTGCGGCTTGGCCTGGGGATAGCGCCTCGAAGGAGCTTGGCTTGCGCGAAAGATAGCCTCCGGCCAGATGTGTGGCCACGCCGAGATTCTCGGCAACGAATTTTGCTCCGCCGGCAATCGGCTTCACACGCGTCGCGTCGAAGATCTCGAGCCAACGATTGTCTTTTCCTGCGGCGAGATCGGCCAGGATCATGCCGGCGGCCGTTCCGTTGCTGATGCCCCAAGCGCCGAAGCCTGTGGCCACGAGATAGCGATCACCGCTCGATGATGACCAGCCGACGAACGGCATGCTGTCGATCGAGCTGTAGTCTTCATTCACCCAACGGTAGGCCACGGGTCCCGCATCGAACCGTTCGAGGAGCCAGCGTTCGATCTCCTCGAAGGATTTGCGCTCCTCCTCGGTGTCGCCTGGCTTGAAACTCGGCCCCGCGGCGATGCCAAAAATTTCGCCGTTCCGCCGATGCGTGCGGATCGAGTGGGTGGGCCGCTCGGCGCGGATATACATGCCATCCGGCACGCGCCCGAGCGGGGCGACAACCACGGGCTCGGCATGAGGATGGGCTTGAGCATAGAAGCCGCCAACCTGGCCAAGCGGTAGATGCGTCGCCATCACCACATATCGCGCCTTGACGCTCCCGTGCTCCGTCTCGACGCGTGTCGGGTCCCAGTCGGTCACGCGGCTCCGCTCGAACACATGGCATCCATCGCCTGGAATGGTGCTGGCCAGTCCCGCGACATATTTCGTCGGATGGAATTGCGCCTGACCGTCGAAGCGAATCGCAGCGCGCACCTCGAATGGAAGTCCAGTGTCGCTCACCAGCGAGGCGGGAAGACCGAAAGATCGCGCGACGTCGACCTCCTCCTCGATTTCGCCGAGACAGTCGTCGTCGCAAGTATAGACATAGGCCGCCTTCTGCTCCCAATCGCAGCCGATGCCATACTGGCTCACAAGGCTGCCGATCTTGCGGATGGCCGTCTCCTGGGCCTCGGCGTAGAGCCGGGCGCGCTGTTCTCCGAATTTGCGCTTTAGCTTCCGGTAGATCAGTCGATGCTGCGAGGTCACCTTGGCAGTCGATTTGCCCGTGACCTGCCGACCGACTCTTCGCGCTTCAACCACCGCGACGGTCATGCCCAGGTCTTTCAGCGCTCGTGCGGTTGTGATGCCGACGATGCCCCCGCCGATAACGGTCACATCGACAGAAACCGATCCTTTAAGCTTCGGGAAATCGGGAATCGCTGCGGTCGCGTTCCAATAAGAGCGCGCATTTACAGGCGCGGGTTTGGTGTCCGGCATGGCTCAATCCACTGCCCCGTCCCTCCTTGTACAACCGTCGGCGCAAGCCTCCTGTTCCAACCCCTTTCGGGTCAGTTGCACCGCCTTGCTTGAACAATGCCGATCAGAATCTTGTGGTTAGTTCCGTCAGCCAGGCCGGCGAGGCGTCGACCAGGAGGGTCTCGATGCGCTTGTCGAGATTGGTGGCGACGAGCAGCCCCACCGTCACCAGCAGCAGACCGAGTATCGTCTTGCCTGTCTTGCCGGTCTCCATCAGGCGCGCGCGCCAGCGCTGCATCGCCTCGCGTGATAGGAGGCCGATGAGCAGGAGCGGTAGAGCCGCACCGATGCCGAAGGCGAGCATGGTCAGAGCCACCTGGCCGAGATCCTCGCCCTTGGCGGCAAGAATCGAGGCCGCGCCGAGCGTCGGCCCGACGCACGGACTCCACACCGCGCCAAGCAGGAGACCGAGGCCGAATTGGCCGGCGAGACTTGTCGGCGCGAAATTGTCGGCATAGCCGCCGGCCCAATTTGAGACCGGCGCCGCGGCGAGCGCGAACTGCTCTTGCAGGCGCGGCACCAGGAGTACGACACCGACGCCGATCAGGAGGATCGCTGCGACCATACGGAAAAAACCGGTATCGAGGCCCGCGGCGAAGCCGATGGTAGCGACGAACAGGCCGATGGCGGTGAAGGAGATGGCGAGCCCAGCGGCAAGCGCCGCCGGGCCCAGGCGGTGCTCGCTTGCGGCGGCGCCAAGCACGATGGGCAGAAGCGGCAGGACGCAAGGCGATAGCGTCGACAAGACCCCTGCCAGAAGTGCAAGACCAAGCGTCGCGAGCATAGCGGTGCGGTGCCTAGAGGGCGCTGTCGAGCAACGCTTCGATCGAACCGGGATTGGTGTCGCCGACCGAGCGGCCGGTTTCTGTCTCGCCTTTGAACACGATCAAGGTGCTCTGGTTCTGTGCGTTCAGCCCGCGAAGCGCGTCCTTCTGGTTGTCGAAATCGACCTTGAAGACGACCATGTCCTTGAACTTGGGCTCGCGGGTCAACTGTACGAGGATCGGATTTTGTGCGCGGCAGACCGGGCACCAGGCAGCGAAGACATCGACCAGGATCGGCTTGCCCTCCTTTTGCGCTGCGGCAAAGGCGGCTGCATCGAAGTCCTTCCACTCGGCGGCCGACGCCAGCAGCGAGCCGAGCAAAGCGAAGCAAGCAACGAGGGCAAGAAGGGTCGAGCGAAGAAGGGGCATGCCGGCGATCCTTTCGATGGAACCTGCTCGCCCGCTATAGCAACGCGCCGCAAACGCGCCCAATCACCATCGCTTGATT
>JBQGDO010000027.1:0-1516 GCA_052039105.1 Methyloceanibacter sp.
CGGCAGCGGCTTCAACCTGACGAACGGCTTGTCCGTCACGTTCGAGCTCGCGCTTCTTCGCCCTTATACCATGTCCCGCTGATTAGGACCGGTATGCCCAGTCACGCAGGCCGATGGACATGATTGTCCATGGCTGATTGGTGAGCTTGTTCCAGGCGTCGCAGCAGTGATCGAGAAGATCGTTGTAGGACGCGAAGATGCGGTTCGAGAGCCAATTGTCGCGCATGAACTGCCACACGTTCTCGACGGGGTTGAGTTCCGGGCACTTGGGCGGCAGCGCCAGAAGCGTGATGTTCGGCGGCACGACGAGCCGGCTGGAGAGGTGCCATCCGGCTTGATCGAGGACGAGCACGGCGTGGGCTCCGGGCGCCACCTCGGTTGCGATCTCGGCTAGGTGCAGGTTCATGGCTTCGGTGTTGCAGGCCGGCAGGACCAGGGCGGCTCCCTTGCCCTGGCTCGGGCAGATGGCGCCGAAGATATAGGTCGAGGCCGTGCGCTGATCGTATGGCGCTGAGGGCCGCGTGCCCCGCCGCGCCCATCGCCGCGTGATCTTGTTCTTTTGGCCGATGCGCGCCTCGTCCGCGAACCAGACCTCTATCCGGTCCGCAGCGATGCCCTTCTGTCGCGCGATCTCGTCCACGCGCGCCGGGAAGCTTTTTTAAAATCGTCGACCGCTCCCTCAGCCTGACCATGGTGACGCGGGCGGGCCGACAGTTTGCGGTAGCCCATGCCCCGCAGCTCCCGGCTCAAGGTCTGCTTGGCCACCGTGATCCGGAACTCTTCGAAGAGCCACTGGCACAGATCGATCAGACGCCACCGCACGACCCCGTGAACCGCCGGGGTCGGCCCGCTCTCGATCATCGCCGCAAGCGCCGCCCGGTGCGTGTCGTTGAGCCGCGAGGGCTGCCCGGGCGCCTTCCGGTCGATGAGACCATCGGGCCCATGGCCATTGAACTTCACCACCCAGTCCCGCACGATCTGCAGCGTGACACCACCAATCGCCGCCGCCTGCGTGCGTGTCGCCCCATCATAGATCGCCGCCAGTGCCAGAAGACGGCGCGCCTGCGAAGCGTCCTTCGTCCTCCTCGCAAACCCGCGCAGCTGCGACGCATCAAAGTCGGACCGGAGCGGAATCGGCATGGCGAACCTCCTCGTCCGCCATGTTGAATCAGATCCCCAGCCCTTCAGGAATCCCCCGAGTCAAGCTTTCAGAGACCTGGTATAACGGCTTTGGCGAGAAGCCGGTGCTGAAGCTGATGTTCGGGGCACTTGTCCGCGCGGCCGAGCGCTGGCGCGGCTTGCGCTTCACCGAGTTCGAGATGCGTCAGATCGCGGCTGTCCGAAAGGACCTCGACGACGAATACGAGGCGGCTATCACCCGCTCACACAGGACATCCCAACCGCGCGTTTCCAGCAAATCCATGCCTTGACCGCGCCTGCTCATCTCTTCCGGCCGTGATGCCCTTACGGTCAATGAGCAGGTCCTGACCATCAGTGCAGTGGAAGCTGTATCGAG
>JBQGDO010000028.1:0-7356 GCA_052039105.1 Methyloceanibacter sp.
GGTGGCGCGCGGGGCCTGGGCGGTGAACCTCTTGTTCGTCAATCCAAAGGTCAAGGCCAACACCGCCGCCGAGCTGATTGCGCTCGCAAAATCGCAACCGGGGAAGCTGACCTATGCCTCCTCCGGACACGGCGGCATCTACCATCTGGCGATGGAGATGTTCAGGCACATGAGCGGCACGGATATTCTTCACGTTCCTTACCGAACGGAGACTGCCGGCCGTACCGACGTCGTGTCCGGGCAAGTGGATATGATGATCTCGGCCTATGGCATAACGGCGCCCGGCATCGAGGCCGGGCAGTTGCGGCCGATCGCGCTGACCAGCAAGGCCAGGTTCTCGAGGGCGCCGAGCATTCCGACGCTCGCGGAGTCCGGATTGCCAGGCTATGAAGGCGACGCTTGGGTCGGGCTGCTTGCGCCGACCGGGACGCCTGCCGCGGTGATCAACAGGATCAACGCCGAGGTTGCCAAGATGCACGAGGACCCCGAATTCCGCGCCAAGCTCGCCCAAGCAGGCATGTCGCCGGCAGAGCTGACGGTCGAGGAATTCGGAGCGTTCCTGAAAGCCGACGTCGCGCGATGGAAAAAAGTGATCGACGTCTCCGGGACCAAGATCGAGCAATAGACGTCCTAGAGCGGGATGACTCTTCTTCGAAGCGCCATCCCGCTCTAGCTTCATGTTTGAGCATGATCTTTTCCGAAAACCGCTACACACTTTTCGGGATCATGCTCTAATCTAAGTCTTCGGCCCAGGTTCTCGAAGGCACGTCTGCGAGCCCGCAGACGTGCTTTTTTTCGCGTGTCATCACGAAGGGCGGTTCACAAAGCCTGGTCGCGATCAGGGGTGTCCCGTATCAGGCGGC
The DNA here is from genome assembly GCA_052039105.1 of Methyloceanibacter sp. Taxonomy (GTDB): domain Bacteria; phylum Pseudomonadota; class Alphaproteobacteria; order Rhizobiales; family Methyloligellaceae; genus Methyloceanibacter. The sequence goes on from JBQGDO010000028.1 coordinate 864, forward strand.
CGGTCGCAGGCCCAATATCCGCCTTGCCTCGCTCGCGGTGGCGGGCCGGCGGTCATACCGGCCGCAATGGTCGACGATCTTTCTCACGAGCTCGGCATTGCTCCTCGCCAAGCGGGTTGCATCATAACGCAGGTTGTCCTCGAATCCGGTCCGGCAATGTCCGCCGGCCTCCAAGCACCACTGGTTGACCTCGAACTGATGCCGCCCGATGCCCGCGGCCGTCCAAGTCGCACCCGGCAGGACGTCCTCGAGCTCCGAACGCAGGAAATCGAAGATCGAGCGCCGCGCCGGCATTGCATTGGGAATTCCCAGGACGAATTGAACGTGCGGCGGATTTTTCAGCAGTCCCTTCTTGATCAAAGTGACCGCGTTGTAGAGCATCGCCAAGTCGAAGACTTCGATTTCGGGCTTGATGTCGTGCTCGAGCATGGACTTCGCGAGACCTTCAACGAAATCGGGAGGGTTCTCGTAGATGCTGGTCGGAAAGTTGACCGATCCGGTCGCCAGTGACGCCATGTCGGGCCGCAAGTACAACATGCCGCCGCGCGCCGATTGCTCCCGCCCGCGCCCGCCGGTGGAATGCTGGATGATCATGCCGGGGCAGTGCCTGGTGATGCCTTCCTGGACCCTGGCAAACAGCGCCGGGTCGGAGCTCGGCGACTCGTCGGCGTTGCGAACATGGATATGCGCGAGGGCGGCGCCCGCTTCGAATGCCTCGTGGGTGGACTCGATTTGTTCGGAAGGTGTTATCGGGACGGCCGGATTGTCCTTCTTGCGCGGCAGGGCGCCGGTGATCGCGATCGTGATGATGACAGGCTCGGCCATGGCCTCTTCCAACTCGCTGCTTGCGCCGGGACTTTTCGCTCCCGCTCGCTTGAGCGGGATGACTTTTCTTCGAATCGCATTTCCGAAAGCCGCTGCACACTTTTCGGGATCATGCTCTGGTCCGATCAGGTGACGGGCGCTTCCAGCTCGCGCGCGAAGAAGCCCACGGTGATCGGCCTGATACGTTTTGCAAGTTCCGGCTGGTGACCATCGGACGCCGGTGCGCCCAGTCCATGCAGCCCCTCGGAATAGAAATGCCACTCGAATGGCACGCCGGTCGACAGCAGGGCCTGCCAAATCTTGAGCTGCATCTCGTTTGAGACCACGTTGTCCTTGCCGCCGAACACGACGAGCGTCGGACACTTGATCTCGCCGACCGGTTTGAGGGCGTGCCGCGGCCGGATTGGGGTTTCCGGCTCTTCCTTGATCGACGGGTAGTAGGCCGCGAACGCCCGTACAGCCGGATTGGCTGCCACAAAGTGCATGCCGAGCCGAGCACCCATGCAAAAGGATAGTACCCCGACGCGCTTCGGATCGACGTCGCTGCGCGCCAGAAGGAAGTCCCAGCCCTTCCTGATCGCGGCAAGGAACTCGGTGTCGCTCTTGACCTTCTGGATGTCCTGGCCCTGCCCTGGAAGGATGGGTCCGGGAATGCCGATCAGCTGGTACATGTTCGGGATGAAAACGGTATAGCCGAGCTCCGCATAATCGAACGCGTCGAGCCTGAGCTCTTCGGTCAGGCCGTGATTGTGATGGATGATCAGAATTGCCGGGCCGCGCTGAGCGCGTTTGGGATATGCGAGGTAGCCGGCGATTCCATCGTGCTCAAGGGTGAACTTCTGAACGAGTACGGCCATGAGCGCTCCCTTTGACTGAACCGGCGTCGGTAGGATCGGGTATGTCGAGGACAATCGTCACGTGCGCCGCGGCGAGGCCGATGACGTCGTATCCACGCGATCGCGGAGGAAGCCGGAGACGGCAGCAATCAACTGGTCGGGCGCGCCGTTGGCGACATCATGCCCGCAGTCGAGCGCGACGACTGCAACATGAGGAAAGTCCTTCTGCAGGCGCGCCAAGGAGGATGGCGGATATCGGTCCGACTGCGTGCCGCGAACGATCAATGTCGGAGCGCTTACGTTTGCCAATTCGCGCCATAGATCATCTGCGACGATCTTCGGTGCCCAGGAGCTGCTCCCCAGGGGGATCGTATTGTTATAGTCCGGATCGCGCCGCCGAATCACGAAGCCGCCCTCGACCGGCCCCAGGATATCGTCCAACCGCGCGCGGGCCTTCGATCCGGGCGGCACGCGGGTATCGCGGCTCATGTCGGCGATCGCGGCATCGACGGTGGGATAAACCTTCGGCTTGTGGCCGACCGACGGACGTCCGTCCGGCGGGGGGTGGCCGATCGGGCTGTGCAAGGGGCGATCGACCAGTATCAGGCTCGCTGTGCGCGCCGGAAACCGCGATGCCATGAGCAGTGCGAATGCGCCACCCCGTGAATGGCCCATGAACGCCACTTTCTTCCAGCCGAGATGGTCGATCACGGCGAGGGCGTCTTCCACGCCCGCATCGATCGAGTAGTTCTTGCTCGGGCTCCAAGTCGATTCACCATAGCCGCGCGCATCGAACGCAACGACTTCGCGGTCGCGCGACAGAACTCCGCCGACATCGACCCAATCGGCGGAATCGTAATACTGCGCGCCGTGAAAGATCAGAATCGGCGCGCCGCCCGGCGTGCCGAAGTGGCGAATGAACAGGGTGACATCACCGGAAGCGACGGTTCCGGTGCGCTGATCCGATACACGCATGGGGCGGCTCTCGATGGACTGTGAACATGCCAAGCCTGCGACCGACAGGTCAGTCGGCCAAAGCAGACGGCGCTCGCCGAGGCGCGCGGCGGGCCTGCTGGAAATACCGCTGCAAGAGCGCCCGCCCGTAATCATTGCCATTTGGCGTGCGCACGATCGAATGCGCATGGTTGCGGGTCGGCTCGGTATTGTCGAACGCCACTCCGCGCTGGTGGATGAACTCGATGAGGATCACGGGACTATGAACGCGGTAATAAAAGGGGCTCTCGTCGTCGCATGGACCGATCCAGGCGAAGCGCGTTTCGGAAAGGTGGCGCTTCACCTCGGCGAGCTTGATCCCGGCATGAGGCGGGTGGATACGGCCGACGTGAAACTCCAATAGCTCGAGAAGGAGCGTCTGCTGAGAGGGCGAAAGCTCCTCGTAGCGGATGCCCTCGTATTTCATGACGTGGTTGTCCCACGGCGCGGTCGTAAACAGCTCGCTCGGCAATGCAACCTTGATAGCAGCCTTGTCCCGCTGGGCCGGGGTCAAGGCGCTCATCAACGCGTGACCGAGTGCCTCCTCTTCGCGAAGAACGCGGGTCCCGGCATACTTGCCGGTCTTGGCATGCACCGGCTCGCCACCGACGAAGTGCGGCGAGAGGACGATCTGATCGCCCAGGATGAAGCAGTTGATGATCAGGTGATGGCCATCGATCTGCCATCCCCACGGTGCGGTTGCCGAGGGCTCGCCGAACACGCTGAAAAAATAGTACCACTCGTCGTGCTCCTCGGGTCGGCCGGTGAGCTCGCGCAAATGTTCGCTCAGCTTCATCACATTGCGCGCAGCCTCGTAGCTCTGCTCGCTGACGCTTGCGCGGACGACCGCCAGAGCTTTCTCCCGCTTGGAGTCGTTCAAGTTGTAAAGGCACACCCCGTGACGGAAGAGAAACGGATGCGCGTTGCTCCACTTGCGCCATTCGCTGCTTCCGACGTCGAATAGAGCCGTCTTGCGCTCGTCGGGACTGAGCGAGGCCAAGAAGCTCTTTGCGGCATCCACGACGGGTTGGAGCGAATGGCCGGTGGCTTGAATGGGGAAGAGCCCGGTGACGAGCGTTCCGTCGGTGGTGACCCCTTTGTACTCCTCCGCGAAGGCCTTATGGGCTCGCTCCAGCCGATTTTCCAGGATTGCCCGGATGGGAGGTTCCAGCTCTTCCAAAGGTGAGGGCCACAACGCCGACCGACTGCGAAAAGGCGTCGGGTTGAACACCCTGTCTGACATCATGGGACGCTCCCTGGACTCCTCGTTGCCCGTAGTCGCTTCTTCGTTGAAGGATTGGTGCGCCATCGCCGCCGATATCATGCTGCACAGTCACGGCGCCTTCAATGCAAGCCGAAAACGTCCCGAGCTTCCTCGACGGTAGCGATCTCGCGGCCGAGATCTCGTGCAATTCGGGCCATCGCTTCGACCAACTGGTAATTGTGCTGCGCCGGCTTCCCGTTCGGAAGATAGATGTTGTCCTCGAATCCGAGACGGACGATGTCGATGCCGAGGGAGGTTGCGAGGATGCACATTGGAAATTGGTCCTTTTCCGTTGCGACAACCTGAAGTGCAGCGTTGGGAAAGCAGCGCCTCGCTTCTTCCTGTGCGAAGACCAGATGGCGAGCCGTTGCCGGCATGGCGCCAAAGCCCATGACGAAGTCGAGCCAGAAATTGGTGCCGCTGCGGTCGAACAGGCCTTCTTCCGAAAGGCGCAGCGCGTTGTTCAAGAAGCCGATGTCGGCAATTTCCATTTCGAACGGCATCTTCTTGGCCTGCATGGCCGCGATGCCCTTGCGGATGAAGTCGGGAGTATTGGGAAACGTCATGGCATCGTAAGGCCGCGTTGGCCGTCCGAAGTCCCAGGTGCCGAGCGGGATCGTTGCAAGATCCTGCGGCGGGTCGATCTTGAGGATCGCCAGGCGCTCCTCCTCCGTCGGGCGGGTCCTGTTCTTCCTGATGCCGATGCCACCGGTCGTCTGAACGATGATGTCGCACTTGGCCCTGATACGCTTGATGATGTCGCCAAAGACGGCGAGATCGCCGGTGGCCTCCTTGGTGTGCGGGTCACGGGCATGGATATGCACCACCGACGCCCCCGCCTCTCGGCAACGGACCGTCTCTTCGGCGATCTCTTCCGGTGTGATTGGGACCTTGGCTCCCTCGCGATCGAAGGAATTCCCTCCGTTCGGCGCAACCAGGATAACCAGCTTCTTGGATTTCATTCGTTTCCTCCTTTGCGCGGCCGCAGATCCGGCCGCGCAACTGCCTCCACTCGCGCTGCAGTGAAGCCACCAGCGTAGTTTACGTGATGAAGCCGGACAAATGCACCAGGGCTATGAGACCGATTGATCGCTCCTATGGAAAGCCGGGTTGCCGCCCGGACTGGAGTCGGCGAGAAACTGTTGAGCGTCCGTTGTAAGCGAACCTCGCACCCTTCCGCAAACTTGCCACCCCAAAATATGCATTCCGAATTTCTCCTGGTCCAACTCCAAGCCGTGCCGTATGGGAGGAGACCACCCGTCACTACCGTTGGCGGCCGCCGACGAACGAGGAAGGTGAGGCACGTGACAGCATGAACTTCGAGGAACATGCCGCGAAGACGCTGGTGTTGAAGCCCGCCGGCATCAAAGTCCCGCGCGGAATACTGTGCGGGTCCGCCGAGGAAGCAGCGGACGCCGTCCGCACCTTGGGGCGTGCGGTGATCAAGGCGCAGGTCCCGGCGGGGAAACGCGGCAAGGCCGGCGGCGTCAAGCAGGCGGATACACCGGAAGATGCCCGGCGTATCGCAGGCGAGATTCTCGGCATGCGGATCGGAGGCTACCCGGTGAAACGGCTGCTGGTCGAAGAACGGGCCGAGATTGCGCGTGAGCTCTATGCCGCCATATTGCCCGATATCTCGGCGCGTCGGCCGATCGTTCTGTTCTCGAGCGAAGGCGGTATGGATATCGAGGAGGTGTCGGCCGCCAAGCCCGGCGCCATTCGGCATCATCCGGTCGACATTGACCGTGCGCCGGACGCGGGCGATCTGATGCCGATGCTGCAACACTTCGAGCTCGGATCTGCCGCTGCGGAAATCGCGGACGTCCTCGTCCGGCTCTGTGCCGCGTATCGGCAACGCGATGCCGAGCTGATCGAGATCAACCCGCTGGCGTTGCTTGCGGACGGCCGGGTGGTTGCTCTGGACTGCAAGTTCGCGCTGGACGATGCGTCCCTGCACCGGCAGCCCGAGCTGGAAGCCGCCGGGTCAGCCGGGTTGCTGACCGACTTGGAGAGGCGCGGACGCGAGCATCAACTAAAATTCATTCAGCTTGACGGAGACGTGGGCGTACTCGCCAACGGCGCGGGCCTCACGATGACGACAATGGACGTCATCCGACATTTCGGCGGGCGGCCGGCCAATTTCCTGGAGATCGGAGGCGAGGCTTACACCAAGTCGGCGATTGCGCTCGAGCTCGTCCTGTCAAACCCAGGTGTGAAGAGTCTCGTTATCAACTTCTGCGGCGCCTTTGCGCGAACCGACGTGATGGTGGCCGGCGTGGTCAAGGCGTGGAAGCGGTTGAAGCCGACGGTCCCGGCTTTCTTTTCGATTCATGGTACCGGCGAGGACGAGGCAATCGGACTTGTGCGCGGCGAGCTCGGGATCGAGCCGTTCGACGTGATGGAGGATGCCGTACGGGCGGCTGTGAGGGCGGCTCGATGATCGTGCGCCGGAACGACAAGGTCGCGGTGCTCGGGATCACCGGTCGCCAGGGCACGTTCTGGACCGAAAAGATGATCAGCTACGGCACGAACGTCGTTGCGGGAGTGAGCCCCAGGAGGAGTGGTGAAAGTCATT
>JBQGDO010000029.1:0-18696 GCA_052039105.1 Methyloceanibacter sp.
GCGTTTCTGGCGCATTCCGGTGATGGACGGCGAATTTGTCTGCGAGGCAACCACCGGCCTCACCAAGAAGGCCGTCGGCGGCGGCAACATCCTTGTGCTGGGCAGGTCGCATGCCTCCGTGCTCGCTGCCTGCGAGCGCGCGGTGCGCGCCATCGCCGAAGTGCCAGACGTGATCACCCCGTTCCCCGGCGGCATCGTGCGCTCCGGCTCCAAGGTCGGCTCGAAATACAAAGGCCAGATCGCCTCCACCAACGATGCTTACTGTCCGACCTTGAAGGGAACGGTGAAGACCGAGCTGCCGCTCGACGTGGAGGCGGTGCTGGAAATCGTCATCGACGGGCTGACGAAAGAGTCGATCGCCAAGGCGATGCGCGCCGGCATCCACGCTATCGCCGAAGGCGGCGCCGACGCAGGCGTCACGCATATCACCGCCGGTAATTACGGCGGCAATCTCGGCCCGCATCATTTCCATCTCAAGGAGATCGTCGCGTGAGCGCCCTGACGTTCGAGCTGAAGATGAAGCCCGACCAGCGGCTCGATCTCGCGCCGCTCCTCCCCTCGCGGCTGAAGGACCTCAAAGCGAAGGAGATCGAGGCGCTGTCGATCGGCACGACGCGGGCGAAGCTCACCGTCGGCGACGCCTTCAAGGTGAAGGGCAGCGACGCCGCCAAGCTTCACTTCATCGGCACCGATGGCCGTTGCGACCGGATCGGTGCCGGCCTCGACCAAGGAGAAATCGCCGTCGACGGCGACGTAGGTGCTTATCTCGGCGCCGGCATGAAGTGCGGCAAGATCGAGGTCAAAGGCAATGCTGGCGTGCTCGCCGGGGCAAGCATGACCGGCGGCAGCCTCAGCGTGTCGGGCGACGTGGGCGAGCGGGCAGGCGGCATTCTCGTCGGCGAGACCATGGGCATGAAGGGCGGCGTTCTCACCATCGGCGGCAAGGCCGGTGCGATGCTCGGCGAACGCATGCGCCGCGGCCTTGTCATCGTCAGCGGAGACGCAGGCGATTATGCCGGGGCGCGCGTGATCGCCGGCACGGTCGTGTTCAAGCGCGGCGTGGGCCGCAATGCAGGTTACGGCATGCGCCGCGGCAGCCTGATTTTCCTGGAGGAGCCGAAACATATTCTTCCCACTTTCGGCGATAGCGGCGTGATGGAGTTCGACTATCTGCGCCTTCTCGAGCAGTGGTTCCGCCACACCGGCAAGACCATCAAGCTCGGCGACCGCGCCCGCCGGCTGATGGGCGACATGTCGGTGCTCGGCAAGGGCGAGATGCTGATCCTCGCTTGAGCGCCGCAACCCTCGATGTTGGGACCTGAAACGCCCATATGGGCTATGCTTGGCCGCCAGGCGGGCGGCACGCGGGCTGAAGGATGACCGCTTCCCCCTACGTTCTCCTTGATGACAGCCTGACCCCGGGCGGCAGGAGTCTGCTGTTCACCGAGCCTGAGCGCGTCGTTGCAGCCCATGCGCCGGAGGAGGTGGAGGGGGCCCTCGATGACGTCTCGGCAGGGCTCGCGCGCGGGCTGCATGCCGCGGGATTTTTCGCCTACGAGCTTGGCTATTGCCTTGAACCGAAGCTGCGCGACCTGCTTCCCGCTGATCGCCGCGTGCCCCTGTTTTGGATTGGTCTCTTCCGCACGCCTCGGGCATTCGACGACGCAGGCGCGCGCGCTTGGCTCGATGCACATGGCGGCGCCGAGCGTGCCAAGATCTCCGGCCTCAAGCTGTCTTGGAGGCGCGAGCAATATGACCGCGCCTTCGCCGCGGTCGAGGATTACATCGCCGCCGGCGACGTCTATCAGATCAACCTGACCATGAAATATCGCTTCGCCTTCGACGGCGATCCGGTGGCGCTTTACGCGGCACTGCGGCGCAAGCAGCGCGTCGCCTATGGCGCGCTAATCCATGCGCCGGAGCTCGACGTGCTGTCGCTGTCGCCGGAACTGTTCTTCCGCCGCGACGGCAAGCACATCTCGACGCGGCCGATGAAGGGGACCGCACCCAGGGGCCGTACGCCGCGCGAAGATGCACGTCTCAAAACCTGGCTCGCCGTCGACGAGAAGCAGCGCGCCGAGAATTTGATGATCGTCGACCTCCTGCGCAACGATCTCGGCCGGGTGGCGAAGATCGGCTCGGTCGAAGTGACCGACCTGTTCACGGTCGAGACCTACCGCTCGGTGCACCAGATGACCTCGGGCATCGCCGCGGAACTGCGGTCCGACATGGGGCTCAAGGATATGCTCGGCGCGCTGTTCCCTTGCGGCTCGGTGACCGGGGCGCCCAAGGTGCGCGCCATGGAGATTATCAGGGAGCTCGAAGGCGGCCCGCGCGGCGTCTATACCGGGGCCATCGGCCATATCGCACCATCGGGCGACGCCCAGTTCAACGTGGCGATCAGGACCGTAGTGCTGCAAGGCGCCGATGGCGAGATGGGCATCGGCGGCGGCATCGTCGCCGATTCGAAGGTTGACTCCGAATATGAAGAATGCCTGCTCAAGGCGCATTTCCTCACCAAGGTCGATACGCCATTCGAGCTGATCGAGACGCTACGCTCCGAGCGGGACAAAGGTTTCCACCTGCTCGAGCGGCATCTTGCGCGCCTGCAATCCTCCGCCGCGCATTTCGGCTACCCGTTCTCGCGCGAGGCGGTGCTTGCCGCGCTCGATGCCGAAGCTGCGCGGATCGATGCGCCGGTCGCGCTCGTGCGGCTCTTGCTGGCCGAGGACGGCGGCATTACCGTCACCTCGACGCCGATCGAGCTTCCCACCAGGGATACGGTCTGGCGCTTCGTGATCTCGGATCAGCGGCTCGACGAGAAAGATCCGCTGTTCTACCACAAGACCACCCGCCGGCAGTTCTTCGACCGCGAGATGGAGCGGCTTAAGGCGCTCACCGGCTGCGACGAGGTGGTGTTCCTGAACAAGAAGGGCGAGCTGACCGAAGGCACCCGCACCAACCTCTTCGTCGAGCTTGACGGGCGACTGTTCACCCCCGCGCTGACCTGCGGGCTGCTTCCTGGCACCTTGCGCGAGGAGCTGCTCGATCTGCCGCGCGCCGCGGCGAGCGAGGCGGTGCTGACGCCGCAAGACCTGCTTGCCGCTGACCGCATCTATCTCGGCAACTCGGTGCGCGGCCTGATCCGCGCCGAATTGGTCGAAGACCAGGGTGAAAAAAATGAGCCGCGCGAGCGTGCCCGCGCGGCTGCTGGTTCCTGATCCGAATTTCGCTTAGCTGTCGCGGCGCTGCTCAATCGAGGCATGAGCCGGACCGTTCGCCGGGGAGTCCTTCGACTCGGTCTGCAGCCGGCCAGCGGCCTTGCCGAACGAAGTACGCAATTCGCCCCAGGCCCGCGCCAGCCCTTCGCCGACATCCTTGGCGCCCTGGCGCAGCGGCTCAGCGCGTTCCCACATCTGGCGCGCGGCCTCGGCGGACTTTGTCCGCGCCTCGCTGAAGGCGCTCTCCGCCTGGCGCCACGCATTCTGGCGCACCTGCTCGAGCTCAACCTCCTTGGCCTTGCGGAAGCTTTCCGCCTGGGTCTTCACCTCGCGAAAGCGCGCTTCGAGGCTTTCCACGAGATGGCTGCCGAGCGCGGCGGTATGCACCTGAAGGGCGGCGAGCTGGCGCCCGAGCTGGTCGAGATCGCGCTCGAACGCCGTCCATTCCTTGTCAGCTTGGGTTTCGCTTGTCGTCGATTGCTTGCCGTATGGGGAGGGCTGTTCCTGTTCCATCTTTCGCCTCACTGTTGAGCAGGGGGATGCTGCGCGGGGACCCCAGAGTGTCGTCAATCTCGCTTTCCGTTGGTTTAACGGAATGCGGCAGCCGCGAGGCGGCGCCGGACCCTAGGGTGCGCGCTGCCGCATCGGCCTTAAGCCAACTAGATTTGGTTTCTTTGCCTTGGGATCAAGAGGGATCAAGAGGCGCCGGTCCAGGGCAGGGATATCCAGCCAAGCCCGAGCAGGAGGCCGGCAATGACCGCGAGCGTGATCGAGATGGTCAGCACCCAGAACATCGCGCGCGGTCCCGTGCCTTGGCGTGCTTCCGTGGGGGTGAGTTTGGTCGCCATCAGGTTCCGTCCTTCTCAGCGAAATGTCGGGGATAGCGTATTAACGCGCGAAAGCGGCGCACGTTCCGCCCGCCTCTTGCCGGCGAAGGGCGAGCAACATTCGTTCGGCAACGGCGAGACGAATGTGCTTACTCTTCGAGCGACTCCAGCGCGAGATGCACCGCGCGCAGCAGCTCGGCCGGACTGCGATTCTCCGCTGGCGGCATGCCTTCCTCGGTTGCCCGGATCAGCGCCTCTGCGTCGGCTTCCCAGCGCACCAGGATTGCCTTCTTGTCTTCGGCGGAGAGTCCCGGCGCGCGGAGCACGTCCGCGGGCGCCTGGAACACCGAGGCTGGATCGAGCTTGGCCTTGTCGAGATCGACGGCGGCTTGCGGCATCGCTCGCTGGTTCCCTATGCCTTTCTTTCGGGGGCATTCTAGGTTGCCAATACGGCAGCGAAAAGAGACTCAAGCCGTCTTGCTCAGAGTCTCGGCTTCGGTCTCGGAATCCAGCTCGTCAAGGCCGAGCATTCCCGCAAGCCGATTGCGCGCGCGGTTCACCCGGCTCTTGATCGTGCCGACCGCGCAACCGCTGATCTCGGCGGCTTCTTCGTAGGAAAAGCCGGCGGCCCCGACCAGGATCAACGCCTCGCGCTGGTCGTCGGGAAGCCGCACGAGAGCCGAGCGGAAATCCTGCAAGTCCATATGCCCATGCTGGGCCGGATGCGTGGCGAGCCTGGCCGCGTAAGTACCGTCGGCGTCTTCCACTTCGCGGCGCCGCTTGCGGCGCTCGGAAAAATAGGTGTTGCGCAAGATGGTAAAAAGCCAAGCCTTGAGATTGGTCCCCTCCTTGAAGGAGTCCAGATGATTCCAAGCCTTGAACAGCGTTTCCTGCACGAGATCGTCGGCGCGCTCCTTGTCGCCGCAGAGCGATACCGCGAAGGCGCGCAGGCTGCCCATTTCCGCTACGAGGGACTCTCGCAGGCTCGAAGAGACTTTTCGCCGCAACTATTTGTCTCCGCTTTGCTCAAGATCCTTAAGCAGTCGCAGGAGGTGCTCCGGTACGGGCTCGCGCGCGACTTCGTCGAACACCGCGCGGACATGGCGGCCGATATGAGCTTGCAGGGTTGGGGAGAGGCCGTTTCCAGAGCCTGTCCCAGGCGCGTTGGCCGGCTTGCCGGCGCGGCCATTGTCGACTGCATGGTCCATTCTTTTGCTTGCGCCGGGCGTCTTTCTCAACCGGCGATCCTTCCTTTTTGTATCACCGTCCACGAATCAGTCCCCTGTCGCCCTTGTCGGTGAACCTAGTCTACCGGATTCCTCCGACCCTAGGGCCTCAAAAACGTGCAAAGGGTTCAAATGGTTCCATCTTCGGGAACTGATATCCCCAGTCGCGCGTTAATCCGCGCTTTGATGTGGTTTTGAGTTGCCATCCTCTACCCGGTCTGTGAGAAAAAGGGGTCGTTTCCGGGTCCACCAGAGAAAGCCTACGCCGGATGCCGATGTCGAAAGCGATCGCGCCTCATCTGCCTTATCTGAGACGCTTTGCCCGCGCCCTTGCCGGCTCGCAGCCGGCCGGGGACGCTTATGTTGCAGCGACCCTCGAAGTCTTGATCGAGGACCCGTCTCTGTTCGATCAATCCATCGATCCACGCGTTGCGCTCTACCGCACCTTTCTCGGTCTGTGGAACTCGGTCGACATCAATTTGAAGCCGGAGAGCCCGCAAGGCGCCGCCTCGGCGATCGACCGCAAACTCGAGTCCATCACGCCGCTCCCCCGCCAGGCATTTCTGCTTTGCGCGGTGGAGGGCTTTTCCCTCGACGAGGCCGCGCGCATCCTCAATCTCGACCCCGCCCAGGTCGAGGAATTGATCGATATCGCCGGGCATGAGATTGCCGCGCAAGTTGCCACCGACGTGCTGATCATCGAGGACGAGCCGATGATCGCCATGGATCTCGAAAGCATCGTCGAGGGGCTCGGCCATCGCGTTACCGCAGTCGCCCGCACCCATAGCGAGGCGGTCAAGGCGGTCGATCAGCACAAGCCAGGCTTGGTGCTTGCCGACATTCAGCTTGCCGACGGCAGCTCCGGGCTCGACGCGGTCAACGAGATGCTAGGTGCGATCACCGTGCCGGTGATCTTCATCACCGCCTATCCGGACCGGTTGCTCACCGGCGAGCGTCCCGAGCCCGCCTTCCTCATCACCAAGCCCTATCAGCCCGATACGGTGAAGGCGATCGTCTCCCAAGCGCTGTTCTTCGAGCGCCGCGCGCATCTACGCGATCGCACGCAAATGAGCGCGTAAACGCACCGGCCCTCTCGGGACCGGCTAGATCTTTCCGAGCAGCAATAGAATAAGCAGGATGACCAGAATCAGGCCGACAACGCCGGACGGCCCATAACCCCAGCCGCGGCTGTGCGGCCATGCCGGGAACGCGCCGAGCAGGATCAAGATCAAAATAATAATAAGAATCGTCGTCAGCATTTTATCCCCCCAGTGATCGGCCGCTCCGGCGAGGACGGTTGCGCGTCCTTGCCGGTAACGGGACCTCGCTAGATTTTACCCAGCAACAACAAAATGAGCAGAATGATCAGGATCAGGCCAACGATGCCGGACGGCCCGTAGCCCCACCCGCGACTGTAAGGCCAGGCGGGAAACGCGCCGAGCAAGATCAAGATCAGAATGATGATGAGAATTGTCGTCAGCATTGTTGCCTCTCAGGGACCCTTGACGGCGTGACGGCGCGCGAAGGGCGACGGGAACTCGAGACACGGACGGAAAACCAGCGGAAGAACCCGCTTCGAAGATGGTGGCACCTGTGCGCCGCGGCCTGATATCAAACCAGGGCCGCGGCGAACCGATGCTTCGGACTAGGTGTTCTGCAGCCAGGTATCCACCTGCCGCTCAGCCTCATCCTTGGCGATACCGTAACGCTCTTGAATCTTGCCGACCAGTTCCACGCGCCGGCCTTCCACTTGGTCGAGGTCGTCATTAGTGAGTTTGCCCCACTGCTGCTGGACCTTGCCGCGGAATTGCTTCCAGTTGCCTTCGATTCGATCCCAATTCATGAAAGTCTACTCCTTTCACAGGCCTCCCACTAGCGGGCGGCGGTCTAAACCAGGGCAGACGCGGGCAATAGCAGCGCCTCTGCCTTCACAGGTGGAAAATCAACGCGTTGGCCTTGCGCACGGTTCCTTGCCGGGCACGTCGAGGGGGCTTGATCGTCGGGCCTAAATCAACTGAACTTGTCGTCTTGTCTTGGGAGGAGCGTCCGGGCATGGCTGCTATGCGTATCCTCGTCGTCGAAGACGAATTCCTCATCGCGCTCGATATCGCCGGAGTGCTCGAGCAGGCAGGCCTCGCCGTGGTCGGCCCGGCTGGCACGGTGGGCGATGCGCTGCAGGCGATCGAGCAGGACGTCGTGCACGGCGCGCTGCTCGATGCCCATCTGGCCGGCGAGCCGGTGGGCCGCGTTGCCGATGCGCTCAAGGCGCGCAACATTCCTTTCGCCTTCGTCAGCGGCTATGGGCGGGAACAATTGCCGCCGGCGCACCGTGGCGTGCCCTTGGTCAAGAAGCCATTTACCGGCAAGGACCTGCTGGCTGCGGTCGCGCATTTCTAAAACAGGATTTCGACGGGGCAACGATCTTGGGCACGCGGCGTTTGGAGGGCTGAGGAGGGCGGCCAACCCGCCCGGTGAGACCCCAAAGCTTTAGGAGTCCAACATGCTTTTGACCTGGGCGCTGATCTTCGCCGTGATTGCTCTGATCGCCGGTGTCTTCGGATTTGGTGGCGTCGCTTCTGCCGCGGGCGGCGTGGCGCGGATCCTTTTCTTCATATTTCTTGTCGTCTTTCTCGTCACGCTCATCGCGGCGCTGCTTTAAGCGTGACGCCAAGCTCATGCCGTATTCGGCCCTATGCGAAAGAAAACGCCCGCAACCGGGGGAGGACGGTTGCGGGCGTCTGGTTCGAGTGCAGCAGGGGAGGGGCGGGGATGATGGTTCGCGTGCCCTCGAACGGCAGCATAACGTTCGTTCGCCTGGAGGGTTCCGGCGGTTGGACCTCTTTCCGCAACACGCTTCTCTCCTTGCGAAATCGGCCGGTCCCACCCAAATTTTTAAGGACCTGGAGGGCTTCACTGGCTGAGAACCGAGAGCAGTCGGCGCGCTTCAGGGTGCAGTGTTTTGCCTGCGAGCCCGGCCTCGCGTGCGGCGATTGAGCGACGAAATGGCATCTTGGGTCTCATTTGGCGCCGCAGGGCCCCAAACCGAAATCTGGCCCCCCGGGCTGGCTCTGCTTCATGCCGTGTCGGACGGCATCATCGCGCTGTCCTTCTTCGCCATTCCTTTCGCGCTGCTCCACATCTATCGCCGCCGCGGGGAAACAAATCCGGGCGAGCGCGCGCTTATCGTCCTGTTCGCGTTGTTCATTTTCGCCGTGGGGCTCGCCCATCTCGCTTCGCTCTTCACGCTGCTCGTTCCGGGAGTTCCCGGCAAAGGATTGGAAGGATTGTTGAAGGCGCTCGGGGCACTTCTGGCGCTGACCGCGGCAATCGTCATTTGGAAGCTTGCGCCGCAGCTGTCGCGGCTGCCCTCCCGCGATCGTCTCCAGGCGGAGGTGGAGGCGCATTTGCGCACCTTCGAGGAACTCAAGGATTCACGCCACCGGCTCGAGGAGCGCGTCGAAGCGCGCACCAAGGAATTGGCGGAGGCCAAGCAGCGCTTCGAGATCGCCTTGCGCGGCTCACCGATCTCGGCGTTCAGCCAAGACCGGCACATGCGCTTTACCTGGGTGCACAACCCGCCCACCGGCGTTTCTCCCGCGATATTGCTCGGCAAGACCGATGCCGACATCATGCCGCCCGCCGCCGCCGAGTCGGTCATGGCCGCGAAGCGACAAGTCATGAAGACGGGAGAGGCGCGGGAGCTCGAAGCCAATTTCGAGTTGTTCGGCAGGAAGCGGTCGTTCTACCTCCTGATTGAAGCCTTGCGCGCCGAAACGGGGGAAGTGCTTGGCACCACCTCCGTCGCCGTCGATATCAGCGAACGCAAGGCCAATGAAGATCAGCTTCGCCTGCTGCTGCGCGAGCTCACGCATCGCTGCAAGAACTTGCTTGCCGTGATCCACGCCATCGCGCGGCAGACCGCCTCGCGCACGCGTTCGGTGGAGGACTTCCTCGACCGCTTCAGCGCGCGGCTCGGCGCCATGGGCGCCTCCCACGATCTGCTGATTGCCGACGATTGGCAGGGCGCCTCGCTGCGCATGCTGGTCGAGCAGCAATTGGGCGATCACGCCGAGCGCTTCGGCGAAAAGATCGCCATCGAGGGCGAGGATGTGATGCTGAAGCCCGAGGCGGTGCAGAATCTCGGCCTGGCGCTGCACGAGCTCGCCACCAACGCGCACAAATACGGCTCGCTCTCCGAACCGGAAGGTGAGGTCAGCATCAGCTGGAAGTTCTGCGAGGATGCCTCCAAGCTGAAACTCGTGTGGCAGGAGCGGGGCGGCCCGAAGGTGACGCCGCCCGAGCGGTCGGGCTTCGGCCGCGCCATGATCGAGAATGTCGTAAGCAAGGCGCTGGAAGGCGACGTGAGCCTCTCCTTCCCGCCCAAGGGCGTGCGCTGCGTCATCGAGATTCCCGCGAGCCAAGTCACCTCGCGCGGCTAGGCGGGCTCGGCAATTGCGCTCAATCCCCGGTGGTCTTCCGGCAACGCTGCGGGCACGATCACCGTCAGGCGGCGTGGAAGCAGGGTGAAGGTCGTGGGGGTTTCAGTCGTGTGGCGCCCGTCGGTATCGACCGGTCTCGGATGCCGCGTGCGCAGCACCAGTCGTGTCGCCGTGTGGCGGTCGAGCAGTTTCGGCTGCATCATGCCAAAGCGAAGATGCGTGAGGCAGGCGACGAGCTGCCAGAACGTGCCCGGATAAACCACGTAGAGATGCAGCTTGCCGTCGTCGATCGCGGCGTCCTCGGCAACCGTCAGGCCGCCGCCATGGTGGCGGCCGTTGCCGATGCTGACCTGATAGACCGGCGCGGCCCAGCTTGGACCGTCATCGATATCGAGCTCGACGAAGAAGGGCTGCAAATTGCGGGCGGCGCGAATCAGCGAGACGGCATAGGCAAGCACGCGCCATCTTTGCTTCATTTCCTTGGACTGCGCCTTGATGACTTGGGATGCCACGCCGACGCTGGCGACATTGAGATAGGGCTTGCCGTTGGCGAGCCCGACATCGATTCTGTGCTCGCGGCCTTCGAGCGCGAGCTTGGCGGCTTCCAGCGGATCGTCCGGGAGTGCGAGCGTTCTGGCGAAATCGTTGGCGGTGCCCAGCGGTATGGTCGCGACGGGCTTGTTCAGATCAAGCAGCGCGGGCAGCGCCTTGGAGAGTGTGCCGTCGCCCCCGCCAATGACGATGCGGTCGACGTTGCGTCCCTTTGCATCCAAGATTCGCCGCAGCTCGTCCTTCTTGCGCGCCACGACAAACTCAGCCTGGCTGCTTGTGGCGAACCAGTCGGCAATCTGCGGCAAGGCCGCTTCGGCCCGCGAGGCGTTCGGGTTAACGACGACGAGTAGGCGTTTATTCCGTGGATTCACGTGCGTCTCCTCCGCTCCAAACGCCCGTGGCGGCAGACGGTTCGTCAACGCGGTTGTGATCGCGCGTGCATCCAAGTTGAATTGAAGCACGTAGCTGGGTGCATACATTCACTTGGGAATAGAAGGAGGCACCATGATCACCCGACGCGAGCTTGCCCTGGGCGGCGTTTCCCTGGCGGCGATCACGGCTGTGGGCCTTGCCGCATTGCGATGGCGCAACGCCTCGAACGCCAACGCGGCCTCGGAGGGCCGCTTCGAGATCACCCGCACGGCGGAAGAGTGGCGCAAGCTCCTGACCCCGGATCAATATGCCGTGCTGCGCGAGGAGGCGACCGAGCGGCCTTTTACCAGCCCGCTCAATGACGAGAAGCGGAAGGGCATTTTTGCCTGCGCCGCCTGCGATCTGCCGCTGTTCGCCTCGGAGACCAAGTTCGATTCCGGCACCGGCTGGCCGAGCTTCTATGCCCCGATCGAGGGCGCGGTCGGCACCGGCCAGGATTGGACGTTCGGCCTGCTGCGCGAAGAGGTGCATTGCCGCCGCTGCGGCGGGCATCTCGGCCACGTCTTCGATGACGGACCGAAGCCGACCGGGCTGCGCTACTGCATCAACGGCGTGGCGCTGAAATTCATCCCTGTTTAGTGCTTTCCGCCAGGCGATCGTCGCTCAGCTTGCGCCCCGACACGCCTTCATCGGCAAGCCTTTGCATGGCCTCGGCCAATTCCGATTGGGCTCGAAAGCGATGCAAATAGTTCGGCGAGACACGCAGCAGGCTGCGGCCGATTGTGGCCCGTAGCAGCCTGTCGCCAATGACTCTCGTTGCCAGGAGAGCTTTCTGTACAAGAGGCTGGCGGTGGCCGAGACTCAGGAGCGGCCAAAGGAATCGCGGCAGCCTTACCGCCTCGACCGCCTCGCCGCGGTCCGCGCTGATCGATTCGGCGAGCGATCGTGTCGGCGAAAGCACGAGCGACCGCTTGACGCCGGAATCGAGACCTTCGGCGCGCTGGACTAAAAAATCGACGAGGTTTACTTCGCTCACCGCGAAGAAGTGATCGATCTGGGGCACGACCAGCGTCGTACCGGGCGCGTGTTTGGCGATCGACTCCGTCCAGCGAGATCGTGGGCCCGTGATGTTGGGAACATAAACCAGCGCGAGCCGCCGGCCGGGCTTGGCCGCCTGCCAATCCAGCCAGAAGCGCTCCGCCGCGAGCTTTCCTTGCGGATAAGGATCATGGCCGCCATAGGCGAAACCCAGATTCTCGGCGTCGAGACGCGGGCCTTGAGCGTCGGGATTTTCGAGTGTGGACGTGCTCATCGGCACGATGATCTGATCGATGCCGGCCTTGTCGGCGAAATCCGCCGCCCGCCGCTGCAGCCGCAAATTCTCCTCGACCGAACCGTGGACGTTGGCGAGGTGCAGGAACACCGCGTCTTTCAGTTCTCCTCTCTCTGGGAGGGAACAATCGTCGTGCAAATCGACCGAGATCCAATCGAGCGGACGCTCCGCCAGCCGCGCGCGCATCATGCGCCCGACCGCCCCCGTCGCCCCCGACATGACGAGACGGCCCCGTTTCGATGGCGCGATATCTGCGCCACGTTCCTTGTTCAGTCGCGCAGCCAGGCGATGGGCGAGTGCGGCGATGGTCAGGCCGGTGTTCGATGCGCCCGTCGACGGCAGTACCGAGCCGTCGCAGACATAGATGTGCTCCGTGCCGTGAACCCGAAGCTCCTCGTCGACAACACCCGTCGCTTGATTGGGCGAAATGCGGCAGGTGCCGCTGTGATGCGCCGCCGACCAGAGTCGGTTGCGGAGCGGACCTTCGGGCAGAATCAGCTCGCTCTGCGTATAGTCGGCGAGACGCTCGAGATTGCGGTGGATGGAAGCATCGACCGCTTCCGAGATGTTCCAATCCACGGCGATGCGGCCATGCTCAGCCGCGCGCACCGTTCCCTGTGCCGTCGCTTCCTGTTCGTTGAGGACAAGGACATAAGCGTGCGAGGAAGGAAGCTGGACGCCAAGCTGATTTTCGACGGCCTGCCACAGAAAGTCGGGATCGCGCAGATGCGGCAGCGCGGCGCGGTATTTCCCGCCGCGCGTCGTCTCGGCGAGAAATTCGAAGGACCGCGCATAGGGGTCTGACGCAAGGCCCGCTCCCACGCCGGCGCGCAGATAGAATGCCGACCACAGACCGCTCTCGCCGTCGCGCGCCTTCAGCACGGCTTGCGATCTGGCGAAGAGGCCGCCCTTGCCGCGCAGCCGCAGAAACGCCTGGCTCGGCTTTGATGCCTTGAGCTTGGCAACGAAACCCATCGGGTGATCGGTGAAGTTCCGGCCGGCTTGCGCGCCGCCGAGCCCGGACCGCTGCAACAGGAGCGGTGCATTGAGGCCGCCCGCGGCGATCACCGCCCGGTCGAAACGCTCCGTGACCGTCTTTCCCTCAAAGAGACTCACCACGTCGACGCCATCGTCGCGTTCCTCTAGGCGCTCGACGCGGTGATCCATGCGTAGCTCCGCCATGCTCAAAAAGCCGGATTGCGCGGCGCGGAAGGGGGCGGGTGGATAGAACAATTGGGCGAGATGCAGATCGCCGCCGGATTGAACCGGGTCGCGCGCCCGCCAAGCCTTGAGCGCGCCGTCGCCGTAGAGCTGCAGAACCACGTGCGGGTAGTATTCCGGCAGCGCGCGCTTGAGCGAGTCCGGCCAGTCCGGTCCCATTTCGTCATCCAGCATCTCGACCAGGCCGCCATGCCAGAAATTGGTCGTGCCACCCAATCCGTAGGCGAAGGACGGATAGAGACCGAACGGATGGGCCGTCATCAACGGTGGCGCGGGCCGGGACGGCGACACCGAGCCCCGCTCGAACACGGCCACGTCATGATGGCCGGCCAGCAGATCCGCGAGCACGGCGCCGCCGAGGCCACTACCGATGATTGCAATGCGCAGAGGCTTGGTCGCCATGGGCTCAAAATCGCTTCGCGGCTTTTGCCACAGCAATGCTTGGGCCGGGCGAGGGGAGCAAGCCCGAAGCTTGCAAAAGGCTAAGAAGCCTGGCCCGGAGCCGGCCTCTAGGGGCCTATGAGACGGCGCTTGAACTGTCTCCGGGAACCATTCCGGGGGGACGGAGTTTTTGGCCCTCGGCGGGACATGTTTCGCGTCACCCGCCGAGCCGTCTACGGGGGTGAAAGGGTCGGGTCCGACCCTTTCGCTCATCCACCTCATTTCCGCAATCGACGATCGGAATCAGGCAGCCTTCCGGCGTCGAACGCGACCGTGCAGCCGCGGCTTTGGTCTGCTCCGTTGTGCTCCTGCCTCATTCGCCGCATAGGCGTTCACGGTCGTCACGGCAATGTCAAAGTCGCCGGGCAGCGTGCCCCGCAAATCGAAAGCGAAGGGGCCTCTCATGGCAGTGAAACCGGGCGAAAGCGCCGTCAATCCGCAGATTCTCATGAGCCAGCTGTTGTTCGGCAAGCAGCTCACCTACTGCCTGTCGGGCGTCGCGTGGCTCGGGGTCGCCGACCACCTGAGATCGACGCCGATGCCGATCGAGACCATCGCGGCAATGACCGGCGCACACGCGCCTTCGCTCTATCGCGTCATGCGCGCCCTGGCTGCGATGGGCGTTTTCAGAGAAGAACCCGGCAAGCGCTTCGCCCTGACGCAAGCGGGCGAGCTGCTCAAATCCGACGCGCCGGGCAGCGTGCGCTACTTCGCCATGATGTTCGGCGACGAGTGGACCACGCGCGCCTATGAGCACTTTGTTGAGTGCCTGCGCACCGGCCAAGACGGCGTGAGCCAGGCCTATGGCAAACATGTCTTCGACGTGCTCGCCGACCGGCCGGACCTCTCGGATACCTTCCAAGCGGCGATGACGAGCGGCTCGACCATGGCCGGGAAGGCCGTCACCGCAGCTTACGACTTCAGCGGCATCGAACGCCTCGCCGATGTCGGCGGTGGCCACGGCGCGCTGCTCGCCGCGATCCTGCGGCGCTATCCCGGCATGCAGGGCGTGCTGTTCGACCGCGAAGAGATCGTGGCCGGCGTGCCGGAGGATCAGTTTGCCGGCTGCGAGGGACGTATCGAAATCGAAGGCGGCAGCTTCTTCGAGCGCGTGCCCGACGGCTGCGACGCCTACATCATGAAGCACATCATCCACGATTGGAGCGACGAGCATTGCCTGACCATCCTGCGGCTGATGCGTGAGGCGCTGCCGCGCGAGGGGCGCGTGCTGCTTTGCGAGATGGTGGTGACCGGCGATCCGGGACCGACGCCCGCCAAGCTGCTCGACATCGAGATGCTGGTGATGACGGTCGGCGGCAAGGAGCGCACCGAAGAAGAGTTCCGCGAGCTGTTCGCCGCCGCCGGTTTGCGGCTCAACCGCATCGTGCCGACCGAGCGGCCGATCTGCGTGATCGAGGCGGTGCCGGCCTGAGCCGCTAGGGCGCCGGCGCGATCTCCTTCCACAGCTCGACCGGATAGCTCTGCGCATCGACGGTGAAGATCTGCCGCGCGATCGCCGGTTTCTTGCCGCGGCAGGTCCAGTCATAGATCATCGGGTTCTCGTGGCCGATGACCGAGAGCGGGATCACGTCGGCATTGGGCTGGCCGGTGCAAAAGTCGCGCATTGCCGCCGTCGGCTTCATCTGCTGATTGGCCTTGCCGCAGATCGGTGCGTTGCCCTGCACGCAAGCCCACACCTTGCCGCCCATGCAGCGCCACACCACCGCGCGCGCGGGATCGATCTTCGACTTCTTCTGCGCCTTGAGCTCGTCCGGCGTGTAGAGCGCCGGGATCATCCAGTCCGGCACTTTGGGTCCGGTATAGCGCGCGTCCGGCGCGTCGATATTGCCGACCGCGGCGCAATAGGCGGGAGCATCGGTGTCGGCGGCTTGCGCGGACGCGAAACACACAAGCAACGGCAAGGCCAGCAGAACGAAAACTCGCATGGTGAAAAACCCCCGGCGCGGAGACAAAGCGGATCGTTGGGCGCGAGCGCCAAGCGCTACGCCGAGGCAAGCTACAGGAATGCAGACGCGACTGTCTTGGCTAAATCCGAGACGGCGTTACCAGCGGCGGCGCCAATGGTTGCGGTAGGCGTAGCGCCGATACGGGTAGTAACCGCCGTAATAGCGCGGATAGTACCCGCCGTAATAATAGCGCCGGTAGGGGTAGTAGCCGCCGTAATAGCCGTAGCGCGGTCCGAAATAGATGCCTGGGCCCCAGCCGTAGCCGCCCCAGCCCCATCCGCCCCAGCCGATGCCGACGCGAACGCCGGCAGATGCTGACGTGGAGGACAGGGCGACGATGGCCAAGGCGAGTGCACCGAGGAAGAGAGGCAGAAGCTTTTTCATGGCTCGCTCCTTCGCGAGACAGTTACGCAACGAGATTTCTCATTTTAGCACCTTCCGGCGGCTTCGGCACGGTCGAGCAGCAGCTTCCTTTCTCGCGCGTTACGCGCAAGCGCCGCGGCCCGCTCGAACTCGGCGCGAGCCTCTTCATGGCGGCCGAGCTTCTCCAGAAGATCGCCGCGCACGCTCGGCAGCAAATGATAGGTCTTGAGCAAGGGCTCATCGGCAAGCCCATCGACCAGCGCAAGCCCGGCTTCGGGCCCGTCAGCCATGCCGACCGCAACCGCGCGATTGAGCTCGATCACCGGGGAGGGGATCAGCGAGGCGAGCGCGGCATAGAGTTGGGCGATCTCCGCCCAATCGGTGTCCTCCGCCCGCGCCGCGCGCGCATGACAAGCGGCGATCGAAGCTTGCAAGTGATAAGGGCCGCGCGCGCCGCCGAGCGCCTCGGCCTGGGCGAGCGCGGCAAGTCCCCGGCGGATCAGCAGCCGGTCCCAGCGCGCCCGGTTCTGCTCGAGCAGCAGGATCGGCTCGCCGGCTGCATCGACCCGCGCGCCGAAGCGCGAGGCCTGGATCTCCATCAGCGCGACCAGGCCGTGCACTTCCGGCTCGCTTGGCGCGAGCCCGGCGAGAATCCGGCCGAGCCGCAGCGCCTCTTCGCAAAGAGACGGGCGCATCCAGTCTTCGCCGGTGGTCGCCGCATAGCCCTCGTTGAAGATCAGATAGATCACCTCCAGCACCGAGGCGAGCCGCGCGGCGCGCTCCTCGCCATGCGGCACCTCGAACGGCACCTGCGCGTCGGCGAGGCTGCGCTTGGCGCGCACGATGCGCTGCGCCACCGTTGGCTCCTGCATGAGAAAGGCCCGGGCGATCTCCTCGGTGGACAGTCCGCCGAGCAACCGCAAGGTCAACGCCACCCGCGCTTCGGGCGCGAGCACCGGATGGCAGGCGGTGAAGATCAGGCGCAGCAGATCGTCGCCGATATCGTCGTCGAGCGCTTCACTCGGGTCCCAGGCGGCCATCTCCTGCTCGAGCTCGGCTTCGCGGCCGAGCTCCTCATGCTTGCGTTCGGCGAGCTTGTTTCGGCGCAACAGGTCGATACCGCGGCGCTTGGCGGTCGCCATCAGCCAGGCGCCGGGTCTGTCGGGGATGCCGTCGCGCGGCCAATGTTCGAGCGCCGCGACCAGCGCCTCCTGCGCCAGCTCCTCGGCGAGGCCGACATCGCGCAGCATGCGCGCCAGCCCGGCGATCAACTTGGCCTGCTCGATGCGGAACACCGCCTCGATGGCGGAATGTGTGTCGGCAGCGGTCACCAACTACCGACTACCGCCAACTGGGAAGCTTCCGCAAGCTAGAGTGCGGCGCTTCCCTAACCCACTTGTCATCGCCCGGCTCGACCGGGCGATCCAGTAACCACTGCCCTCAGTTGAGCGCGGTCACAGGGTTACTGGATTCCCGCTTTCGCGGGAATGACAAGAGAGGGGGAAATAGCTACACCGCGGCTTCGGTCTCGCGGGCCTTCGCCGCCGAGCCGCACGGCTCGTCACCTTCGCCGTACATCTGCCGGATCTCGCACACGCAGTCCCAGCCGGGCATATGCTGCTGGTGCAGCTCCATGAAGCGCATGCTCCATTTCGTCACGTCGGCCTTGGACGGCGCCTCGAAGATGGCGAAGCCGCCGATCACCTCCTTGGCCTCGGCGAACGGCCCGTCGGTGACGCCGAGCTTGCCGCCGGCGAGTCGAATCCGCGTGCCTTCGGCGGTGGGCAGCAGCCCGCCTTGCGCGACCCTGACGCAGCCCGCCTTCGCCGCATCCTCGCCGAGCTTGTTGATTGCCTCATACATGACCGGCGGCACCTCGACCGGCCCTTCCTTGTGTTGCACGATGCACATGAATCGCATGGTTGGTCTCCCGTGTTTGGTTCGATCAGTTTTGCCCGGCGATCTGCTCGCCGAGTCTGCGGTGATGCTCGACGGCCGGGCTCTCGCCGAAATCCTCAAGCTCGAACATCGGCCTGATCTCGATCTCGCAATCGCCGTCATGCGGCTTGGGGCAGCGCTTGATCCACTCGATCGCCTCGGCCAGCGAGCGGCATTGCAGCACCCAATAGCCGGCCACCAGCTCCTTGGTCTCGGCGAACGGACCGTCGATCACGCTGCGTTTGCTCGAGGTGTCGCCGGCCTTGCCGCCGTGAAACCGCACCCTAGCGCCGTTGGAGCTCGGCTTGAGCCCGTCGCCGTCGAGCATCACGCCGGCCTTGACCATCTCCTCGTTGAACTTCGCCATGGCGGCGAGCATCTCCTCGGCCGGCATCGCGCCGGCTTCGGAGTCCTTGGTGGCCTTGACGAAAACCATGAACCTCATTCCGTCTCTCCTTCTCTTGTCTCTAAGAACCGGGCCTTGGGCCGCGCGTCGCGGCCCGGATTGCTCGGCTCTATTCTCACGACGAATGAGGCAGGGGGATATCGACAGGCCCCAAAAAATTCTTTCGTGCTAGTGTCGCAAACTGAACGGCCGCCAACCATGCGGACGATGATGTGGGAGGATTTCGAATGTGTCGCGCGGGCGTATCCGCTCTTTCTGACCAGCTACGCCTAATCTTCCTACAAGAGATCAGTAGACAAGCCACGTGGGCGGTGAAGGCAGTCGATCAATTGAGAAATGCTTTAGCACGCGATGACGCTCTCGAAATGTTTCGAAGCTTAGAGATTTTCC
>JBQGDO010000030.1:0-1884 GCA_052039105.1 Methyloceanibacter sp.
GACGCCGAGGCAACTCCAAGCGAAATGGCGCTTCGTCGGGGTGACGGGAGGGATGCTGGTCTTTGGGCGCGATGGCGGTGCCATCTGCGTGATTGGAGAGGGCGAGGCACTGCAGTTGTTCGCAGGCGGTCACACGGAGCACGACTTCAATCTTATCAATGGAGAGTTGGCGAAGATCGACGTGAAATTGGAACTGGCCTAGTTTGCTTCTGCACCACAGCTTGTCCGAGGTGGCATCCCCTTAGCGCCCCTTCGTCAAAGTACTTTGTTGCGGTTGCTCACGGCAGAACTTGGCAGATTTTGTTGCAAAAGTCGCCGACGGGATCGCTGAGGGGGCTTTGTGAACGTTGGTGCGGCCCCTTCCTGCCGCTTGCTCCGACCGGGGCGGCGGCTGCGACGCTCTGGTACCCGACGCCCGCCACGCAACTTCAACTCTACCCGACGCTCACGCAGCACACACGGCAGCCGCGGGCGGCGGTCTGGCGACCAGCTTGGCAAGCCGGCGCAGGTTCTGGGCGATGGCTGCGAGCGTGAATTCGAACTGGGCTCCGCGCGGCCCGCGCAATCGCAGACGGCCAAGTCGCAGGATGCGCTTCAGGTGGGCGAACAGCATCTCGACGCGCTTGCGCTCGCGGCACGATTGCTCGAAGGCCTCGGTCTTGGCGATCGCCCGCGCCACGTCGCGCGCCTCCTCATAGATGCTGCGCAGGATCTTGCGCGACGGCTCCTTCGGACAGCATCGCATCTTGAAGGCGCACGCCGCGCAGTCGCGCGTGCTGGCGCGGTAGAACAGCATGTCGTCGTTCATGATCTTGCCGGTCGTGGTGAGGAGCTTGAACGCCGGGCAGATGTAGACGTTGCCCTCCTTGGAGAAGGTGAAGTCCTCCCGCGAGAAGGTGCCGTCCTCACGCTTGGACTTGTCGATCACCGGGATGTGCGGCGCAATCCCCTTCTCGTTCACCAGCCAATTGAGTGTCGGCGCCGAGCCGTAGGCCGTATCCCCAGCCAGGCGCTCCGGCTTCAACCCGAAGCGCTCCTCGGTCCGATCGATCATGGTTCTGGCGGCGCCGACCTCGGCTTGCCGGATGGCGCGGGTGGCTTCGACATCCATGATGATGCCGAACTTCACGTCGATCAGGTAGTTGTCGGCATAGGCGAAGAAGGCCGGCCCGCGCATGGCTCCGGTCCACTGCGCGGCCGGATCGGACGGCGACACGAACTTCGGCGTCACGTCGCTCGCCGCACCGAAGGCCGCATCATCGAGGGTCGCCAGGTACTCCTTCACGGCACGGCTCGCCGTTCCGGGATCGCGCTGCTTGTCCCAGTCCTTGCCTGGGATCGACCGCTGCTTGTTGGCGTCGGCCACGATCAGGCTGGCATCGACCGCGAAGCCTTGGCCGCCGACCAAGCCGGCCCCGATGCACGCGCTGACCACTCGCTCAAACACGCGGCGAAAAATATCGCTCTCCTTGAAGCGCTCGTTGCGGGCGCGCGAGAACGCCGAGTGGTCCGGGATCTGATCCTCGATGCCGAGCTTGCAGAACCACCGGTAGGCGAGGTTCACCTTCACCTCGCGACAAAGCGCTCGCTCCGAGCGGATCGCAAACACGTAACCGACAATGAGCATCCGGATCATGAGCTCCGGATCGATCGAGGGGCGGCCGATCGAGGGATAGTGGCGCGCCAGCTCGGCGTGCACCCACGACAAATCAGAACTGCATCGATCCGGCGCACGAGATGATCGGCCGGAACAACTTCATCGAGGCGGAACTCGTAGAACAGCTGGCTTTGATCGCCCTTCAGCCGCCCCATCATCGCATGCCCCCGCCGCTCAATGTGGTGCGAGTACGGAACCATTGTTCGCGGCCGACCTCAACCGACTTC
>JBQGDO010000031.1:0-19176 GCA_052039105.1 Methyloceanibacter sp.
TCTTCGATTTCCGCGACGGCGATGGCTGGATCGAGCGCCATGAACGTTGCCTCCGTTTGATCTGGCCAAGGGGGGAGAGGGATGGCCGAAACTTGTGCAACTGGGAACGAAACTGTGGCGCGATTGTTCCTTGTTCAACTCGGTTCAAGGAGATGCATTCATGGCTGGCATTCTTTTGTGGCTGATGGGCGTGCCACTCATCGTCATTATCCTTCTATACCTGATCTTCTAGCGCGAAATTTCACGTCGGGTTCGGAACCGCCGCCGGGCTCTCGCCGTTAGTGGGCAGGGACCGAAGTCGGGGGACTTCCATGCATGACATCTCCAGCGACCTTAAGGGCCGCGCCGAGCGGCTCAAGGCCGAGATCGGCGCCGAGAACGCCCGGTTCGAACATCTGCTGCAGCAACTCAGGGCGAAACAGGAGGTGAGCCTGCAGCCATTGCGGGCGCAGCTCAGGCTGGCGCATAAGCTGCTCGAATTCACCGCCTGGAACGACCGGCTGCGCGCCGAGCTCGCCGCGCGTATCGCCGCGGCGGAAGCGGCCGAAAATTTCATTCGCAAATCGCTCGGGGAGGACGGCGAGACCAAGCGGCCCTTGCCGCTCGTCGTCGCTTTGAACGGACGCGGAGCCGAGCCGCCGAGTTCCGGCGCGACTCAGATAGACTGCAAGCCAGCCTGATCGGAAACGCTCTATGGGGGAAAGCGTGCGGCTCGTCGTCGAGATGATCGGCGATCAGATCGTCGTGACCATGCCAGGGACGCAGTTCCTCGCCGCCTATCGCAAGCGCGAGCGGGCGGCGGCGCTTGCCGCCTCTTTCCTGCAGGACGACCGGCACGCTCCGCTGCCCCGCGCCGAGTTCGTGGCGCGGTCCTGGCGGCTTGCGCTCGCCAAGGCGAGAGAGCTCGGCTGGATCACCTAACGCCGCAACCGCGTTGCGGCGTGGGCGGCACTTGCCCTCCGCCTCCGCTGTGGTAGTGACGGTTGGACCGACAGCATCCAGAGGCAGGCATGACCGCATCCCGATCGCTCGCTGAAATCGAAAAGGCCATCCAGATCGTCGAAGACAATCTGCGCCAGCTCCAGGAGCAGGCCGCAGCTTATTCCGGCGCAGCCGACGAGGAGCGCAATGCCGACCGTATCGCCGAGCAGGAGGCGAGGCTCGAGGCGCTGCTTAAGGAGCGGGCGGCGCTGATGGGGAAGGGCTGAACTCACGCCTGGCCGCGGTCGGGGGCCCCTCCCCGGCCCGCCCGGAGCCCAAGAAAGGCCGGAAAACCGGCAGTGCGCCGCAAAACGCCGCGATTTCCCCGTAAAAATCCGCAATTGCTACGCAAAACTCCGCGATTCCCCGCTATATTTTGCAGACAATCGGCTGCGAATCGGCCAAGCGTCGCGCTACAAGGGATCGGGCGGGAGGCTCAACGCGCCGGCGGAACTGTCGATTTTTCAAAGGGGAACCAATCACATGATGTCAAAATCCGAACTCATCCAGAAAGTCGCCGACGAATGCTCGCTGGCGAAGAAGGACGTCAAAGCCGTCATGGAGTCGCTGGCCTCCCACGCCTATAAGGAGCTGAAGAAGGCCGGCAGCTTCGTCCTGCCAGGCTTCGCCAAATTCACCGTCGTGAAGAAGCCGGCAACGCCCGAGCGCCAGGGCATCAATCCCTTCACCAAGGAACCGACCGTGTTTAAAGCGAAACCCGCGCGGAAGCAGTTGAAGGTCCGCCCGGTGAAGGCGGCGAAAGACGCCGTGTAGGATTTGGCAGCGCCGGCCGTCGCGGCCGGCGCCGTGCCCTCGCGCCGCGAGGGCGGCCAGCGTCTAGCGGCTTGCTTTGGTTCTCAGGTACTCCTCAACCTTCCGCGCCAGCGCGCCGGCTGCGTGCACCGCTTCGCTGAGTTCGGCCTCGGTCACGCCGAAGCGCTCCTTCCAATAGGCCACCTGATAGGCCTGGTTGAGGTCGATGCGCGTCTTCTTGCTATAGTCCCACTTTCTCGGATGGTTGACACTGCCCATTCAGCTTCTCCTGTGGCGCGCTACGATGCCTCGCGCGCGCTGCTTCAGTTGATGCTTCTCAAGCTCTAGTTCCGGCCACCCCCTGCCGGCTCGCCTCAAGCATGACTCAAGACGCTCGCCTCGCCAAGAGGCAACTCCGCGGCGGGTGCAAGCTGGGGACTAGTTCGCGGGCGGGAGGGCGATGGTATCGGGGCCTTTGCAGTCGCCGAAGGTCGGGACGTCGCCATAGGTCAGGCAAGATGCCTGCGCGGTGTCGCTGGGCGCCAAGGCCATGGGAAGGGCTGCTCTCTGCTCCGTCACGCAGCCCATAAGTGCCAGGGGCAGCAGGAAAATCGGGAGATATCTGAGCATCGCGCGCTCCCTCGTCCGATTGGGGGTTCGGACAACAAGAAAGAGATATAGCCTTCCCCGCCAATTACAAGCCCAGCGAAAGGCGAGCGATTGGCGACAGGCAGCATTCAATGCCGGCGGCTTTGATGCTCCTTGCGCGTTTCCGCAGCCTTCTGCGCGGATCTGTGCCGGTCTTCCGCGGTGCGGCCGGTACTCGGGCGGCGCCCGAGTTCATGCCAATCCGATTCGGACATCTCGACACGGTAATGCTTGGCCGCCTTTTTTATATTGGCAAAAGCGAGCGCGCGGTCTTCGTCCGAGACGCCGATCGTCTGATCGAACCGCGCAATCGCGTTCCGCACATGGCTCGCGTCAGTGAGCGGTTCTTTGCGTTGCTTGGGGAAGGCGAAGACGCTGTCCGGCAGATCGCTGCGCTCGGTCAGTTCGCCGTGCTTTTCATGGGGTTTCCAGGTCGCTTCCATGGTTGACCTCGTCATTCTCTTCGGAGGCCTCCCGTCGGCAGTAAAACGGATGCGCGCGCAAATCCGTTCCCGGATGCGACAATGTATGCCCGAGAGTCACTTAGCCCTGGGGCGGCGAGAATTGCTGTTCGGAGCTAGCTGGCGATCTGCTTGATGACGCGGACGATGAGCAGAAGGATCACCGCACCGATAAAGGCGAGAATGATCAACCCGATAATGCCGCCGCCGATAGCAAGCGAGATGCCGAGCGCGGGAAACAGCCAGGACGCGATCAGCGCGCCCAGAATGCCAACCACGATATCGCCGACCAAGCCGTAACCGGTCCCTTGCACTAAGAGGCCGGCGAGCCAGCCTGCGATGCCGCCAACGATCAGGGCGATGATGATTGCTTCCAGCATTGTTCCCCCCTTGCTGCTGCGAGCGATTTGCGAGTTTAGCACGAGTCGCAGGCGTGCACGCCGCCCTTCACGTCCTCCGGTGGGAGCCCGGGAACCGGGCGGGGCCGGGATCGTTGAGGGGAAAAGGAGGCAAATATGGCCGTACGCGAAGCACCCCCGCAACCCGCCCCGCCGCCAGCGCGGGAAACCTATTCGCGCCGCGAGGACCCCTACCCCGCCATCAAAGCGCGTGGCGGTGAGATAATCCTCACCACGCCGGCACGCCGCGCGATTTTTTTTGCAGGGCTTGCCAGCGCCGTGGTGCTGGCGCTGCTCCTCACCTTGCTGGCGCTCACTTAACTCGTCCGGTTGGGCGTCCCGAGAATATGCGTCTTGGGCGGCAGCATGATCTGGTCGAAGTCCTGCGTGAACATGGCCGCGGCGAAGAAAGCAACCGCGCGCAAGGTCTCCTTGCCCGTGTTCTCGAGGTCGTGACGGATGGGCGTGGGGATGACGAAGACGCTGCCCGGCCCGACGGCGTGGGTCGAGCCATCCTCCAGATAGAGCTTGCCCTGCCCGGCGATGATGTATTGCGTCTCTTCAGTCGCGTCGGTGTGCCAACCGAGCCGCTTGCCGGGCTCAACTTCGTAGACAATGGTCGAAGACGCGGTTGTACCGCCTTTACCTCCGTAAAGCGCGAACGCGCCTTGCCAGCTCACCGCCTTGTCGGTCTCGCCCCAAACCTTGGTGCGGGGGAGCTTATTGGAGTCGATGACCACGATTTGCCAGGGCGCAGGGGCACCGGGCTTGGGTTTGCTCGCAGGCGCTTTGCTCATAGGGGCCTCTTCGAGATGGGTTGGGAGGCAGAACATAGCCTGCAACGCGCATTTGCGCGCAGACATTCAAATCAAATTGCGCCGATCGACTTTGGTACATGTCAGACCCGTCGGCTGCGATCGACGCCGATGATAAGAGTGGCGCGATAGGAATCCCCATCCCCCGCGACTTCGGCGATGGTCTTAGCGCCATCCTCCTTCTTGAAGATGAAGTCATTGGCGTTGAATGTGTCGCGCTCTTCCCCGCGCTCATTATAGGGCGCGATCTTCGCGTAGATGCTCTCGCTCGTGGCATCCGGAAAATAGAGCTGGCCGGTGACGAGATCCTTGTCGTCGAGGATCACCTTGAAATGGATGTGCGGCGTGCGGCCTGGATACCAGCCAGGATAGATCGTCTGGAAGCGCACATTGCCATCTTCATCGGTGACTTGCGTGCCGCGCAGAAAGGTCTCGCCTTTCGACGAGCCGGTCGCCTGACCGTCGTAACCGGAATAGAGGCCCAATGCGTCGCACTGCCAAATATCGACGCGGGCGTCTTTCAGGGGTGCGCAACTTCCGGCCTCCACGACTTGCAAGGAAACTTCGAGCTGCGCGCCTGGTTTCCCCTCGGTGATGCCGGCGCGCAGGAGCTTGGGATCGAAATAAAATGGGCCTTGCATGGCCTCGGGCGTCAAGACGCAAACTGTGCCCCCGGTGGTCTCGGCCTGGACGCGACCGCTTCGGCCGAAAGCCAGAGTTGCGCCGAGCGTCGCTGCGGTCCCGGTCAGAGCCTGGCGCCGCGTGAGAAAGCTTTTGTCACCTCGATTCTTGCGCATGGTCGCCCTCACCTACGTGCCGGCTCCGGCCAAACTAGCACACAAAAGGGTCGCGCCCTTGCGTAGATGCCAGGCGCCTCGCTTTCGCGGGGGCCCGCCACGCAAAGCGCCGCCTCGTCTTTCCCCTCGCCGAGAAAGGCCAGCGCGCGCGCAAGAGCATCGGGTGCATCGAGATCGATCGCGACATGCGGCTTGCCGAACCTCACCGCGAAATCGCACGCGGCGAGCGTGCCTGGCGAGACCGCGAGGCCGCGATTGTCGATCAGGATGAGCAGCCGGTCGGCGTCCCGCACATTCCATTCGGTGCGCTGGATCGGGGCGGCAGACGGCGTCTCGCGCAAGTGCGGGTAAAGCGCAAGCAGTCCCGGCGGATTTGGCAAATCCTCCGCCCGGCCGCCCTTCGGGCACCAGCCGCCGTAGCGCATGCCGAGTTCGATCGCCGCATCGAGCGCGGCACGATCGACGCCGGTCTGCCCGCCGGAGATGATCTTCATGGAGTCCATTGTTACTCTCAGCTCGCCGGACTCTGATAGAACCATTCCGGGTCCTTCACGAGGGAACGCCATGAACTTCACGAGGCTTGCGCTGCTCGGCTTCATCGCCGGCTTTCTCGCCGTGCTGACCTTCCATCAGAGCCTCTGGTACCTGCTCAATCTGGTCGGGCTGATCCCCCTCGACCGCCCGGCCTGGCCGCTCGATCCAATTCCGCCGTTCGGCGTTCCGTCGGTGATCTCGAAGGCCTTCTGGGGAGGCGTGTGGGGCACCGCGCTTGCGCCCTTGTTGCAAGGCTTGCGCGGGCCGGCTTATTGGGCCGTGTGGATTCTGATCGGCTCGGTTGCGCTCACACTGGTCGCCTTTTTCGTGGTGCCGCCGCTCAAAGGCGAACCGATCCCGGCGCTGTGGCCGCGCTTTCTGGCCGCGCTCCTCGTCAATGCAGCCTGGGGCTTCGGCACCGCGCTGTTCTTGAAGCTCTCTCAGCCTACGCGCGCCGGCTGACGACGCTAGGCCGCGGCAAGTTCCTGATCGAGGGACGTTGCCCGCTGCAAGGCTGGCCGCTGCTCGAGCCGGCCGACATAGGCGATAAATTCGGGCCGCTTGGGCAAGAGGTCGAACATCATGCCCCAGCGCAGCATGGAGCCGAGCACGACGTCTGCGGCGGTGAACCGCTCGCCCATGAGGTAAGGCCCCGGCTCGACCGCCTTCGCCACCACATTCATCACCGTGTCGAAATCGCCATAGCCGAGCGCGCCCCGGCGCGGCTCTTCCTTGCGGGGAAAGGCCCGGTCGGTGACCGCCGGCTCGATGCAGCTCGGGCTGAAGAACAGCCATTTGAGATAGGCTCCCCTGCGCGGATCGCCCACCGGGATATTGAGGCGCGCGTGCGGAAACTCGTCGGCCAGATAGGTGCAGATGGCAGCGACCTCGGTGACCACGGCATCGCCATGCTTGAGCGCCGGCACCTTGCCCATGGGATTGATGGCGAGATAGTCGGGCTTAGCCTGATCGCCATTGGCCAGCTTAAGGAGATGAACGTCGTAGGGCTGTCCCAGCTCCTCGAGCATCCAACGGACCACGGACGAGCGCGAAGGCGCGGCATGATAGAGCGTAAGATCGGCCATCGACGGAACTCCTTTGGCAGTGTCGCTGCGTCAACTAACCCTGGCTTGTGGCGTTAAGATGATGGACGAATTGCGGAGTGGAGGCATGGTGAGCAAGCGCGCGGCAAAGGCGAAGCCGGCGACCAAGCGATGGTCGCAAAACGTGACGGAGCACTCCGACGCGCTGGATTTGGAGCGCGGCGTGTTCACCTTGAAGGACCCGAAGGAGATAGCGGCCTCGCTCAAACGCTCGGCCGAGGCCAGCAAACGGCGCAAGGCGGATCCCTTCCGCTCGGCCATGTCGATGCTCGTGTTCTACATCAACCGCGCCGGCAAGAACCTGAAACAGGCCGACCGGAACCGGCTGGAACAGGCCAAGGATGAGCTGCGCAAGGCTTTCGGGAAACCCGGTTAGCCCTGCTCGCTTTTCGCCCAGCCTTCCACCTCGCCGATCCAATGCTCGGCATGTTGGGAGAAAGTAGCAAGCACGGCATCGAACGCCGCATGCTCGGCGTTCTCGCTGCCACGGTCGGCCTGCAAATCTTCGAACACCTGTCGATAGTCGGTATAGCCCTGCAGCTCGGCCCAGCGATGCCACCAGAAATCGCCGACGAAGAAGAACTTGATCCAGGAAAACAGGCAGTCGGTCCAGTCCTCGAGGTAGTAACGAAGATGGAGGCTAGGCGCGCAGAGATAGAGGTCGGCCCCGCTGAGCGCAGCGGAGCCGCTCGCCGCGCAGTCCTCGGTGGTGGCGATCTCCACCAGCCTTCCATCTAGCACAGGATGCTCCGGGCATTCGAGGAAGACGAAGCTCATGCGGTCGGCGTCCGGATAGAGCCCCCGCGGATCGAACAATTTGAAATCGATGCCGCGCAGCCGCGCATGATTGACGGCGATCAACGCGCCGCGCTTCGCGTCCGGATCTTCGATGATGTCGGCGCCAGACGCGCGCGCGCTCGCCGCAAGCCTGGCCGGGTCGGGACCGATCCAGCTCGAGATGAGGATGGTGCCGGAGATTTCGTCGTCGATGCTCTCGATGTTACGTCGCGCGCGGGGGGCTCCGCCGCGCTGCTCGTTTGACACACCCAAGATACGCGGCCGTTCGGGCTGGCGCAGGCGGAGATATTCGTCGCTGCGCTGCGCGAGCCGTTGCAAATGGCCGAGCAAGCGGTAGCGCGTGCGCGGTTCCCGGCAGTTGCCTTTCCAGACAACAGCGACCGAGGGCATGGGCTTGCGGTCCCCGTGAGAGCCATGGCTTAAAAGCTGGGGGAGATTGCCCCCGGGCCGAGGGCAAAGCAAGCAAAGTCCCGAAAAAGGGTTGCTCCGAGATTCACTTATGCGCGCGTGCGGAGCGGGTTAGCACGGCACGCTTAACCGATGTGGCGAGATCGTGTCCAACGGACGGCACAAATGAAAGCAGCGCAGCCCCAGCCGGGACCGCGCTGCTTTAGGTTGGTAAGGCTGACCGCCGCTTAAGCTTTGGCGTGACGCGTGTGCCCCGCGCCTGCCAGCATGCCGGCGACCTTCTCCGACACATAGCCGAACACCGCGCCGATGATCATTGACAGGATGATGACGACGACCGGGTTCTCCATGGAGGCCGCGGTCATGCTGCCGCCTTTCATCAGGGCATAGGCGGCCACCGAGGCGAAGCCATAGACTTGGGCCGGGATGGCCGAAAACATCGGTACATTGGCGAGCAGAACCATTGCCGCTACGCCGACGCCCACGCAAATCGCGGGCCAGACGGCCGGAGGCAGGCTCTCGCCGACCGCGGCGCCGGCCACGATCAAGGTGATGCCGGCGATGACGGCGCCGGCCGCGTTGTTCAGAATGGTCGTTGTCAGGCCTTGCTCTTTCCCACCGCAATGGAAGTAGCAGCCCCACGCGATGAACGCCGCCCAGATGGCAAGCATGCCGCCGAGCGGCCCAAGGAAGAGATAGGTTGCGACCGCGCCAAGCACACCAACGCTAATGGCAAGTGCTGTATTCGAGGACATCTCACCCCCC
The DNA here is from genome assembly GCA_052039105.1 of Methyloceanibacter sp. Taxonomy (GTDB): domain Bacteria; phylum Pseudomonadota; class Alphaproteobacteria; order Rhizobiales; family Methyloligellaceae; genus Methyloceanibacter. The sequence continues at coordinate 8,462 of JBQGDO010000031.1, forward strand.
TTTCGTGCAAGAGCGGGCGGATGCGCCGAAAGGCCGGCGGTCCACCGGCTCAATGGAGCGGAGCCATTTTTATGCCTGAACGATTCGGCTCCCGCGGAAATGATAGCCCAAAGCGGGCGCAAACTGAACAAAGATTGCGCGATTTGCCCAATGGGTAGCCAGGCAACGCCTGCCCTCCCTGCCTTTCTCCCGGCTTGAACCGGGGCGCGGCGCAGGCCAAGTTCCCGCCATGGGCGGCAAAGTTCACGTGATCGGCGGCGGTTTGGCCGGCAGCGAGGCGGCCTGGCAACTGGCGCAATCCGGCGTCCCCACCGTGCTGCACGAGATGCGGCCCGAGCGGCGGACCGAGGCGCACCAAACGGGGTCTTTTGCGGAGCTTGTGTGTTCGAATTCGTTCCGTTCGGACGAATGGGAAACCAATGCGGTCGGCCTGCTGCATGAGGAGATGCGCCGGGCCGGCTCCTTGATCATGGCGGCCGCCGACGCCCATAAATTGCCGGCCGGCGGGGCGCTTGCCGTCGACCGCGACGGCTTTGCCGCCGAAGTCAGCCGGAGGCTCGAGGCGCATGCTTTGGTCGAGATCGCCCGCGGCGAGATCGCGGGCTTGCCGCCCGCCGATTGGGACAGTGTGATCGTCGCCACCGGCCCCCTCACCTCGCCGGCGCTGGCGCATGCCATACAGGGGCTGACCGGCGAAGCCGAACTCGCCTTCTTCGACGCGATCGCCCCGATCGTGCATGTCGACACGATCGACATGGGCATGTGCTGGCGCCAGTCCCGCTACGACAAGGCGGGACCCGGCGGCAGCGGCGCGGATTACATCAATTGCCCGCTGGATAGAGCCCAATATGCGGCCTTCATCGCCGCGCTGCTCGCGGCCGAGAAGACCGCCTTCAAGGAATTCGAGGGAACGCCCTATTTCGAAGGCTGCCTGCCGATCGAGGTGATGGCCGAGCGCGGGCCCGACACGTTGCGCTACGGGCCGATGAAGCCGGTGGGCCTGACCAACCCGCATCGGCCCGGGATTAAGCCCTATGCAGTGGTGCAGCTCCGCCAGGACAATGCGCTCGGCACCTTGTGGAACATGGTGGGGTTCCAGACCAAGCTGAAGCACGGCGAGCAGGTGCGCGTGTTCCGCATAATCCCGGGGCTGGAGCGCGCCGAGTTCGCGCGGCTCGGCGGCTTGCATCGCAACACGTTCCTCAACAGCCCGAAGCTGCTCGACGCAACGCTCAGGCTTAACGCGGACCCGCGCTTGCGCTTCGCCGGCCAGATCACCGGCGTGGAAGGCTATGTGGAATCGGCGGCGATCGGACTGATCACCGGCCGCTTCGCCGCTGCAGAGAAACTCGGCCGGAGAATTTCGCCGCCACCGCCGACCACGGCGCTCGGCGCGCTGCTCGCCCACATCACCGGCGGCCACTTGAGCGCCGATGATGGGGCGGCGCGCAGCTTCCAGCCGATGAATGTCAATTTCGGCCTGTTTCCCCCCATCGCTGCGCCGACCGGACCGCGTGGCAAAGGGCCGCGCGCCAGCCGTGGCTTCGACCGCAAGCGATCCCTGTCGGCCCGCGCCCTCGCCGATCTCGAGCACTGGCTCGCGCCTCCCGCGAGCGCCGCCGCGGAGTAGACCGCCGCCTTGTTGAGGCCGCTTTCTGGTGCGGTTTCTGAGCCGTTGTCATTCGGATTTGACGGACCCGCTCTACATGGTCGACTCTAGCGCCGCCACGCCAGCCGATTCGTCGCACCTGTATTTGCCTTTTGCCGCCTGGCGGCCCTGACCTCGATGTCGGCAGACGAATTTTCCCATGGATATGCTTCGCTCGGGGCGAAAGCGCGGCCGCGTGGCGGCAGGCTTTCGGACATCTTGAGCGCCCTTGCCGCCGATCAGACGCGCGAGCGCATTTCCATCGCCGATCTTTTCGAGGTAATGCGCGACCGTGCGTTCGGCGCGTTGATGCTGATCTTCGCGGCTCCGAATGTCCTGCCCCTGCCGCCCGGCGCGTCATCGGTGCTCGGCGCACCCCTCATCTTCATTGCCGCACAGCTTGCACTGGCCCGGCCCGGACCGTGGCTGCCGAAGTTCATGGCCGAGCGCTCGATGGCGCAGCCCGACTTTGCCGCCACCGTCGGCAAGGTTTCGCCCTGGCTCGCCAAAACCGAAAAGCTGCTGAGGCCCCGCTTGAGCTTTCTGACGCGCCCACCCTTCGAGCAATTGATCGGCGTCATGTGCCTGATCCTCGCCATCATCCTGTTCCTGCCCATTCCCTTCGGCAACATGCCGCCGGCGCTGGCGATCTGCCTGTTCTCGCTGGCAATTTTGGAGCGCGATGGGATCGCCGCGATCCTTGGCTGGATCGTCGCCATCGCCTCCATCGCCATTGTCTGGACGGTGCTCTATGCTCTGATCAAGAGCGCAATATTCATTCTCAGCAATGCACTCGTCATTTGACGTTTGAAGCGATCCGAACATCACCTCAACCGTCTCTACGAATGCCGGCCATCGCAGTTTTCGGATCGCGCCGATGGCCGCTTCGTCAAACTTGAGAGGAGACCATGCCTACGGGCGATGGCAGTTGGACCGACATCTTCGGAATCTTGGCCGTGTTTCTGCTGGTGGCCGCCAATGGGTTTTTCGTCGCATCGGAGTTTTCACTCGTTGCGGTCCGTCGTAGCCGGGTCGCGCAATTGATTGCCGGCGGCAGAACCGGCGCCAGGGCCTTGATGCAGGCCATCAACAATCTCGATGCCAATCTTGCCGCCTGTCAATTGGGCATCACCATTTCATCATTGGCGCTCGGCTGGATCGGCGAGCCGGCTTTGGCACGACTGATCGAGCCGTATCTCGCCGGCATGCTGGGCTCGGCGGCCACGGCCGGCGCGCACGCCGTCGCCATCGCGATCGCGTTCAGCATCATCACCATCCTTCACATCGTGTTGGGAGAGCTTGCACCCAAGAGTCTCGCCCTCCAGCGAAGCGAGGGGACGGCACTGCGCATCGTGTATCCGTTGAATCTATTTCGACGCCTGTTCTGGCCCGCGATCGTCTCTCTCAATGGACTGGGCAATCTCGTGCTGCGCGCCTGCGGCTTGCGTCCGGGCACGGCCGAAGAGGTACTGCACTCGCCCGAGGAGCTGAAGCTCCTGGTCGCCGCGAGCCAAGAAGCCGGCTTGCTGGTGCCGACCCAACAAGAGCTGGTGGAGCGCGTTCTGACCATCGGCAATCGGCGCATCGCCGACATCATGACTCCGCGCGTCGACGTGGAGTGGATCGATACGGAGGACAGCCGAGCGGAGATGCTCCGGCAAATCCGCGAATGTCGGCATGAGCAATTGCTGGTCGGCAAAGGAACGATCGACGAGCCGACCGGGATGATCGTCAAGAAGGACCTGCTCGATCAATTTCTCGACGGACAAGCCCTCAATCCCTTGGCGGTCATTCGGCAGCCGATCGCGATCCACGAGGCGATGCCGATCTTCAGGGTGCTGGAGCAGTTCAAGGCCGCACCGGTCCGGCTGGCGACCGTTCTCGACGAGTACGGAATCCTGCAAGGAATCGTCACGCAGACCGACCTGCTCGAAGCGATCGCTGGCGAATTGCCCGAAGTGGAGGGCGAACCGGAGCCTGGGATGGTGGAACGCGAAGACGGGTCGATCCTCATCGACGGCATGATGTCGGCCCAGGACGCGTTCGATCGGCTCGGCTTCAGGACGCGGCCAGAGGGCGAATATCACACCATCGCGGGCTTTGCGCTCTATCAGCTCGAGCACCTGCCCCATGTCGGGGAAACGTTCGAGTATGAAGGCTGGCGGTTCGAAATCGTCGATCTGGATGGACGCCGCATCGACAAGGTCCTGGCGTCGCCGATTGCGAGCCCCGTCGCGGAGTGAACCTCACGCGCGCCACGTCGCCAAGCGCCATAGCCGGTAGAGCGGGTTGATGCCCACGATCTTGTGCGAGGGATCGCGTTCGCGCTCCAGGGCCGCGAGATAAGGCTCGACCAGGCAAAGCGGGAGGAAGGCGGCGCGCGCTTCCGTGTCGAGCGAGGCTACATGCTGCCGCGCTTCGTTCAACGCGGCGCGCGCCTCCTGCCGGAACGCGGCAAGCGCCACGAGAAGACTGTCGCTTGTCCTCCCCGCCAACACATGCTCTGGCGATGTGCCGTGGCGGCGCAGCACATCGGCAGGAAGATCGACGCGGCCGCGCGCGGCGTGCACCGGCAGCGCCCGCATCAGCCCGGTGAGCCCGTAAGCCAAGCCTGCTTGCGCGGCGGCAAGCTCGACGGAGGGACCTCGAGCCCCGAGCGCTTCGGCCCCCAAGGCGAACAGCGCTCCCGCGGTGTCGTGCAAATAGGTCTCGAGCGCCGCCCGGTCGGGCATGATCCTGGTTGAGATATCGAAGGCGCGTGCATCGATCATGGCGTCGAGGCGTACGCGGGAAAGCTTACGTCGCTTCAGCGCGGCGCCGAGCGCGTCGGCGATAGGGTGACCCGTGGTTTCGCCCTGGGAGGCTTTATCGAGCGCGTCGCTCCACCACTGCAGACGCATGGCGCCGAGCTGCGGCTCGCTCACATGCTCGCCGACGCGGGCCAGCTCGACATTGAAGGCGATGAGGGCGAGAAGGTCGGCACGGGCTTCGCGCGGCGCGAACAGCGCGGCGAGAGCGCGGTCGGCATCGCCCTTCCGCGCGATGCTCCTTACCGTGTCGTTCCCCTTACCCGCATGCAAGGTCGCGCCTCGATTGGGGACTAGATGCGCGCCGCCGCGGCACCTCTCCCCTTGGCCGGCGCCGGCGCCGCGCTCCACGCCTCGCGCCGCACGCCGAGAATGAGCTGCAACGGCGAGGCCACGAAGATCGACGAATAGGCGCCGATCACGATGCCCCAGCACATGGCCAACGCGAAGCCGTAGATCGCCTCGCCGCCGAAGAACAGGAACGGCAGCATGGCGAGGAAGGTCGTGACATGGGTCAGCACAGCGCGCGACAAGGTCTCGTTGATCGAAAGATCGAGCAGCTGCACCAGCGGCATGCGCTTATATTTGCGCAGATTCTCGCGGATACGGTCGAAGATCACGACCTTGTCGTTGAGCGAATAGCCAATGATGGTGAGGATGGCGGCGATGCTGGACACATTGAACTCGAGCTGCAACAGCGCATAAAGCCCGATCGTGCCCGTGACGTCATGGATCAAGGAGGCGATTGCAGCGACGGCGAACTGCCACTCGAAGCGGAACCAGACATAGACGAGAATTCCGAACAGCGCGACGACCACGGCAATCGTGCCGCTGGCGATCAACTCGTTCGAAATGGTGGGACCGACGATCTCGGTTCGCCGATATTCCACCTCGTCGCCCAGCGCCTGCTTGATCTTGGCTATCGATTGCTGCTGTTCCTGCTCGGTCGGCTGCGAGGCGATGCGGATCAGCACGGCATCCGGCGCGCCGAATTCCTGGATCTGAATCTCGCCGAGCCCAAGCCCGCTCACCTTGGTGCGGATATCGGCGAGATTGGCCGGACTCTCCTTGGTTTTGATCTCGATCAGCGTGCCGCCCTGAAAATCGATGCCCATGTTGAGCCCATGGGTCCACAGCAAAATAATCGGGACGACGGTCAGGAGCGCGGAGACGATCCACGTGATCGTCCGCATTCCGACGAAATCGATCTTGGTGTCCGGTGGGACGAAATGAATGCCGCGGAACATCTCCAGCCTTTCCTAGATCGGTATTGCTTGCGGCCGCGCCCAGCGGAGCCACGTGGTGACCATGAGCCTGGTGACGGTCACGGCCGTAAACATCGACGCCAGAATGCCGATGGTGAGCGTAACGGCGAAGCCGCGCACCGGGCCCGAGCCGAGCCAGAACAGAACCAAGACGGCGATCAAGGTCGTGACGTTGGAGTCGATGATGGTGATCAGCGCGCGCGAATAGCCGGCGTCGACCGCGGCAAAAGGCGACTTGCCGGCGCGGATCTCCTCGCGGATGCGCTCGTTGATGAGAACGTTGGCGTCGACGGCAATACCGATGACGAGCACGATGCCGGCGATGCCGGGAAGCGTGAGCGTCGCTCCTAAGAGCGAGAGTACGGCAAAAATCAACGCAATGTTGAAGAGCACGGCGACGTTCGCGAATAGGCCGAACAACCCGTAAGCCGCCACCATGAAGATCGCCACCAAAAGGAGACCGGCGATCGCCGCCCGCTTGCCGGACTCGATGGAATCCGCGCCGAGGCTCGCGCCGACGGTGCGCTCCTCGATGACCGTCAGCTTCGCGGGCAACGCGCCCGATCGGAGCAGCACGGCGAGGTCATTGGCCCGTTGCACGGTGAAGTTGCCGCTGATCTGCCCGGTGCCCCCGAGGATCGGCTCGCGGATCACCGGGGCCGAGATCACCTTGCCGTCGAGCACAATGGCGAATGGCAGGCCGACATTTTCTTGAGTCACCTTGCCGAAGCGCTTGGCGCCGGCGGCGTCGAAGCGAAACGTCACGACCGGCTCGCCGGTGCGGCTGTCGAAACCGGGCTGGGCATCGACCAGGTTCTCGCCGCTGACCATGACCTGGTCCTTGAGCACATAGGGAATGGGCGGCGTGTCGGTGGAATAGACCAGTACATCGCCGACCGGCACCTGGTTGGTTGCGGCGGCTTGCGCAGCGTCGGCTCCCGGATCGACCAGCTTGAATTCAAGCTTTCCGGTCTCGCCGATCAGGGTCTTGAGGCGCTCGACGTCGGAGATGCCTGGCACCTGCACCAGCACGCGGCTGCGGCCCTCGCGCTGAATGCTCGGCTCGGTGGTGCCGAAGGCATCGACGCGGCGCCGGATCGTCTCGATCGAGGCCTGGATGGCCGAGGTCAGGCGGTGCGCCAGCCCAGGGTCGGTGACCGTGAGCTTGATGCGATTGCCGTCGCGCGTGACGTCGAGGTCGCTGCCTGAAAAGCCGCCGAACACGTCGCCCCCGATCGGCACGGCAAGCTTCTTCAGCTCGGTCTCGGCCTTCTCCAGATCAGCACCCTCGCGGATGGTCACCGAGACCCAGCGCGCGTTCACGTCCTGGGTCAGGTCGGAATAGCCGATGCGAGCCTTGCGCAAGGTCTCGCGCACGTCTCCGCGGATATTCTTGAGCCAGTCCTCGACCATCTCCTTCTCGTCGATCTGATAGAGGAGATGGGCGCCGCCTTGCAGGTCCAGGCCAAGATTGACCTGGTGGTGCGGCAGCCAGCTTGGCAGTCCTGTCAGGCTCGATTTGGAGAAAAGATTGGGAAGCGAGAAGAGGACCCCCGCGGTCACCACCGCCAGCACCAAGATGAGCTTCCATCTGGGAAAATGCAGCATTGAGCTCTCGAACTCCGGATCAGGCTAGAGGTGTAAAAGATTGCACATGGAGCAAAGCACTATGACGCGGCCTTCGCCTTGCCGGCCGGGGCGGGCTCGCCCTTGCCGCGCACCTCGGACAGCGTGGAACGCACTACCTTGATTCTGACGCCGTCGGCGATTTCCACCTGCAGCTCCTGATCCTCGACCTTGGTCACTTTGCCGATGATGCCGCCGGAGGTCACTACGGTATCGCCGCGGCGTATCCCCGCGACCATCTCCCGATGCTCCTTCAGCCGCTTCTGCTGCGGCCGGATCATCAGGAAATACATGATCCCGATGATTAGCATGGTGGGGACGATCAGGCTATTCAGCATGTCGAACGCGCCGGGGGCGGCTTGAGCGTAGGTGAACCCTGGCATTGCTCCTGTCCTCTGCTTGGCTTAAGGATGGCCGCCCTCGAAGGCTACGGGCCTTTTGTCGTCCCGCGACGGGCACTTATCCTTACGAAGGTGGCGGGACTATAGCCGCGAAAATCGCCTTTGCAACGGGCGCGAGATGAACTTTCAGGAACCCTTGTCGGGCCTTTTCGAGCGGATCGCCCGGGCGATCGAGCGGCTTGCGCCGCGGGCCGTCCCACCGCCCGATTTCGAAGCCGCAGAGGCTTTCGTCTGGCAGGCCGAAACGGAGGCCTTCCTGCCCGTGACAGCGGTCAATTGCCTGCCGCTTGCCCTGCTCAAGGGCATCGACCGGGTGCGCGATACCTTGGTCGAGAACACGCGCCGCTTCGCCGCAGGCCTGCCCGCCAACAATGCGCTGCTTTGGGGCGCCCGGGGCATGGGCAAGAGCTCGCTGATCAAGGCCGTGCATGGTTCGATCCCGGGGCTCAAGCTGATCGAGATCCACCGCGAGGACATTGGCTCGCTGCCTGCGCTGCTCGCCTATCTGCGCGAGGCGCGCGAGGCGCGCTTCATCCTGTTCTGCGACGATCTCTCCTTCGAGGCGCTGGACACCTCATACAAATCGCTGAAGGCGGTGCTCGAAGGCGGCATCGAGGGCCGGCCGGACAACATGCTGTTCTATGCCACCTCGAACCGGCGGCATTTGATGCCGCGCGAGATGGTCGAGAACGAGCGCGCCACCGCCATCAATCCCGGCGAGGCGGTCGAGGAGAAACTGTCCCTCTCCGACCGTTTCGGCTTGTGGCTCGGCTTCCACAATTGCAGCCAGGACGACTATCTGGAGATGGTGCGGGCCTACGCGGCGCATTATGGGCTCGACCCAAGCCTAGCCGCGGGCCAGATCGAAGGTGAGGCCTTGGCGTGGGCGGCGACGCGCGGCAGCCGCTCGGGCCGTGTCGCCTGGCAATTCATCCAGGACCTGGCCGGCCGCTTGGGGCGAACGCTTTAGGCGCGCGGCGCTATTCGGCGCTCGCCGCGGCGTCGCTCATATATTTGGTTGGATCGACGGGGCGCGAGCCCTTGCGCAGCTCGAAATGCACCAGCGGCTGGCTGACCGCGCCGGTGGCGCCCGCCTTGGCGATGATCTGGCCGCGCTTCACCTTGTCGCCGCGCTTGACCAGGATCTCCTCGTTATGCGCGTAGGCCGAGACCCAGTTATTGGCGTGGCGGATCAAGACGAGATTGCCGTAGCCCTTGAGCTCGTTGCCGGCATAGGCGACCACGCCGTTCTCGGCAGCCTGCACCGAGGTGCCCTGCGGCACGGCGAGATCGATGCCGTCATTGTGGCCGCCGTCGGGGCGCGTGCCGAATTGCGAGATGACGCGGCCCTTGACCGGCCAGCGGAAGCTGTTGCCTGACATCGGATCGGGCGCCGGCAATTGCTCGACGCTTGCCAGCCGCGGCTTGCCTTCGCCGGTGATTTCGGACGATGCGGCGACGTCGCCCGAGTCTGAGGACTTGTCGGCGTCCGTCGCGGCCTTGTTGGCGTCGGCAAAACCGGCGTCCTTCTCCTCCTCCTCGGCAAGCGAGGTCGCGCCGGGCGGGAGAATGGTCGTGGTCTTGACCACGCGCACCGCAGTTCCGTCCGCGGCAGCAGCGGGCTTCGTCTCGGCAAGGCTCGGCGCGGGCTCCGGCGTCTCCGGCTTCTCCGCAATGCTTGGCGCCAGCGCAGGCTTGGGCGTCTTCGCGGCGAGCTTGGCGCCGGGAATGACCAGCTCCTGACCGACATCGAGACGTCCGTCGGGAAGATTGTTGGCGGCCTGAATCGCCTCGACGGAGACGCCGTAGCGCCGCGAGAGGCTGGAAAGCGTGTCGCCCGGTTGCACCTTGATGCGCGGGCCTTGCGCTTGGCTGCCGCGCCACACGGCAGGGTCGGCCTGCGGCGTTGGGGCAGAATAATTTGCGTGCGGCGAGCGCAACCGCCCGGCGGTACCGGGCGAATAAGCGGCTCGGGTCGGCGACGGCGAATAGCTGGGCGGCGGTAGGCTCGCGCGTTCATACTGCGCATCCGCGGGTGCGCCCGAGCTATAGACGGACTCTTCGGGAAGGACCGGCGGCAGCGCGGCGGTGGACGAATAGTCGGCGCTTTCATTCGACGCCGACGAGGCGAAGACGGAATCGAAGCGCGATACGCTCGAGCTGCAGCCGGCGAGGGCAACGGCAAGCATGGCTGCGGCGACGACAACGGACGCGTTGCGGCCATGGCCCGACGATAACGCCGCGTACTGCATCCCTCTACGCCCTCAACTCACACCCGTCGCCTCTGAGTAAAGCGCGGCAGCAGTTAACAAGCTGTTAGCCCTTGCGGCGGCTGAAAGATCGGCCAAGCAAGCGATCAGGCGGTTTCCGGCCTGGCAGCGCGCTTCGCCTGGCGGGCGGCGACGCCGGCGCGGCCATGCACCAGCGGCACGAAACGAACCGGCAGGAGCGGAGTCTCTTTCAGCCCCGTCTCGGTCTTGTCGATCTGCACGAGATATTGCGTGTCGCGCGTCTCGCCCAAAGGGATGAGCATGCGCCCGCCAACTTTGAGCTGATCGATCAGCGCCGCCGGCGGGGTCTCTGCGGCTGCCGTGACGATGATGCGGTCGAACGGCGCCTGCGGCGGCCAGCCGATCCAGCCGTCGCCGATGATGGTGGTGACATTGGTGATACCGAGCTTGGCGAAGCGCCGCTCCGCCGCCTTCTGCAATTCGCGCCAGCGCTCGACCGTGTAGACGCGGCGGCAGAGATAGGACAGCACGGCCGCCTGGTAGCCCGAGCCGGTGCCGATCTCGAGCACCTTGTGGCGCTCGTCGAGCTCGAGCTTCTCGGTCATGAAGGCGACCACGTAAGGCTGCGAGATGGTCTGGCCGCACTCGATCGGCAGCGCGATATCCTGATAGGCGTGGTCGGCGAAGGCCGGGTCGACGAACAGATCGCGCGGCACCCGCTCGATGGCGCGCAGCAC